>CAILKX010000024.1 GCA_903834975.1 uncultured Curvibacter sp.
ACGTATTGGGATTTGGAGCACCAAAAGCGGTCTTTGGCGCCTGCCTACGTCGGCGATGACACCTTGGTGACTTCGCTTTGGCGCTGCATGCAACTGCCCCGATTGGGGGTGAAGGTGCGCTTCTTACCGCCCGAAACCCAGCAGGGGCGCGACCGACGGGCTTGGTCGGTGGATTTGCACCAGCGCTTGGCACAAGCGCTGGCCCATTGAGGGCATGCGTATGAGCATGCGTATGCGTATGCGTATGCGTAGTTTCCCCCACTTCGAATCCGTCCGATCAAGGTAAGCAGACGTAAAATAAAGTAGGTTTGAACATTATCCTTTTGATGATGATTCAAATTGAGACCACTTTTTGATCGCCTCAACCTCTCACACTGAAATACCCAAAATGGAAAAACAAGCGGGTGCTTACACGCGGTTTCTTAACCTGGTTCATGCCCTGCGCGGCTTGCCCAGCTTTGTCGCCATGGACGCGACCGAAGAGCGGTTGTTGAACCAATTGGCGGTGTTGTGGCATGAAGGGCGAAAAGTACCGGTTTTGGAGGCCATGAAAATGTCCCCTGACGCCTCCCCGACCACCGTCCACCGCCGGCTGAAAACCCTGCGCAAAAAGGGCCTGATTGACCTGTTGCCGGATGAAACCGATAACCGCATTCGCTACATCGTTCCGACCGCTGAAACCGAACGTTACTTTGCTGAAATGGGCCAATGCTTGTCGAAGACCCTCGACATGGTGAAGGTTTAAACTTCGCCCTTTGGCATTTAGATCTCGGCCCGCCAGCGGGCGTCCCAATCCACTCGGTCTAAATCTCGGCGCTGGCGTTTGGTGGGTCGTCCTTCCGTGATGCCCAAGGCGGGTTCAGGTGCGAGTCGCCGCTGTTCCCTGAATTGTTGGGCCAAGGCCAAGCTTTCAGCCGTTTCTTCGTAAAGCATTTGTGCTTGAACTGCGGGCCCGCGCTGGGCGCTCAGGCCCAAAACGCGGACGGTTCGGGGAAGGCTCTGGTGTCTCAAAACCAACTCGTCTCCCGGCTTGACTTCACGCGAGGCTTTGGCGACAGCCCCATTCACTTGAACCCGGCCTTTGCCAATTTCTTCGCTGGCGAGGCTCCGGGTTTTGTAAAACCGGGCCGCCCAAAGCCATTTGTCCAAACGCATGCGGGGCTCTGCGTTATGGCTTGTCGGCTTCGCTGGTGAACGAATCGGCAAAAAATTCGTCCTCAGGCAAACCGCGTTGGGTGGTGAAACTGCTTTGTGACGAGTTCACCACGATGGGGGCGCCGCAGGCATAAACCTGGTGGCCCGACAAGTCGGCAAAATCGTCAAGCACCGCTTGGTGCACAAAGCCCGTGCGGCCCTGCCAGGCGTCCTCAGGCGACGCCTCCGACACCACGGGGATGTAGTGCAGTTGGGGCATCTTGGGCAGTTGGGCTTTCACCCAATCGTCCAAGTACAAGTCGCTGGGGCGCCGTCCACCCCAATAAAAATGGATCGGACGCAAAGCCTGTGCGGCCCCCAGCGCCGGGTCGGCCGAGTGTTCAGTGATGAATTGAATGTGCTCCAACAAGGCCTTAATCGGCGCAAAGCCGGTGCCGGAGGCGACAAAAACCATCGGTTTGTTGGTGTCTTCACGCAAATAAAAGCTGCCAAAGGGCCCTTCAATGCGCTGAATTTCTTTTTCCTTCATGGCGCCAAACACGTGGTCGGTGAACTTGCCGCCGGGCAGGTGTCGAATGTGCAAGTCAAGGCCCGGGGTTTCGACTTGGGTGTGCGGTGCGTTGGCCATCGAGTAGGCGCGGCGGGAACCATCGCGCAAGATGAATTCAATGTATTGGCCGGCGTGGTAACGGAACTGCTCGGTTGCGGGCAATTGCAGTCGAACGGCCATGACGTCGGCCGACTTCTTTTCCAAAGCCGCCACCCGTGCGGGCATTTTTTTGATGGGAAAGGCACTCGCGTCGGTCACTTGGCGCGACTCCAAGGTCACATCGCTTTGGGCCACGGCGCAGCAGGTCAGCACGAAGCCATTGGCCTCTTCCTCGGGGGACAGTGCTTTGGCTTGGTGTTCGCCGTGAACCACGGTGCCGCTGATTTTTTTGCATTTGCAAGAGCCACAAGCACCGTCTTTGCAGCCGTAGGGCAAGCCGACGCCGGCGCGGATGCCGGCACTCAAAATGGTTTCTTCGGCTTCGCTGGCAAATTGGCGGCCGCTGGGTTGAACCGTGATTTGGTAGGTCATGTCTGGTTTTCGCTATCTAAACGTTATCCTAAGGGCTTCAGTTTTTTTACAACTACGTCAATTTTGCCTTCAAACCAGACCCCTCTTGGCGCTTTGCCGGCTCGCTTCCGGCGGGAACGTGTTTTGATCGTGGGCTGCGGCGATGTGGGGCTGCGCGCGGTGCGCCGACTTTCGGCGGTGAAATTGATCGCATTGACCTCTTCACCCGACCGCATCCCTGACTTACGGCGTGCGGGCATCACCCCATTGGTGGGCCAGTTGGACCAACCCAAGACTTTGCAGCGCTTGGCTGGCATTGCCCACCGGGTGTTGCATTTGGCCCCACCGCCTGGTGAAGGGCGCGCCGATTGGTGGCGTGACCCGCGCACGCACGCGCTGCTGCAGGTGCTGCGCAAACGGTCTGCTCTCCAAACCTTGGTTTACGGCAGCACCAGCGGTGTTTATGGTGACTGCGAGGGGGCTTGGGTCAACGAATCCCAGTCGCTTCAACCCAGCACCCACCGGGCCCAACGGCGCGTCGATGCCGAGAACAGCGTGCGGCATTTCGGACGACAAAGCGCCGGTCGTTCCGCTAATTACACGGCGGTGCGAACCTGCATTTTGCGAATCCCCGGCATCTACGCCCCCGACCGTGTCGGCGGTACACCCCGGGAACGCCTTCTGCGCGGCACCCCCGTGCTGCGGCGCGAAGACGATGTGTTCACGAACCACATCCATGCCGACGACTTGGCCAGGGCCTGCGTTTTGGCGCTCTGGCGCGGAAAAGCCCAGCGGGTTTACAACGTCAACGACGACACCGAGTTGCGCATGGGGGATTACGTGGACTTGGCCGCCGACCTCTACGGCATCGCCAAGCCGCCCAGGTTGTCGAGAGCGGACGCTCAAAAAACCTTGCCCTTGAATTTGTTGAGCTTCATGGGCGAGTCGCGCCGCTTGGTCAACACCCGCATGAAAAAAGAACTTCGATTGGTCTTGCGCTTTCCGACAGTTCGGGAAGGCCTGCAACCGCAAGTGGGACTTGATTTGTGATCTCCAACGCCGCCATGCCAGCCACTCCGTCAACGCCAACGCCAGCGTCAACGCCTACGAACGCGATGGAGGAACCCCAGGCGTTTTTGCGCTATTTGTTCGACGTGGCCGTGGCCCGCGCTCAACCCTTGTTGACCCTGCCCGATCACTTGCCCCCGCCCCCCAAGGGCCGCACCTTGGTGCTGGGCGCCGGCAAGGCCGCCGGGGCCATGGCACAGGCGCTTGAAAAATTGTGGCCAGCGGATGCCCCCCTTTCCGGCTTGGTGGTGACGCGTTATGGCCACACGCCGCCGCGTGAAGCCCCCCTGTATGAAGCCCCCGTATCTGAGGGCCCCGTATCTGAAGCTGAGGCTGACCTTGCGGCAGTCCCTCGAGCGCTGCGAATTGAAATTGTGGAAGCCGCTCACCCCGTGCCGGATGCGAATGGCTTGGCGGCTGCCGAGCGCATCTTGGCTTTAACCCAAGGCCTGACGGCCGATGATTTGGTCATCTGCCTCATGTCGGGCGGGGCCTCGTCCTTGTTGACCTTGCCGGCCGAGGGATTGAGCTTGGCCGATAAACAGGCGGTGAACCAAGCCTTGTTGGCCAGCGGCGCGCACATTGCAGAAATGAACTGCGTGCGCAAACACCTTTCTCGCATCAAAGGCGGTCGTTTGGCGGCGGCCTGTGCGCCTGCCAAGGTGCTGACCTTGGCCATCAGCGACGTGCCAGGAGACGACCCTTCGGTGATCGGGAGTGGCCCGACCGTGCCCGACGCCACCACCTGTGCCGATGCCTTGGCCATTTTGAAGCGCTATCAAATTGAACTGCCGCCAGTGGCTTGGGCGGCTTTGGAAAGTGACGCTCGTAAAACGGGTGATGCTCGCAAAACGGGCGCTTGGGAAACGCCCAAACCCAGCGACCCTTGCTTTGTCCACAACCAAGTGCATTTGATGGCCACGCCCCGCGAGTCCTTGTTGGCGGCGGCCGCGGCGGCCGAGGCGGCGGGTGTAACGGCCTATGTCTTGTCCGATGAAATCGAGGGGGAATCGCGCGAGGTCGGCAAGGTGCATGCGGCTTTGGCCAGGAGTGTGGCACGCCATGGCCAACCTTTTGCCAAACCCGCCCCGGGCCAGGCCTGCGTGATTTTGTCGGGCGGTGAAACCACGGTGACCCTGCGCCCCCGTCAACCCGGCGCAGCCAAAGGGCGGGGCGGGCGAGCCGGGGAGTTTTGCATGGGTTTGGCTCAGGCGCTGCAAGGCGAAACAGGCCTTTGGGCGTTGGCCGCGGACACCGATGGCATCGATGGGGTCGAGGACAATGCGGGCGCTTTTGTCACGCCGGACACCTTGGCTCGGGCCGAGGCCATGGGCCTGAAGGTGGCCGATTTTCTGGACCGCAACGACGCTTATGGGTTTTTTCAAGCCTTGGGCGACTTGCTGGTGACGGGCCCCACCCACACCAATGTGAACGATTTTCGGGCGATGCTGGTGCAAACCCCGAGGTCTTGATGGGTCATTAAGGCGGTCAGGGTCAGCCAATCGTCAGCAGATGTGTCAACAATTCGTGGCAGAATGCCGAGTGCAATCAGGCCCTCTCACAGCCACTGTCGCATCCGCTAACCGGTCCAGCCGTGTCGCGGGAGGTTATCCACCAACTTATGCTTTCTGAAGGAAAGCGGAGGTCAGCGTAATATGAGCAGCCCGTCAACGGTCTACACCGCCTACCAAGGCAACACCTATCTCTTCGGGGGCAACGCGCCCTATGTGGAAGAGATGTACGAAAACTACTTGGCCAACCCCGGTAGCGTGCCCACCAATTGGCGCGAGTATTTCGACGCCCTGCAACACGTGCCCGCCGTCGACGGCTCGCAAGCCCGCGATGTGCCTCACTTGCCGGTCATCAATGCTTTCGCCGAACGCGCCAAACAAGGTCAAACGAAGGTTGTGGTCGCCAGTGCCGACGCCGAGTTGGGCCGCAAACGCACCGCCGTTCAACAGTTGATCGCTGCCTACCGCAACGTGGGCACCCGCTGGGCCAACCTGGACCCGCTGCAACGCACCGAGCGCGCCCACATTCCCCAGCTCGAAACGTCTTACTACGGTTTCACCGACGCTGACCAAGAAACCATTTTCAACATCAGCAACACCTTCTTTGGCAAGGACACAATGCCCTTGCGCGAGGTGTTGAATGCGCTGCGTGAAACTTATTGCGGCACCATCGGCGCCGAGTTCATGCACACCACCGACCAAGACCAAAAGGCTTGGTGGCAAAAGAAGCTGGAGAGCATTCGCAGCAAACCCAACTTCAACACCGATAAAAAGAAACAAATTCTGGACCGCCTGACCGCCGCTGAAGGCTTGGAGCGTTACTTGCACACCAAGTACGTGGGTCAAAAACGCTTCTCGCTCGAAGGGGGCGAAAGCTTCATTGCCGCCATGGACGAACTGATCCAAGCGGCTGGCACCCAAGGCGTGCAAGAAATTGTGATCGGCATGGCCCACCGGGGCCGCTTGAATGTGCTGGTGAACACCCTGGGCAAGAAGCCCGGTGATTTGTTTGCCGAGTTCGACCACACCGCCCCCGAAGACCTGCCTTCTGGCGACGTGAAATACCACCAAGGTTTCAGCTCGGACGTGGCCACCCCCGGCGGCCCCGTCCACTTGAGTTTGGCGTTCAACCCATCGCACTTGGAAATTGTGAATCCCGTGGTTGAAGGCTCGGTGCGTTCGCGCATGGACCGCCGCGGTGACCCCCAAGGCAAGCAAGTGTTGCCCGTGCTGGTGCACGGCGACGCGGCCTTTGGCGGCCAGGGGGTGAACCAAGAAACCTTGGCCTTGGCCCAAACCCGCGGGTACACCACCGGCGGCACGGTGCACATCATCATTAACAACCAAATTGGCTTCACCACCAGCGATCCCCGCGACATGCGCTCCAGCGCCTATTGCACCGACATCGTGAAGATGGTCGAAGCGCCGGTCTTGCACGTCAACGGCGACGACCCCGAAGCCGTGGTGTTGTGCATGCAACTCGCCCTCGAGTTCCGCATGACCTTCAGCCAAGACATCGTGGTCGACATCACTTGCTTCCGCAAATTGGGTCACAACGAACAAGACACCCCGAGCCTGACCCAGCCGCTGATGTACAAAAAAATCGCGGCTCACCCAGGCACTCGCAAGCTCTACGCCGACAAGTTGGCCGCGCAGGGCTTGGGCGCCACGTTGGGCGATGACATGGTCAAGGCCTACCGCGCAGCGCTCGAGGAAGGCCGTCACACGGTGGATCCCGTGGTGGCGAATTTCCAAAGCAAATTTGCGGTGGACTGGTCGCCCTATTTGGGTAAAAAGTGGACCGACGCGGGCGACACGTCGATTCCGCTGTCCGAGTGGCACCGCCTGGCCAAGAGCGTCACCACCTTGCCTGAGGGCTTGACGCCGCACCAGTTGGTGAAAAAGGTCTATGACGACCGCGCCGCGATGGGCCGGGGTGACCTGCCGGTCGATTGGGGCATGGGCGAGTTGATGGCCTTCGCCTCTTTGGTCGCCAGCGGCTACCCTGTGCGTTTGTCGGGCGAAGACTCGGGTCGTGGCACCTTCACCCACCGCCACTCGGTGATTCACGATCAAAACCGTGAAAAATGGGACATTGGCACTTACGTGCCTTTGCAAAACGTGGCCCCAAACCAGGCCCCGTTTGTGGTGATTGATTCCATCTTGTCCGAAGAAGCGGTGCTGGGTTTTGAGTACGGCTACGCCTCCAACGACCCCACCACGCTGGTGATTTGGGAAGCCCAGTTTGGTGACTTCGCCAACGGCGCTCAAGTCGTGATTGACCAGTTCATTGCCTCTGGTGAAGTGAAGTGGGGTCGTGTCAATGGCCTGACTTTGATGCTGCCGCACGGCTATGAAGGCCAAGGCCCAGAGCACAGCTCGGCGCGTTTGGAGCGTTTCATGCAATTGGCCGCGGACACCAATATGCAGATCGTCCAGCCCACCACGGCCAGCCAGATCTTCCATGTGTTGCGTCGTCAAATGGTGCGCAACTTGCGCAAGCCGTTGATCATCATGACGCCCAAGTCCTTGTTGCGAAACAAGGATGCGACATCGCCTTTGTCTGAGTTCACCAAAGGCTCGTTCCAGACCATCATTCCTGAGACCAAAGAACTCAAGGCCGACAAAGTCAAGCGCGTTCTGGCTTGCTCGGGCAAGGTTTATTACGACTTGGTCAAGAAGCGCGAAGAAAAGGGCCATGACGATACCGCCATCCTGCGTGTTGAACAGCTCTACCCCTTCCCGCACAAGGCCTTTGCTGCTGAACTCAAAAAATACCCGAACGCCACCGAAGTGGTGTGGGTCCAAGACGAGCCCCAAAACCAAGGCGCTTGGTTCTTCGTTCAGCACTACATCCACGAAAACATGACTGAAGGCCAAAAACTGGGCTACTCAGGCCGTGCCGCCTCGGCGTCGCCTGCAGTGGGTTATTCGCACCTGCACCAAGAGCAACAAAAAGCCTTGGTCGACGGCGCGTTCGCCAAGCTCAAAGGCTTTGTGTTGACCAAATAAGTCAACCTTCATCTCCAACGTATTTATTGAAAGAATCCCATGGCAATCGTAGAAGTCAAAGTTCCTCAGCTGTCTGAATCCGTGGCCGAAGCCACCATGATGAACTGGAAGAAAAAAGTCGGTGAAGCGGTCAAAGAAGACGAAATCCTGATTGAAATTGAAACCGACAAAGTGGTGCTCGAAGTGCCCGCTC
This sequence comes from uncultured Curvibacter sp., assembly GCA_903834975.1. Classification (GTDB taxonomy): domain Bacteria; phylum Pseudomonadota; class Gammaproteobacteria; order Burkholderiales; family Burkholderiaceae_C; genus Curvibacter. The sequence goes on from CAILKX010000024.1 coordinate 8,000, forward strand.
CCGCCGCTGGCGTGTTGGCTGAGCTGGTGGTGGGCGACGGCGGCACTGTGGCCTCCGATCAATTGATCGCCCGCATCGACACCGAAGGCAAGGCCGGCGCCAGCACCTCTGCTTCGGCTTCGACTCCAGCCCCAGCCCCAGCCGCCGCTACAGGAACGGCAACGGCAGCCGTTGCCAGCACCGCCGTCCCTGCGGGTGGCTCTAAAGGCGACGTCGCCATGCCTGCGGCCGCCAAGCTGCTGGCTGACAACGGTTTGTCCGTGTCGGCTGTGAGCGGTTCTGGCAAAGACGGCCGCGTCACCAAGGGCGATGTCTTGGCGGCTGTGGCAGGCGGTGCCAAGCCCGCCGCTGCGGTGAGCATCCCAACGGGTGCGCCCACACAGTCGTTGCCTCAAGTGGTGGCGCCCAGCGTCGAATTGGGCGATCGTCCTGAACAACGTGTGCCCATGACCCGACTGCGCGCCCGCATTGCCGAGCGCCTGTTGCAATCGCAATCCACCAACGCCATTCTGACCACCTTCAACGAAGTCAACATGGCCCCGGTGATGGAAATGCGCAAGCGCTTCCAAGAAAAGTTCGAAAAAGAACACGGAGTGAAGATTGGCTTCATGAGCTTCTTCGTCAAAGCCGCCGTCCATGCGTTGAAGAAATACCCGGTCTTGAACGCCTCGGTCGACGGCAACGACATTGTTTACCACGGCTACTTTGACATCGGTATTGCCGTGGGTTCTCCGCGTGGTTTGGTGGTGCCAATTTTGCGCAACGCCGATCAAATGAGCTTTGCCGACATCGAAAAGAAAATTGCCGAATACGGCGCCAAAGCCCGTGACGGCAAGTTGGGCATCGAAGAAATGACCGGCGGCACGTTCTCGATTTCCAATGGCGGTACCTTCGGCTCCATGCTGTCGACCCCCATCATTAACCCGCCTCAGTCGGCCATTTTGGGCGTGCACGCGACCAAAGACCGCGCGGTGGTGGAGAACGGTCAAATCGTGATCCGTCCCATGAACTACCTTGCCATGTCCTACGACCACCGCATCATCGATGGCCGCGAAGCCGTGTTGGGCTTGGTGGCCATGAAAGAAGCGTTGGAAGACCCCGCACGCTTGTTGTTCGAAATCTGATTTTTAAAGGCGGAACAACATGAGTCAACAATTTGATGTGGTCGTCATCGGTGGCGGCCCTGGCGGTTATGTGGCGGCCATTCGGGCGTCCCAATTGGGTTTCAAAGTCGCTTGTATCGACGAGTGGAAAAATGCGGCAGGGGGCCCTGCGCCCGGCGGCACTTGCACCAACGTGGGTTGCATTCCTTCCAAGGCCTTGCTGCAATCGAGTGAGCACTATGAGCAAGCCAATCACCACTTTGCCGAACACGGCATCACGGTGAAGGGCCTGGGCCTCGATGTGGGCACCATGATCGGTCGCAAAGACACGGTCGTGAAGCAAAACAACGACGGCATTTTGTATTTGTTCAAAAAGAACAAAATTGCTTTCTTCCATGGCCGTGGCTCGTTCGTGAAAGCGGTCGAAGGTGGCTACGAAATTCAGGTGGCAGGCGCCTCTGAAGAAACCCTGGTCGGCAAACAAATCATCATTGCCACGGGCTCCAATGCCCGCGCATTGCCTGGCACGCCGTTCGACGAAGTGAATGTGCTGTCCAACGATGGCGCTTTGCGTTTGGGCGCGGTGCCCAAGAAGCTGGGCCTGATTGGCTCGGGCGTGATTGGCTTGGAGATGGGTTCGGTTTGGCGTCGTTTGGGCGCCGAGGTCACCATCCTCGAAGGGTTGCCCACCTTCTTGGGCGCGGTGGATGAACAAATTGCCAAGGAAGCCAAAAAAGCCTTTGACAAGCAAGGTTTGAAAATTGAACTCGGTGTCAAAGTCGGCGAGATCAAGACGAGCAAAAAAGGCGTTAGCGTGGCTTATACCAATGCCAAGGGCGAGGCCATTGACTTGGAAGTCGATAAGTTGATCGTCTCGATTGGCCGTGTGCCCAACACCATGGGCCTCAACACCGAAGCCGTGGGGTTGCAACTCGACGAGCGCGGCGCGATTGTGGTCGACGCCGACTGCAAGACCAATTTGCCCGGCGTCTGGGCCGTGGGCGACGTGGTGCGCGGCCCCATGCTGGCCCACAAGGCCGAGGAAGAGGGCGTTGCAGTGGCCGAGCGCATTGCCGGCCAACACGGACACGTTAATTTCAACACCATTCCTTGGGTCATTTACACCAGCCCCGAAATCGCTTGGGTCGGCCGCACGGAGCAGCAGCTCAAGGCGGACGGCGTCGCCTACAAGGCCGGCACATTCCCCTTCTTGGCGAACGGCCGCGCCCGTGCTTTGGGCGACACGACCGGCATGGTCAAGTTTTTGGCCGATGCCACGACCGATGAAATTTTGGGCGTCCACATCGTCGGCCCGATGGCCAGCGAGTTGATTGCCGAGGCCGTCGTGGCAATGGAGTTCAAGGCCAGCGCTGAAGACATCGCCCGCATCTGTCACGCGCACCCCTCGTTGTCTGAAGCCACCAAGGAAGCCGCTTTGGCGGTGGACAAACGCACTTTGAATTTCTAATTCATGGTGAATCCAGCGGGCGCGCCTGCCGATTCAAGGGCCTCAGAGGTTCAAGGGGCGGTGCGCCAGGCCTACGAGGCAGAGCTGCAAGCACGCGGCTTCGAGAGCGACCCCGCGCAGCGGCGGGCCGTCGAGGCGTTGCAGCGCTGCGCTGACGACTGGGCGGCTTACAAAGCCAAGCGATCAAGCCCGCTGAAAAAACTCCTGAACCGGCCCGAGGTGCCCAAAGGGGTTTACCTCTATGGTGGCGTCGGGCGAGGCAAAAGTTTTTTGATGGATTGCTTTTTCAACGCGGTGCCCATCAAGCGCAAGGTGCGTTTGCACTTCCATGAATTCATGCGCGAGGTGCACCGCGAATTGCGCGCCTTGCAAGGCACGCAAAACCCCTTGAGCGTTTTGGGCGCTCAAATCGCCAAGCGCTATAAGCTGATTTGCTTTGACGAATTCCACGTGGCCGACATCACCGACGCGATGATTCTGCACCGCTTGCTTGAGGCCCTGTTCGCCAACGGCGTTGGCCTGGTGACCACCTCCAATTTCAAGCCCGACGAGCTGTATCCAAATGGCTTGCACCGTGACCGCATCTTGCCCGCCATTGCCTTGTTGAACCAAAAGATGGCAGTCTTGAACGTCGATCACGGCGTGGACTACCGGCGGCGTACTTTGGAGCAAGTCCCCACCTACCTCACGCCATGGGGCCCCGAAGCCACCGCCAGCTTGGATGCCACCTTCAGTCGGCTGGCTGAAACGGCCGACGAGTCGCCCCTTCTCAAAATTGAAAACCGCGAAATTCAGGCCTTGCGCCGGGCTGGCGGGGTGGTCTGGTTTGACTTCAAGACCTTGTGCGGCGGCCCCCGCTCGCAAAACGACTACTTGGAATTGGCGAGCCAATTTCACACGATTGTGCTCAGCGATGTGCCGCACATGCCCGTGAGCAAAGCCTCAGAGGCCCGCCGCTTTACGTGGCTGGTGGATGTGCTCTACGACCGCCGGGTCAAGCTCATCTTGTCGGCCGAAGTGCCTCCGGAAGCACTCTATACCGAAGGCCCTTTGGCCCATGAATTCCCACGCACCGTGTCGCGTTTGCAAGAGATGCAATCGGCCGAATTTTTGGCGTTGGAGCGTCGCACCGTCGACACCGGGTTGACCTGATGCCGCACTTTAAAAGGCAAGCCTCGCTGTCAAACCCAGAAAGTTCAGGAAGTCCAGGGCGTTTTTCCTGGCCTTTGCTGCTGTGCTTGTCGGTCGCGCCGGGTTGGCTTTGGGCGCAGGCGACTTCGGTTTCGACCTCACCTTTTGAAGCCATTGCGGCCACCCGTGAATCGCTGCGGCTTCAACAAATTCAGCTCGAAGCCGAGTGTTACCAGCGGTTTGCCGTGAACGATTGCTTGGAAGCCCGTCGACTGAATTACCGCGCGCAACTGAACGATTTGAAACGCCAAGAAAACAGCTTGAGAGCGGCGCAGCGGCGCGCCCGCGGCGCCCTTGAGTTGGACCGCTTGGACGCCCATTTGTCCAGCGACGCCTTAGACCAAGAGCAAGCCCATCGGCAGCAAAAAGCAGATGCCAATGGGGCTCATTTATTGGAATTGGAGCAATTGCATGGGGCCGACGAGATCGCGCGTGAGCAGGCCAGGTTACAGCGCCAAGCCCAAGCGCAAGCCCGACAAAAACAGCATGAACAGGTGTTGAGTGATTTGCGCGCTCGGCAGGCGGATGAGGCCAAACAGCGCGCAGCCTATCAAGAAAAGCGGGAAGCCGCTGCCAAAAGACAAGCCGAGCAAGCGGCCAAAGACGGCGATAAAAAAGGGGCTGCAGCCCCTTTGTTGCCTAAGTAAAGCCCTCAGCCCAGCCAAAGACTTACCAAATTTTCCACCCCGCAGATTTTTTGGGGCGTAGGCTGGTCAGGTAGGGACTGTTGGGGTAGTTGAGTTCCAAGACGCGCAAGGCGTCATCACGCAACTGGGGCATGGCCAAAGCGTCGTAAGACTTGACCATTAGGCTCAGGGCTTCTTCGGTGGCGGGCACGTTCGGGAATTCAGTCACCGCATACTGAGCCCGGTTGATCGCCGCCACATAGGCCCCGCGGGTGAAGTAATAACGCGCCACATGCACTTCGGATTGCGCCAAAGAATTCACAATGTAATTCATGCGCAACTTGGCGTCGGACGCGTAAATCGAGTCGGGGAAACGACTGACCAGTTCTTTGAAAGCGTCAAAAGAATCTTTGGCCGCCTTTTGATCGCGCTCCGACAAGTCTTGCTGAATGAGGCTGGCGAATAAGCCCAGGTTGTCGTTGAAGTTCACCACCCCTTTGAGGTAAAGCGCATAGTCCATGCCCGGACTGCTGGGGTGCAAACGGATGAATCGGTCCAGTGTGGTGACGGCTTGAGTGGGCTCGCCGGATTTGTATTGGGCGTAGGCCTTCTCAATTTCCGCTTGCTGGGCCAAAGGGGTGCCCGCTGCGCGGCCCTCGAGTTTTTCAAACAGGGGAATGGCCTTGTCGTAGGCGCCACTCTTGGCTTCGTCTTTGGCTTCGGCGTAAAGTTTTTCGTTCGACCATTTGGCCGTCGAGTCGGTGGCGCCGCCGTCGGCACAACCACTGAGGACAACAAGGGAGCCCGCACCGAAGGCAAGCCAAAATGCGTTGCCCCACGAACTGAATGCAAACGCGGATAATTTGGCACGAACGGTCAATGGAAGCCCCTTGAAACAAAGCAAAAACATTATATCGACGCTCAACCTTGAGCCCTCCGAATCCAGTCCCGAATTGTTGGACCTGAGTGAACCCAGTGAACCCAACGAAGAGGAAGGCGAGCACCGCTCTTGGCGCGTGGATGCGGCTGGCCATGGGCAGCGCTTAGACAAGGTGTTGACTCAGGCTTTGCAGGAATTTTCTCGTAATTATTTGCAACAGTTGATCGAGGAGGGCGCTGTGACCTGGCGCGGTGCCGTGGTCACCAAGCCCGCCAGCAAGGTGCTGGCCGGCGATGAATTGGCCATCCACATACGACCCACACCGCAAAGCCAAGCCTTTAAACCCGAAGCCATGGCCTTGGCCGTTGTTTTTGAAGATGAACACCTGATGGTCATCAACAAACCCGCCGGGCTGGTGGTTCACCCGGCGCCGGGACACTGGCGTGGCACCTTGTTGAATGGCCTGTTGGCCCACCACGCCGGGGCAGCCCAGTTGCCTCGTGCGGGCATCGTCCACCGCTTGGACCGTGACACCAGTGGCTTGATGGTGGTGGCCAAAACCCGGGCCAGCATGGACCGCTTGGTCCAACAGATCGCCGCCCGCGAGGTGAGTCGTCAGTATTTGGCCTTGGCCCATCACACTTGGGAAGGCGGCAAAAAAGCCACAGTCGAGGCCCCCATTGGCCGAGACCCTCGCCAGCGCTTGCGCATGGCGGTGGTGGATTTGGAGCACCATGCCGGCAAAACAGCCAAAACGGATATTTATTTCTTGGCCAACAGCCACGAAGTCAGCCCCTTGGTGACCCTGAAAGCCAGCCATGCGGCCCCCAGCAAATCGTTCAAGGACGACTCGATTTGCTCGGTGCGCTGCGTGCTTCACACCGGTCGCACCCACCAGATTCGGGTCCACATGGCCAGCTTGGGCCACCCCTTGGTGGGCGATGCGCTTTATGGGGGGCAACCGGCCGGTGGCTTGAACCGTCAGGCTTTACACGCGTGGCGCTTGGCTTTTGTTCACCCCATCACCCAAGAACCCTTGTCTTTTGAAGCCGCTGCCCCCGAAGATTTTCAGGCGGGCTTGGCGTTCTGGCAGTTGGAAACTGAAGCTTGAGGGGTTTCAAGGACTCGGCAGGTGGAAAGAGGGACAAGGCCGGCTAAATCGAGTGGGCTAAGCTAGAATCGCACCCACTGCAGGGGCTCGCCGCTTGACTTCAAGCCGTTTTAAGTTCGCCCTGTTTTTAATCGCCCTGAACCGCCCGGTCATCTCGGGGTGGCCTCCGTGGGCCTTCTGGATCCTGAACCATGAATACGACACATGCACGGCGCATTCTGGAAACCGCTCTGATTTGTGCCAGCCAACCCTTGTCCATCCGAGACATGCGGGTGCTGTTCAACGACGAGTTGGGTGCCGATACTTTGAAAACCTTGCTGGCCGAACTGCAAGCCGAATGGGCCCATCGTGGCGTCGAGTTGGTCATGATTGCCTCGGGTTGGCGCTTCCAAAGCCGTCCCGAGATGCGCCCCTACCTCGACCGGCTGAACCCAGAAAAACCACCCCGCTACACCCGCGCGGTGTTGGAGACCTTGGCCATCGTGGCTTACCGACAGCCGGTGACCCGGGGCGATATTGAAGACATCCGCGGTGTGACGGTCAACGCCTTGATCATCAAGCAACTGGAAGACCGGGGCTGGATTGAGGTCATCGGCCACCGAGAAACCGTGGGGCGCCCCGCCTTGTTTGCGACCACGCAACAGTTTTTAGACGACCTGGGTTTGGCTGCGCTGGATCAATTGCCGGCCTTGACCTCGCCTGAGCCGTCCGACCAATTGCTCCAGGCCATGGCCGACGCCGCGTCGCCCTCCAAGGGTTTGGCCTTCGAGCCTGCCTCACGCTCCGACGCTTCTGACCCAGCGTCGGCGGCGTTTCCTTTTGATGAACCTGAATTGCCCTTGGACCAGGTTTTTACCTTGCCTGCGGTGGAATCCCCCACCGAAGTCCCAGAATGGTCTGAGGTAGAGACCGATCGTGCCCCCCATGCTGTCCCGAAAGAGCCGCCCCATGACCCAGAATGACGACCCCTTAAAACCCGAAGCGACTCAATCCGCCCCTGTTTCAGACCTTCAAAACATGCCGACCCCTTCGAACGCTGTGGCGCCGGTCGAACAAAAAAAACAAGCCCAACAAGTCAAGCAGGTCAAGCAGGTCAAGCAAGTCAACCCGTCTGGCGTCGAGCCGGGCCTTGAATCCCAGTCGCTGCGCTTTGAGGACGTGGTGTCGGGGCAGTTCGACTCCGACGAGGCCTCACCCGATGTCTTGCCTTTGAAGCGCGTGCTCTTGCCGCAAGTTGAAACCCCCAAATTACACAAAGTGCTGGCCCAAGCGGGCTTGGGGTCTCGTTTGGAGATGGAGCAACTGATTCTGGAAGGCCGAATTTCGGTCAACAACGAACCGGCTCACATTGGCCAACGCGTGCAATATGGTGACCAGGTCAAGGTCAATGGCAAGCCCATTCGCTACCGCATTGACCCGCCGCCGCCGCGCGTCATTGCGTACCACAAGCCCGCTGGCGAAGTGGTGACCCACGACGACCCCCAAAATCGCCCCACGGTGTTTCGTCGCTTGCCCCGTTTGGCCCAAGGCAAATGGCAGTCGGTGGGTCGCCTGGACTTGAACACCGAAGGCCTGTTGCTTTTCACCAGCTCAGGCGAGTTGGCCAATCAACTGATGCACCCGCGCTTTGGTTTGGAGCGGGAATACGCGGTTCGCGTTTTGGGCGCTTTGAGCGCTGAAGAAAAACAACGCCTGTTAGCGGGCGTTCAACTTGACGATGGTTTGGCCCAATTCGGTTCGATTGAAGAGGGCGGTGGCGAAGGTTCTAACTGCTGGTACCGCGTCACCATTTCCGAAGGCCGTAACCGCGAAGTGCGTCGCATGATGGAGGCGGTGGGCCATGCGGTGAGCCGACTGATCCGCATTCGCTACGGCGCCATGATGTTGCCCCGTGGCCTCAAGCGGGGCACCTTTATGGAGTTGGACGAGCGCGACATTCAAGCCCTCATGCGGGCTGCCCGAGCCCCTCGCGAAGACAAGGATTTCAAAGGCATGGAGGGGAGCGATGGGGACGCCAGGATGGGTGCAACCCCCGGCCAAGATCACCGCCGAGCCGGACCCAGCCGCAACGACGCCAACCGCCGACGCCGACCCGGAGGGCCTGGGCCGCGGGGGGATGGCGCGCGAGCCCGACAACCCGACCCGCTTAAAACCAATGTGTCGGCGGGTGGCTTGGGCACCGGCCTAGGCCGTCGCAAACCGAAAGCCACCGGGCAACCTGACCCCATGCGCACCTCTTTGGGCTACATTGGGGGCGACAGTTTGTCTCGCCAGCGCCAAAGCCAGAAACAAAACAAAGGCCCAAGGCGAGGGGGTGGTGGTGGCGCAGGTGGAGGAGGTGGTTTCAGCGGGGGGGGATCGTTCGGCGGGGGCGGTCGATCCCGCTAAGCCGAGCCCAGCCCAATCGATCCTTCAACCTGAGCCTTCAACCTGAGCCTTCAATTGAGGGAGTTCGAAATCGCAGAGGTTAGAATAACGGGCTTTTTTTAGTATTTTTACTGTCCAGGAAAACACATGGCAATCGAACGCACTCTCTCCATCATCAAACCCGACGCCGTTGCTAAAAACGTCATCGGTCAAATCTACGCCCGTTTTGAAGCCGCTGGCCTGAAAATCGCCGCCGCTCGCATGGTTCACCTGTCCCGCGCTGACGCTGAACAGTTTTACGCCGTTCACGCTGCCCGTCCTTTCTTCAAAGACCTGGTCGATTTCATGATTTCGGGTCCCGTCATGGTGCAAGTGCTTGAAGGCGAAGGCGCGATTCTGAAGAACCGTGACCTGATGGGCGCCACCGACCCCAAGAAGGCAGCCCCCGGCACCATCCGCGCCGATTTTGCCGACAGCATTGACGCCAACGCCGTGCACGGTTCTGACGCCGCTGAAACAGCGGCCGTTGAAATCGCCACCTTCTTCCCCGCTTTGAACGTCTACGCACGTTGAGTCGGTGACCTCCAGCGCCACCAACCTGCTCGAATTTGACCTCGACGGTCTGGCGGGTTTTTGTGAGCGCTTGGGGGAAAAACGCTTTCGCGCCACGCAACTCTTTCGTTGGATTCACCAGCGCGGGGAATCCAATTTTGACAGCATGAGCGACTTGGCCAAGTCGCTGCGCGAAAAGCTTAAAACCACCGCCGTGATTCAAGCCTTGCCGGTCTTGAGTCAGCATGAATCAGCCGACGGCACGATCAAATGGTTGTTTGATGTGGGCAACGGGGACGCCGTCGAGGCCGTTTTCATCCCTGAGGACGACCGGGGCACCTTGTGCGTTTCATCACAAGCCGGCTGCGCCGTGGGTTGCCGTTTTTGCTCCACGGGTCACCAAGGCTTCAGCCGAAATTTAACCACCGCTGAAATCCTGGCCCAGCTTTGGTTTGCCGAGCATTTTTTGCGGGGTCATTTGAATCGCAGCAGCAAAAATGTCGACGAGCGCGTGATCTCCAATGTGGTCATGATGGGCATGGGCGAGCCTTTGCAAAATTACAGCGCCTTGGTGCCTGCCCTGCGCACCATGTTGGACGACCACGCTTACGGCCTCTCGCGCCGCCGTGTGACGGTGTCCACCTCCGGTGTGGTGCCAATGATGGACCGTCTGTCGCAAGATGTGCCTGTGGCCTTGGCTGTTTCGCTGCACGCCCCCAACGACGGTTTGCGTGACGGCTTGGTGCCCTTGAATAAAAAATACCCCTTGGCCGAATTGATGGCGGCTTGTCAACGTTATTTGGCATTCGCACCGCGCGACTTCATCACCTTCGAATACTGCATGCTCGACGGCGTGAACGACAGTCCCGAACACGCGCGTCAGTTAATTGACCTGGTTTCTTCCTTTGTGCCCACCCAATCGGGTCGGCGTGATTGGTGCAAGTTCAATTTGATTCCCTTTAACCCTTTTCCTGCCTCGGGGCTGCAACGCTCTCCCGCCGCGGCCGTTCAGCAATTCAGCCAGTGCTTGATGGAAGCCGGCTGGGTCACCACGGTGCGCAAGACCCGGGGCGATGACATTGACGCCGCGTGCGGTCAGTTGGCCGGCGATGTGAAAGACCGCACCCGAGCCCAAGACCGCATGGCCGCGCTGCGTCAAAACGGCATCATCCCCCTTCACCCTGTCACGGACTGAAAGGCGGGTTCATGGGCGCAGAATCTTTGAATCGCGCTTGGCCCCTCGCTGCCGCTCATGGCCGCCGGGCGGCGGCTTCATGGCGGGTTTTTGGCGGACTTCGCCAGTCCGTTTTTCAACCCATTTTCCTGGCAATGGGCATTGGGCTATTTATGTCAGGGACTGGATCCAGTTCGGCCGCTCCGGTGGAACTGAGCCGAGCGGCCCAACCTGCAGATTTGCACTTGGCCCTGGCGGTGCATTACTTCACAGCCGGGCAAAACTCGGTCGCTCTAGAAGAGGTTGATCGATCCTTGCAGGCCAAACCCAACCAAGCGGAGGCCCACAGTCTGCGTGGGCTGATCGAATGGCGTTTGCGCCACTATCCCTCGGCGGCTGCCAGTTTCCAGATGTCCTTGGCGTTGGAGCCGAGCAACCCGAGCGTTTTACAAAACGCGGCTTGGTGGCAATGCCAGCAAGGCCACTTGGCGCTGGCACTGCCCTATTACGAAGCGGCTTTGGCGCTCAGCGATGGCGTTGAGGCCCTGCGTTTGGGAAGTGCCAAAGCGGCTTGCCAACGGCAAGCACGTCAATTTGAGGCGGCCCAAGCCAGTTATTTGAGCGTTTTGGCCCTTGCAGCCGGCCAGCCAGATGACCAAAGACCCTCCAATCAGGCGCAAAACAGATTGATTTGGGAGGCAAATCGGGCTTTAGCAGAGATAATGTTCAACCGTGGTGCCTTTGCTGAAGCAAACCCCTATATTCGTCAAGTGAACCAATCGCCATGGGCCGATGCAGGCACCTTGTGGCTAGGGGTTCGAATCGAACGAGGCCTGGGCGTGAACGAAGCGAGTGGTGTGTGGTTAGACCGTTTAGAGCGTCAGTTTCCTGAATTCAGGGAACCTGCCAAGCCGTATTAAAGCGAACGAGGTACTGAATGACTGAGGATGTCAAAAGCGCAGAGACAGCCGGCAGCTTGCTCCGAGCGGCCCGACTGGCCTCTGGGGTGCATATCTCCGTCTTGGCGATGCGACTCAAAGTACCCGTCAGCAAAATTGAAGGTTTGGAAAACAACCAGTGGGATCTGTTCGCTGATCTTGTTTTTGCCCGGACTCTGGCCATCAGTACCTGCAAACAACTGCGCATTGACCCCGCACCCGTTTTGGCTTTGCTGCCCAAGGCCGCCCCTCCTCGGCTGAATGTTGAAGAAACGGGTTTAAACCAACGTTTTCTAAACGCGACAATCAAGCGGGATCGGCCTTGGTGGTTGGTGTTCAAAACCCCCTTGGGCTTGGCGGTGCCGCTCCTAGTCATCGCGGCCTTGGTGCTTTATTTCTGGGGGACGTGGTTTCCCAGCCAACCCGCTTCTGAAGAACCGGCGATGCCGCCCGATAGCCCCTTGCAAATTGAAGCACCTAAAGAGGCGGGCGGACAAGACGCCGCGCCGCCATCCGCTGCACCGGAATCCGCTGCACCGAAATCCGCATCACCTACTTCCCCACCCTCGTCCACGGAGGTTGCACCTCAGGGGTCGCCCGTCAAACCCCCTCCACCTTCACCTCTTTTAGCCACAGCCAATTCGGCTGCGGTCGGTTTTACCGCCACGGCGACGAGTTGGGTTCAAGTCAGTGACGCCACAGGCAAGGTGGTCTTTTCAAAAACGCTGCAGGCCGGGGAGAGTGCCGATGCCCAAGGCCAAGCCCCCCTCAAGGTGGTGTTGGGAAATGCAGGGGGAACGCATGTTTTGGTTAAAAACCAGACTTTCGATACCCAACCTTTTGTGGTCAACAACGTCGCCCGTTTTGAGGTTCAGCCATGACGGATCAAGCCCCCTCCGAATTGTTGTCGTCTTCTCCCGTGGCGATCCCCCAGCCGGCCCGAAGTCAAACCCTTCAAGCCCGCGTTGTTTGGGGCGATCAAATCGTGACCGTGGGCGGTAACGCGCCGGTGCGCGTTCAGTCCATGACCAACACCGACACCGTCGACGTGATTGGCACGGCCATCCAAGTGAAAGAACTGGCGCTGGCTGGCTCGGAAATGGTGCGCCTGACGGTCAACACCCTGGAGGCGGCACAAGCGGTCCCGCACATCCGTGATCAGCTCGACAAAATGGGCATTTCGGTCCCTTTGATCGGCGACTTCCATTACAACGGCCACCGCTTGCTGACGGAAGTGCCGGCCTGTGCGCAGGCCTTGTCCAAATACCGCATCAATCCCGGCAATGTGGGCAAGGGCGACAAACACGATGTCCAATTCGGCCAGATGATTGAGGCGGCTTTGCGCTTCGATAAACCGGTGCGGATCGGCGTCAACTGGGGCAGCTTGGATCAGGAGCTGTTGGCTGATTTGATGGATCAAAACAGCCAGCGGGCCCAACCTTGGGAGGCAAGGCAAGTCATGTACGAAGCCTTGATGGCTTCGGCCTTGCAATCGGCCCAATTGGCCGAAACCATGGGCATGGCGGCGAATCAAATCATTTTGTCTTGCAAAGTCAGCGGCGTACAAGACCTGATCGCGGTCTACCAAGCCCTGTCAAAACGCTGTCATTACCCCTTGCATTTGGGATTGACAGAGGCCGGCATGGGCACCAAGGGCACCGTGGCTTCCAGCACCGCATTGGGCATTTTGTTGCAGCAAGGCATCGGCGACACCATCCGCGTGTCATTGACGCCGCAGCCCGGCGAATCGCGTACCCAAGAGGTGGTGATTGCCAACGAAATTTTGCAGTCTCTGGGTCTGCGCGTGTTTGTGCCCAGCGTCACGGCCTGCCCCGGTTGCGGCCGAACCACCAGCACCACTTTCCAAGAGTTGGCCAAGCAAATTGACGACCATTTGCGGGCTCAAATGCCAGTCTGGCGCGTGAAGTACCCCGGCGTTGAGAACTTGAAACTGGCGGTGATGGGGTGCATCGTGAACGGCCCCGGAGAGAGCAAACACGCCGACATCGGTATCAGCTTGCCAGGCACGGGTGAAGCGCCTGCCGCGCCGGTCTTCATTGACGGCGAAAAAGCCCTGACCTTGCGCGGCGAGAACATCGCCCAAGAATTCCACCAAATTGTGGAAACTTACATTCAAAAACGGTTTGCCCCAGCCTGATTGGCTTTGGGCATTCGTTTTTCCCTGAGATATGACCGAAAAGAAATTTGAGAAGTTGACAGCCGTTAAAGGCATGAACGACATTTTGCCGCCCGAATCTGCCCGCTGGGAGTGGTTGGAGGAGAAGGTGCGGGGGTTGATGGCCCGTTATGCCTACCGCAACATTCGCACCCCCATCGTTGAACACACGCCCTTGTTTGTGCGCGGATTGGGCGAGGTGACGGATGTGGTTGAAAAGGAGATGTACTCTTTTGAAGACCGTTTGAATGGCGAAGCTCTCACTTTGCGCCCTGAAAACACCGCCGGCGTCGTCCGCGCGGTGGCCGAGCACTCGATGCTTTACGACGGCGGCAAGCGGCTTTATTACATGGGCCCGATGTTCCGTCATGAGCGGCCTCAACGTGGACGTTACCGGCAGTTTCACCAAATTGGCGCCGAAGCCTTGGGTTTTCCGGGCCCCGAAGTCGATGCAGAACTGATCTTGCTGGCCCATCACCTGTGGCAAGCGTTGGCGCTAAAGGACGTGAGGCTGGAGCTGAACAGCTTGGGGCAGCCGCCCGAGCGCCAGGCACACCGCGTCGCCTTGATTGCTTACCTAGAAGCCCATGCCGATCAGCTCGATGAGGATGCCAAACGACGCCTTCACAGCAACCCGCTGCGCATTTTGGACACCAAGAACCCCGCCATGAAAGCCTTGGTGGCGGGTGCGCCGCGTTTGTTGGATTACTTGGGCGAAGCTTCATTGGCGCATTTAAATGCATTAAGGGCTATTTTGGATGCCAATGGCGTTACTTACACCATCAACCCCCGCTTGGTGCGTGGCCTGGACTACTACAACCTGACCGTTTTTGAATTCATCACCGACAGTTTGGGGTCGCAAGGCACCCTTTGCGCGGGCGGTCGTTACGACGACTTGATTGCCCAAATTGGTGGCAAGGCAGCACCGGCAGTGGGCTGGGCCTTTGGCGTCGAGCGCGTGCTCGAGTTGCTCAAAGAGCAGGCGTCCATCCCGGAGCCCTTGCCATGGGTCTATGCCATCGTGCCCGATGCGCAGGCCATGCCCCAAGTCATGCGCGCCCTGAATGAGGTTCGTCGCGCCGGTGTTTCGGTCCAAATGCACGCGGGATCGGCAGACGCCTGGGGCAGCATGAAGTCACAATTCAAGAAAGCCGATGCCAGCGGAGCCCAGTGGGCACTGATTTTTGGAGCCGATGAAATGGCCCGCGGTGAGCTCACCCTTAAAGCGCTGCGTGACGGTGTCGGCGCACAAAGCACCTTGCCTTTGACCAGTTTGGCGGCTTGGGCCAGTGGGTTGAGTCCTGCAGCGGCCAGTCCTGCGTGAACCTTGGCCTGAACCTCGACAGGGCATCAGTCAACCTACAATCAACCCAAATCATCACGGAATCCCATGGCGCATCTCGACCTCGAAGAACAAGAACAGCTCGACCAGCTAAAGCATTTTTGGAAACAATACGGCAACGCCATCTCTTGGGTGGTGACGGCTGCTTTGGTGTTGGTCGCCGGCTGGAATGCTTATCAGTACTGGCAAAACAAGCAAGCGGTTCAAGCATCCGCCTTGTTTGATCAATTGGATCAAGCCAGCCAGGCCAAAGACGTGGCCAAAACCAGCCGCATGGCGCTGGATTTGAATGGCCAATTTGGTTCGACCGCCTACGCTACCCAAGCCCAATTATTGGCCGCCGAAGTCTTGGTGGACAAAGGCGATTTGTCTGCCGCCACCACCGCTTTGCAATCCTTGGTCGAACACAGTTCAGACAAGGGCCTTCAATCGGTCGCTCGTTTGCGTTTGGCCTCCTTGCAGGCAGAAAGCAAGGCCTTTGACGTCGCTTTGAACACGCTCCAAGCCAGTTTCCCCAAAGAATTCGAAGCCTTGGCGGCCGACCGCCGTGGCGATTTGTGGATGTTGCAAAACAAGCCCGATCAAGCGCAAGCGGAATACCAAAAAGCCTACGACGGCTTGACCGAACGTTCTGAGTTGCGTCGCTTGGTCGAGGTCAAACTCAATGCCTTGGGTGTCAAGACGGCACCCGCAGGAGCTGCCTCTTGAATCGATCCACTTTCCGGTTGGCCAGCCTTGCTGGTGGCCTTTTAACCGCCCTTGTTGCCACCGTTTTCTTGGCCCTTTCGGCCTGCAGCACCGACAACGCGCCCAAGCCGTCGCCATTGCAAACGCTGACGCCCGCCTTTGAGGTCAAACCGACTTGGACGGTCCCCGTGGGCGAGGTGGGCTTTCCTCTGGTGGTGCCAACGACCAGCAACACATTGGCGGTGGCCAATAACAAAGGGCAAATCGATCTTTTGGCCTTGAACAACGGCAAGGCCTTGCTGCGCGCTGATGTGGCCAAACACCTGACCGCCGGGGTGGGCTTGGGCGTGGCACAAAACCAAGCTGGCGAAACCCGTTTGGCCGTGCTCAATGACGCCAATCAACTGGTTGTTTTGGAGGGTGAGCGCGAAATTTGGCGCAAAACCTTGCCAGCCACCACCTACACGCCCCCCTTGGTCGCAGGCGGTCGGGTCTTCATTTTGACGGGCGAACGCACCGTCATGGCCTTTGATGGTCAAAAAGGCTTTCAGCTCTGGGCCCAGCAACGCCCCAGCGAGGCCCTGACCTTGAAATTGCCCGGGGTCTTGATGGCCGTGGGCGACACTTTGGTGGTCGGTTTTTCAGGGCGTTTGGTCGGCTTGAACCCGGACAACGGGAGTGCCCGCTGGGAAGCGCCGATTGGCACCCCGCGGGGAGTGAACGACGTCGAGCGATTGGTTGACTTGGTGGGTCAGGTTTCCCGTCAACCCGACACACTGTGTGCGCGTGCCTATTCTTCAGCGGTCGGCTGTGTCAACGTGACCAATGGCCGCACGACCTGGAGCCATGCGGCCAACGGATTCACCGGGTTGGCGGGGGACGCCAATGCCGTTTATGGCACCGAGTCCGATGGCAAAGTGGTGGCTTGGCGTCGCGGCGACGGCGAAGCCCTTTGGACCTCTGACCAGTTCAAATACCGCCAATTAACGGCGCCAGTCCTGCTCGGTCAGGCGGTGGTCTTTGGTGACGCGGAAGGCTATTTGCACTTCTTGGCCAGCGACGATGGTCGGACACTCAGCCGATTGAGCACCGATGGCTCGGGTTTTGCAGCCCCGCCCGTGGTTCAAGGACAAACTTTGGTGGTGGTGACCCGCAAGGGCAATGTGATGGCGTTTTCAATCTAATGAAACCCGTTATTGCCCTGGTTGGCCGACCCAATGTCGGCAAATCCACCTTGTTCAACCGCCTGACCAAATCACGCGATGCGATTGTGGCTGACTTCGCCGGTCTGACGCGCGACCGCCACTATGGCAACGGCAAGCAAGGTCGCTACGAATACATCGTCATCGATACAGGCGGCTTTGAGCCGGACGCCAGCAGCGGTATTTACAAAGAAATGGCCAAGCAAACCCAGCAGGCGGTGGCCGAAGCGGACGTGGTGGTGTTTGTGGTCGACGCCCGCGCTGGCTTGTCGGGCCAAGACCACGACATCGCCAACTACCTGCGTCGCTTGGGTAAACCCACCTTGCTGGTCGCCAACAAGGCCGAGGGCATGGTGGAAGGCGTTCAACTCAGCGAGTTTTACGAACTCGGTTTGGGGGATGTGACGCCGGTTTCAGCGGCCCACGGCCAAGGCATTCGAAGCTTGGTCGAGCTGGCCTTGGATCCCTTGAACTTGCCTGAAGACGACGAGGTGGTTGAAGACAATTCAGCGATTAAATTGGCCGTGGCAGGGCGCCCGAACGTGGGTAAATCCACCTTGATCAACACCTGGTTGGGCGAAGAGCGCTTGGTCGCTTTTGACATGCCCGGCACCACCCGCGACGCCATCAGTGTGCCCTTTGAGCGCAATGGACAGCGCTTCGAGCTGATTGACACGGCGGGTCTGCGCCGCAAGGGCAAGGTGTTCGAGGCCATTGAAAAATTCTCGGTGGTCAAAACCCTGCAAGCCATTGAATCGGCCAATGTGGTGCTGCTACTGCTGGATGCCACCCAAGGCATCACCGACCAAGACGCCCACATTGCGGGCTACATTTTGGAAAGTGGCCGTGCCGTGGTGATTGCGATCAACAAATGGGACGCGGTCGACGATTACCAGCGCCAATTGGTCGAGCGCGCCATCGAAACCCGTTTGTCATTCTTGAAGTTCGCGTCGGTCCATTTCATTTCCGCCAAAAAACGCCAAGGATTGGGCCCACTCTGGACGTCGATTGCCGAAGCCCATCGCTCGGCGACGGTCAAAATGTCCACCCCCATCTTGACGCGCTTGCTCCTCGAAGCGGTTCAATTCCAAACCCCCAAGAAAACAGGCATGTACCGTCCCAAGCTGCGCTATGCCCACCAAGGCGGCATGAACCCGCCATTGATCGTGGTTCATGGCAATTCTTTGGAGCATGTCACCGAGGCTTACAAACGCTTTTTGGAAGGCCGCTTCCGCAAAGAGTTCAAACTGGTGGGCACGCCTTTGCGCATTGAAATGAAGACTTCTGAGAACCCTTTCGCTGACAGGGAGTCTCGTTGAACAGCGCCTTTGAGGCGTTTCTATGTGTTATGTTCTTGACTTATTCACTTAGAATTTCTTTATTTAGAACACGGAGAATATCGTGAGCAACAAAGGTCAACTTCTGCAGGACCCCTTCTTAAACGCACTGCGCCGTGAGCATGTCCCGGTCTCTATCTACTTGGTCAACGGCATCAAGCTGCAAGGTCAAATTGAGTCATTCGACCAGTACGTGGTGTTGCTGCGCAACACGGTGACGCAAATGGTCTACAAGCACGCCATTTCAACCATCGTGCCCGGCCGAGCCGTCAACTTCTCTGCCGGCGATGCGGCCGAAACCGAAACCCCTTGATTGCTGACGAACCCCCCAAAACCAACCGTGTTTTGTTGGTGGGCGTTGATCTGGGGCTGCCGCACTTTGACGCCGAGTTGGCCGAGTTGGGGCAACTCGCCCTGACCGCCGGTTTGAACCCGGTGCATCGCCTGACTTGCAAGCGCAAAGCGCCCGATGCGGCCTTGTTCGTCGGCAGCGGCAAAGCCGATGAAATCAAGTTTTTGGCTGAGCAATACGAAGCCGCTGAAGTCTTGTTTGATCAGTCCTTGAGTCCGGCCCAGCAACGCAATTTAGAGCGACATTTGGGCCTGCCGGTGAACGACCGGACTTTGTTGATTCTGGAGATTTTTGCCCAACGTGCCCGGAGTTTTGAGGGCAAGTTGCAAGTGGAATTGGCCCGCCTGCAATACCTCAGTACCCGCTTGGTCAGGCGATGGTCCCACTTGGAGCGACAACGCGGGGGCATTGGCGCTCGCGGTGGCCCCGGCGAAACCCAAATTGAGTTGGACCGTCGCATGATCAACGAGTCCATCAAGCGCACCAAAGAACGTTTAAGCAAGGTGAAACGCCAACGCGGCACCCAGCGGCGTCAGCGAGAACGGCGTGAGACCTTCAATATTTCTTTGGTGGGTTACACCAACGCGGGCAAGTCGAGCTTGTTCAATGCCTTGGTCAAAGCCCGCACCTACGCGGCCGACCAGCTGTTCGCCACCCTAGACACCACCACCCGCCAGTTGTATTTGGGTGAGGCCGGGCGCACCGTCTCGTTGTCGGACACCGTGGGTTTTATTCGCGACCTGCCGCACGGCTTGGTCG
Organism: uncultured Curvibacter sp.; assembly: GCA_903834975.1. GTDB lineage: Bacteria > Pseudomonadota > Gammaproteobacteria > Burkholderiales > Burkholderiaceae_C > Curvibacter. Next base: position 27,265 of record CAILKX010000024.1, read on the forward strand.
AGGCCTTTGAGGCCACCTTGCAAGAGTCCATAGAAGCCGACTTGTTGCTGCACGTGGTCGACGCCGCCAACCCCGATTACCCGGAGCAAATGGCCCAAGTGCAAAAAGTTTTGGCCGACATCGGGGCCGATCAAGTCCCCCAGATTTTGGTCTTCAACAAGTTGGACGCGGTGCCTACCGAGTCGCGTCCTCTCAAAAGGGTTGACACCCTCGAAATGGCGGGCCACCAAATTCCCCGCCTCTTTGTCAGCGCCCGCGACGGAGACGGTTTACCCGCCTTGCGCTCGGCTTTGGCTGCGCGGGTTCAGTCGGCGGTACCCCACTTGACGGCCGATGAACAAGCGCTCGCCCGTTTTGGGCACAATCTAGGGCAGCATGAAAATGAGCTGAAAGAGCCATCCGAATGAATTTTTCAAATTTCTCAACGAAATGGGGCGTTCAAGCCCAACGCGCTCAACGCGCCCTGCGTTCTCTGAGCGTGGCTCGCGCATGGGGCCGGGTTTTCAACCAAGGCCAGCAACCGCCTGACTTGGAAGAAATCTGGCGGGACTTGAACCGCAAGTGGGGTCAATGGTTTGGCGGTAAAGGCACGGGCAACGCATCCGGGGCCTCTGATTCTCCCCAAGGTCCAGGCCCCAACGGGGGCGGTGGAAAAGGGGGTGGACAAGGGGGGGGCCAAAGTGGTGGCCCTGGTAGTCCGTTTGGCTCGCCCGGCAAGCGGGGTCCTTTGCAAGGCGCTGTCCTGGCCGTGTTGCTGGTCGCGGTGTTGATTTGGTTGGGCACGGGCTTCTTCATTGTGCAAGAAGGCCAACAAGCGGTCATCACCCAATTCGGACGCTACAAAGAAACCGTCGGAGCGGGCTTCAATTGGCGTTTGCCTTATCCCATTCAACGCCATGAACTCGTCTTTGTGACCCAGGTTCGTTCGGTCGATGTGGGGCATGACACCATCATCAAGGCCACGGGCCTGCGTGACTCGGCCATGCTCACGCAGGACGAGAACATTGTGGAAATCAAGTTTGCGGTTCAATACCGTTTGAACGATGCTCGGGCTTGGTTGTTCGAAAGCCGTAACCCCAGCGAAGCCGTCGTGCAAGCCGCTGAGACCGCCGTGCGCGAAGTGGTCGGCAAGATGCGCATGGACTCGGCTTTGGCAGAAGAGCGCGATCAAATTGCCCCGCGCATCCGTGCCTTGATGCAAACCATCTTGGACCGCTACAAAGTCGGTGTTGAAATCGTCGGTATCAATTTACAACAAGGCGGTGTTCGCCCCCCTGAGCCCGTGCAAGCCGCCTTTGACGATGTGCTGAAGGCCGGCCAAGAGCGTGAACGCACCAAGAATGAAGCCGAAGCCTACGCCAATGATGTGGTGCCCCGTGCTGTCGGTTCGGCCTCGCGTTTGAAGCAAGAAGCCGATGCCTACAAGGCGCGCATTGTGGCGCAGGCCACGGGGGACGCCGACCGTTTTAAATCGGTGCTCACCGAATACCAAAAAGCCCCACAAGTGACGCGGGACCGCATGTACACCGACACCATGCAGCAAATCTACTCCAATGTCGGCAAGGTCTTGGTGGATTCACGTCAAGGCAGCAACTTGCTTTATTTGCCTTTGGACAAATTGATGGCCGCCTCGGCGGCCGCCAATTCAGCGAACAATGCGGCGAATAATTCAGCCAATGCATCGGCATCGAATACCGCCACGTCCACTGGCAATGATGCGCCAGTGGGCTCTGCCAACAACGCCTCGAACAACGGTTCCGCCAATGCGCCCCCCTTGGATATCCGCAGCCGCGACCTGAGTCGCAGCCGAGACCGAGACGGTCGTTGATCGAATAGCTTAGGAGTTCTTTCGTGAACAAAATTGGTTTTGTGGTTTCTTCGGTGCTGGTGGTCGTGGTGCTGCTCAGTTCCATGTTGTTCGTGGTCGACCAGCGCCAATTTGGTGTGGTTTTTTCCTTGGGTCAAATCAAGGAGGTGATCACTGAACCCGGGTTGAATTTCAAACTTCCGCCGCCTTTTCAGAATGTTCGCTACGTCGACAAACGTTTATTGACTTTGGACAGCCCGGACTCGGAATCCATGCTCACAGCAGAAAAGCAGCGGGTGGTGATTGATTGGTATTTGCGTTGGCGCATTTCCAACCCCAGCCAGTACATCCGCAGCGTGGGCACCGATGAAGCGTCTGGGGCCACTCAGCTCAGCCGGGTGGTGCGCAATGCGTTCCAAGTTGAAATCAACAAGCACACCTTGGCGGAGCTGTTGGATACCCGCCGTGAAGAATTAATGGCCGATGTGCTGCACAGCGTTCAAGCGGTTGTGAACGGCGAAAAACCCTGGGGCATCGACGTGGTCGACGTGCGCATCACCCGGGTCGACTATGTGGAGGCCATCACCGAGTCGGTGTACCGCCGCATGGAAGCCGAGCGCAAACGGGTCGCCAACGAGCTGCGCTCCACCGGGGCTGCTGAAGGCGAAAAAATTCGCGCCGATGCCGACCGCCAACGCGAAGTGACGATTGCGAACGCTTACCGCGATGCCCAAAACATCAAGGGCGAAGGCGATGCAGAGGCGGCGCACATCTATGCCCAAGCCTTCGGACGCGACCCACAGTTTGCGCAGTTTTATCGCAATTTGGACGCCTACAAATCCACCTTCTCCAAAAAGGGCGACATGATGGTGGTGGATCCCAATTCGAGCGAATTCTTCCGCATCTTCCGCAATGGTGGCGGCAATGGCGGTCCTGCCTCTGCGCCTGCCCACAAATAAAGCTCGCTGTGCAAGCCGATGATTTCTGGTATGCGCTGGCCTTGGTCTTGGTGATGGAAGGGCTGCTGCCCTTCGTGGCGCCGGCGGTTTGGCGAGAAACCTTCACCAAAATTTTGGCCCTTCAAGACGGTCAAATTCGGTTCATTGGCTTGGTGGCTGTGGCGCTCGGCTTGGGCGCCATTTGGCTGCTGGGCTGAAGCCTTTAAAATCTTTGTTTTAACCCCTCTCCATTGACCATGTCCGCTTGGGTCCTCCCGGATCACATTGCCGATGTCTTGCCCTCTGAGGCTCGCCACATCGAAGAACTTCGCCGCCAACTGTTGGACACCGCTCGCCGCTACGGCTATGAGCTGGTGATGCCGCCTTTGTTGGAGCATTTGGAGTCTTTGCTCACCGGCACCGGTGAAGCCTTGGACTTGCAAACCTTCAAATTGGTCGACCAGCTTTCTGGGCGCAGCCTGGGGCTGCGCGCTGACACCACGCCCCAAGTGGCCCGCATCGATGCCCATTTGCTGAACCGCCAAGGCGTGACGCGCCTTTGTTACTGCGGCCCGGTGTTGCACACCCGCCCCGAGCGCCCGCACGCGACGCGTGAGCCCATGCAATTGGGTGCCGAAATTTACGGCCATGCGGGTGGCGAGGCCGACCTGGAAAGCCTGCTGTTGGCGCTGGAGTGCCTCCAAACCGCCGGCGTGCACCAGGTCAAAGTGGACCTGGGCGATGCCCGAATTCTGGACCACCTGCTGTCTGCAGCCCATGTTGGTTTTGCATTGAACCCCGAATTGGAAAACGGCATTGAACAAGCGCTCGCCGCCAAAGACGGCGCTGCGCTGGCGGCTTTGAGTTTGGGCTTGCCCGAGCCGATCCGGGCGCCCTTGTGTGCCTTGCCCGACTTGTATGGCGACGCCAGCGTCCTGAAGCGAGCCGCCCAATTGCTGGCCTCCGTGCCCGGCATTCAAACCGTTCTTGATGAACTCGCCGCCTTGGCCTCCCAATTGCAGGGCATGGCGGGCGTCGAGGTCAGTTTTGATTTGTCCGATGTGCGCGGCTACGCCTACTACAGCGGCGCCCGCTTTGCTTTGTTTGTGCCCGGCGCCTCCGACGCGGTGGTGCGCGGCGGTCGCTACGACGAGGTGGGGGCGGTGTTTGGCCGCAAACGCCCTGCGGTCGGTTTTAGTTTGGACCTGCGTGAATTGGTCGGCTTGGTGCCCGCCCCCGTTTTGAAGGCCGCCATTCGCGCGCCTTGGGGGCAAGAGCCCGGTTTGCGCCAAGCGATTGCGGCTTTGCGCGCTGCGGGTGAAACCGTGGTGGGCGTCATGCCCGGTCATGAAAGTGAAGTCGATGAATTTCACTGTGACCGCGAGTTGAAGCCCAGTCGCGAGGGCGGTGCATCGTGGGTGGTGGTTCCGCTCTAAGTCCGTCCTTCAAAAACTTACTTTTCCATTTTCTAAGATTTGAGAAACGCATGAAAAAAACGAGTGGCCGTAACGTGGTCGTGGTGGGCACCCAGTGGGGTGATGAAGGCAAGGGAAAATTGGTCGATTGGCTGACCGAAAGTGCACAAGGCGTGGTGCGTTTTCAAGGCGGTCACAACGCGGGCCACACCTTGGTCATCAATGGCGTTAAAACCGCACTGCACCTGATTCCCAGCGGCATCATGCGCCCCGGGGTGAAGTGCTACATCGGCAATGGGGTGGTGTTGTCGGCGGCCAAGTTGTTCGAAGAAATCGAAGGCCTGGAAAAAGCCGGTGTCGAAGTGCGTGACCGTCTGCGCATCAGCGAAGCCTGCCCCTTGATTCTGCCTTTCCATGCGGCATTGGACGTGGCGCGTGAAGCGGCCCGCGAACAAGGCGGCACCGAAAAAATTGGAACCACTGGCCGCGGCATTGGCCCCGCATATGAAGACAAAATTGCCCGCCGTGCCCTGCGCGTGCAAGACCTGAAACACCCCGACCGCTTTGCGACCAAATTGCGCGAGCTGTTGAACCTGCACAACCATGTGCTGACCACTTATTTGGGTTCAGAAAAATTTGACTTTGGCCCGCACTTGGCGCCCTACCTCAAGAACGGCGAAGTGCAATTTGACGTGGTTTTTGAAGAAGCCATGCGCCATGCCGAACTGCTCAAGCCCATGATGGCCGATGTGTCGCGCGAGTTGAACGAAGCCCATTTGAAGGGCGCCAACCTCTTGTTTGAAGGCGCCCAAGGCACCTTGCTGGACGTGGACCACGGCACCTATCCTTACGTCACCTCGAGCAACTGCGTGGCCGGTAATGCGGCGGCGGGTTCAGGCGTTGGCCCCGGCTTGTTGCATTACATCTTGGGCATCACCAAGGCCTATTGCACCCGCGTCGGCGGCGGCCCTTTCCCAACCGAATTGGACTGGGAAGTCGAAGGCACCCCTGGCTGGCACATGAGCACCATCGGCGCTGAAAAAGGCGTCACCACCGGCCGCAGCCGGCGTTGCGGTTGGTTTGACGCGGCTTTGTTAAAGCGCAGCGCCCAAGTCAATGGCTTGACGGGCTTGTGCATCACCAAACTCGATGTGCTCGACGGCCTGAAAGAACTCAAGCTGTGCACGGGTTACGAGCTTGACGGCGAACTCGTCGACATCCTGCCCTTGGGTGCAGACGACATTGCCCGCTGTGTGCCCGTCTATGAAACCATTGAAGGTTGGACCGACAGCACCGTCGGCGTGACCCAATACGACAAACTGCCGGTCAACGCCCGCTTGTATTTGCAGCGCATCGAGCAGGTCACGGGCGTGCCCATCCACGTCATTTCGACCAGTCCCGATCGTGACCACACGATCATGATGCGTCACCCGTATTTGGCTTGAACATTTTGTCCACCGAGCTGATTCACCATCCTTACCAAGCCCCCGAAGGGTTTGAATCTCCGGTCACACCGGTCTACAAGGGCTCGACGGTCATCTTCAAAAATGTGGCTGCGATGCGCCAACGCGATTGGCGCAGCCGCAACGGCTACACCTACGGCCTGCATGGCACACCCACCACCTTCACCCTAGAAGAGCGCTTGAGCTCGCTTGAAGGCGGTCGGCACTGCGTTTTGTTTCCCAGTGGCTTGGCGGCTTTGGCGAATGTGGCTTTGGCCCTGCTGAAGGCGGGCGACGAGGTCTTGCTGCCTGACAATGTCTACGGCCCGAACAAGGCTTTGGCCGAGCACGAGTTGGCGCATTGGGGCATCAGCCACCAATACTACGACCCCTTGAACCCCGCCGATTTGGCGGCGCGTTTGTCGAGCAAAACCCGCTTGGTCTGGCTGGAAGCCCCCGGCTCGGTGACGATGGAGTTTCCGGACCTGTTGGGTTTGGTGCAAGTTTGCCGAGAGTTCGAGGCCGCCTCCCCGATTCTGGCGTTGGACAACACTTGGGGCGCCGGTTTGGCGTTCAAGCCGTTTGCTTTGGGGCTGTCGTCCGGCCTCGGTTCATCCCCACCGACCCTGCTCGGCGTCGACATCTCGGTGCATGCGCTCACCAAATACCCCAGTGGCGGCGGCGATGTGCTGATGGGCAGCGCCGTCACGTGCGATGAAGCCTTGCACCTTCGGCTCAAAGCCACCCACATGCGGATGGGTTGGGGCGTAGGCGCCAATGACTGCGAAACCATCCTGCGTTCTTTGCCCTCGATGGCCTTGCGCTACGAAGCCCAAGACGCCAGCGCCCGCCAGTTGGCACAGTGGTTGGGCGCACAAAAAGACGTGGTGCAAGTGCTGCACCCCGCCTTGCCGGGCAGCCCTGGATACGCCCATTGGAAAGCATTGTGTGAAGGTGAAGGTGAAGGCGTAGGTGGCTTGGCCGCTGGCTTGTTCAGCGTCCTGCTCGACCCCGCTTGGCACCCAGCCCAAGTCGATGCCTTTTGCGATGCTTTAAAGCTGTTCAAAATTGGCTACAGCTGGGGCGGCCCCATCAGCTTGGTCATGCCCTACGACTTAAAGGGCATGCGCCTATTGCCCTCCACTGCTTTGAAGCCCGGCCATTTGGTGCGTTTTTCGGTGGGCTTAGAGCGCCCAGCCGATTTGCAGGCCGACCTAGCGCAAGCCTTGGCCCACTCAGAGCGGCTTGCGTCCCTTTAATTTCTGAATTTCTGGCCACACATTGGCCAGCATTTGAGGGTGTTCTGAGGCTTTCGGGTGGATGCCATCGGCCTGAAAATGCGCGGCCGCTTGCGGCACGTCGGCCACGCCTTTCAACAAAAAAGGCACCAAGCCACTGTGCGTGCTTTGTGCCACTTGGACAAAGAGTTTGGCGAATTGTTCGGTGTAAGGGCGCCCATAGTTGGGCGGCACTTGCATCCCAATCAGCAGCACTTGGGCCCCCGCTTCTTGACCCAGCTTCACCATGGCGCGCAGATTGTCTTCGGTGGCTTTCAGGGGCAGCCCCCGAAGGGCGTCATTGCCGCCGAGTTCAATGATCAGCAGGGTGGGCGGGTGTTGCGCCAAAACGGCGGGCAGGCGCGAGCGTCCGCCGGAGGTCGTGTCACCGCTGATGCTGGCGTTGACGACTTCTTCAGTCTGGTGCGCCGCTTGAAGTTTTTGTTCTAGCAATGCCACCCAGCCTTGTCCGTGGGCCAAGCCATATTCAGCGCTCAAAGAGTCGCCCAAGACCACGATGCGGGGTGTTTTGTTGGGCGCGCTGGCTGGGCTCGCTGGGTTGGCTGCATTGGCTGGGCCGGTGCTCAAGGCACAGATCAAAAAAACATTCGCCGCGAAAGCTGCACCACCCATGTAAAACCGATAGAAGCATCGCCCCGCCGAACAGAGACCCAAGTAGAGACACAAGCAGAGACCCAAGTGCAGGCCCAATCTCGTTATGATCGACTCGCGTTTTGAGTTGGTTTCTTGACTGCAGTTCCTATTTCTCATTTCTCATTTCTCATTTCACTTTCCCCATGCCATCTTTATCGTCGTCCCTTGCGTCGTCCCTGGTGATCCAAGTGGACCATGTGTTCAAAAGCGTCACCGATGCCACCGGCACTTTGACCATTTTGAAGGACATTCACTTCAATTTGTTGGCGGGTGAGACCGTTGCCATTGTCGGCGCATCGGGTTCGGGCAAAAGCACCTTGTTGGCGATCATGGCGGGTTTGGATGTGCCCACGCAAGGAACGGTCTGGCTGCAGGGTCAAAACATTTTTTCACTGAACGAAGACCAACGCGCCGCCCTCAGAGCGGGGCATGTCGGTTTTGTGTTCCAAAGCTTTCAGTTGATGGCCAACCTGACCGCCTTGGAAAACGTCATGCTGCCCTTGGAATTGGCGGGCAGGCGTGATGCACGCCAAACCGCCAAAGCCATGTTGGAGCGGGTGGGCTTGGGGCAACGTCTGGGGCATTACCCCAAACTTCTGTCAGGCGGAGAGCAGCAGCGGGTGGCTTTGGCGCGGGCCTTTGTCGTCAAGCCAGCCCTCTTGTTGGCCGATGAGCCCACCGGCAGCTTGGACTTTGCGACCGGCCAAGCCATCATAGATTTGATGTTTGAATTGAACCGAGAACAAGGCACGACACTGGTTTTGGTGACGCACGACCCCGGTATTGCAGGGCGCTGCGAGCGCGTCATCACCATTGAGGCGGGGCAAGCCCGGTCAGCCAACCAGAAGGGATAGGCAGAGAAGGACTGACCCGGTAAACCCCCTCATTGGGTCTGGCGACCGCCTTATTCTTGCGCCTTGAGGCGCAATTTCACCGATTCAACCGCTTCGCGCGCCTCGGCCTTGTCGGCCACACCAGCAAACTGGCTGTATTTGCTGAGCAAGGGCACCAACTGGGCGTAGACCTTGGGGCTGGCGGCCAAGCATTCCTTTTGGTAGAGGTAATCGGCTTCGCCTGTGAAGTTTCCGACCAAACCGCCCGCCTCGGTGACCAACAAGGTGCCGGCGGCCATGTCCCAGGCTTGCAAACCGGTTTCAAAGAAACCATCGGTGTAACCAGCGGCCACGTAAGCCAAATCAAGTGCAGCGGCCCCAGGGCGGCGCAGGCCAGCGGTCTTGGGCATGATCTCGGCCATCAGCGCCAAGTAGCGGTTGAAGTTGTCATCGGGGCGGAAGGGAAAGCCGGTGCTCAACAAACATTCGTTCAAGCGAATGCGTTTGCTGACGCGAATGCGGCGGTCGTTCAAGAAAGCGCCGCGCCCCTTGGTGGCTGTGAACAGGTCGTTGCGGGTGGGGTCGTAAACGACAGCGTGTTCCACCTTGCCGCGCACTTCGAGCGCAATGCTGACGCAGTAAACCGGAAAACCGTGGATGAAATTGGTGGTGCCGTCCAGCGGATCGATGATCCAAACGTATTCGGAATTTTTGGCGCCGTGTTCTTGGCCCGATTCTTCGGCCAGAATGCCGTGGCCGGGGTAGGCGGTCAACAAGGTTTCAATGATGGCCATCTCGGCCCCTTTGTCCACCTCGGTCACAAAATCATTGGCTTGCTTTTGTGAAACCCGGACCGATTCCACATCGAGGGCCGCGCGGTTGATGATGCTGCCAGCAGCGCGAGCGGCCTTGATGGCCACGTTGATCATGGGGTGCAGAGTAGAGGACATTGAAGGGTGATGAAAGAGCGTGGCCCAGAAGCCGGAGCCTAAGACACGGGCCAACGAGGGCCCGTGAACGGCGACAATATGCCCATTTTACCCGCCCCATGAAGACCCGTTTTGTTTTAATTCAAACCAGCCATGCCGGCAATGTGGGTGCGGTTGCCCGTGCCATGAAGGTCATGGGGTTTGACGATTTGGTCTTGGTGGCCCCTCGTTGGCCCAACGTGTTGCGCAAAGAGGAAACCATTCAGCGGGCCAGCGGGGCCTTGGATGTGCTCAAAAACGCCCGCGTGGTCGAATCCGTTGAAGAAGCCTTGGATGGCATGACCCACCTCTGCGCCACCGCCATGACGCCGCGCGACTTCGGCCCTCCCTTAACGACCCCGCGTGCGCACTTTGCGGCCTTGACCCAACGGGTTCATGAAGACGCGGTGCCAGGCGAGGGCGGCGTCGCCTTTCTTTTTGGCTCCGAGCGCTTTGGCATGCAAAACGAAGACGTTTACCGTTGCCACGCCTGCCTGTCGATACCGACCAACCCCCAATTTGGCTCCCTGAATCTGGCCGCGGCGGTGCAGGTCATCGCTTACGAATGGCGGATGGCACTGGGGGGATTTAAGAGATTAAGCGGCCCCGAGGGCATGCCCGCCGCACAAGCCGCAAAAGCCGCAAAAGCCGCAAAAGCCACTCAAGCCGAACTGGCGGACGCCCAGCAAATCAGCGGCATGCTGCAACATTGGCAAGAAGCCTTGGTGGCGATCGAATTTTTAGACCCCGACGCCCCCAAAAAACTCATGCCCCGTTTGAACCAACTCTTCAACCGCGCCCAACTCACGCAAGAAGAAATCCACATTTTGCGTGGGGTCGCCAAAGCCATGTTGAGGTCGGCCGTGAAAGATCAAGCTTAGACTTCCTGACTCAAGGCCTTCATCCGAGGCTAGACTGTCTTCTTTATAACAATACCAAGGAATGGGCCAACCCCATGTTCAAGCGACTCCGCTCTGATATTCAATGCATTTTGGACCGCGACCCAGCGGCTCGCACCGGCTGGGAAGTGTTGACTTGCTATCCTGGCTTGCACGCGGTCATTCTGCACCGTCCCGCGCACTGGTTTTGGAACCACCGATTGAAATGGGTGGGACGCTTTGTGTCCTACCTCTCACGCTTTTTCACCGGCATTGAAATTCACCCCGGCGCCAAAATTGGCGACCGTGTTTTCTTTGACCATGCCATGGGCGTGGTGGTGGGTGAAACCGCCGAAATCGGCGACGGCTGCACCATATACCAAGGCGTGACCTTGGGGGGGACATCGCTGTATAAAGGCACCAAACGCCACCCCACATTGGGCAAGAACGTGGTGGTCAGCGCGGGCGCCAAGGTGCTGGGCGGCTTTACGGTGGGCGATGGCGCGAAAATCGGCTCGAACGCGGTGGTTATCAAGCCCGTGCCGGCAGGGGCAACGGCGGTGGGCATTCCAGCGCGCATCTTGCCGTCCAAAAACGGCAGCAGCGCCGACGCGATGCAAGACGCTTCGCGTTTCACGGCCTATGGCATCTCCTCCGACCCCTCTGCAGACCCCTCTGCCGACGAAGCCTTCAACCCCGAGTGGGTGAATCAAACCTTGAAAACACTGCAAGCCACGGTGGCGGCACAAGCGGCTGAAATCAAAAGCCTGCGAGACGCACAGACCCAGGTCAGCTGAAGACAAACGCCAGCATCGCCGCGTCATCCACCAGGTTCATGCTGAGGGTCCAGGTGATTTGATAGACCCAAAAAAGCCCCTGCTCAGCACGCATCCGTGCCATGGCCCGGGTCAGCTTGGGTGGGGACAGCATGGCGCAACGCCACTTGCTGGTTCTTTTCGTCAACAAACACCAATTGAGGCTCATGCGTCGCGACTTGGTCTTCATGGACTTGGGCAAAGGCGGCGATGATGAGCAAGTCGCCGACGGCGGCGCGGCGGGCGGCAGAGCCGTTGACCGAAATCATGCCCGATCCGCGCTCGCCCTTGATGGCGTAGGTGACAAAGCGTTCGCCGTTGTCGACGTTCCAAATGTGGACTTGCTCGTTGGCGCAAATGTTGGCGGCTTCGAGCAGGTTTTCGTCAATCGCACAGGAGCCTTCATAGTGAAGTTCACATTGAGTGGTTTTGACGCGGTGAATTTTTGATTTGAGCAGGGTACGGAACACAACGGAATCCTCAAAACCGCTATGGTAGCCGAGACCGCGGTGGCGAGCCCGCCCGTTACAAAGAGATGACCAAAGCGATGCCCCCGAGCACGGCGATGCCGCAAATGACCAACTGGTCGCTCAACGGCTCTCCCAATAACACGACACCGCCCAAGGCGGCCAACACCGGCGCGCTGAGTTGGAGTGTGGCCGCGGTGGTGGCTTTGAGGTGGCCCATCGCCATGTACCAAAGCGCATAACCACAACCCGAGGCGAGCGCGCCAGAGGCGATCGCGAAGTAAACCCCTTCAGCGGGGCTGAGCATCGGGTTCACACCGTCGAGCAGCCCCATGGCCAGCAAAAGCAAACTGCCCAAAACAGCGGCGCGTGCAAAATTACCCGCCGTGACTTGGGTGGGGTCGCCCGCCTTTTTGCCGAGCAAGGTGTAGGCGGCCCAAGCCATCCCCGCCAGAATCATGGCGACGCAAGCCCAAAGCGGGGGCGCTTGCAGGCCCGGCAACAGCAGGCCGATCAAGCCCAACAGCGCCGTGACAAAGCCCACCGTCTGGCCTTTGCTGAAACGTTCGCCACGCCAAAAGGCGTCGCTCAACATGGTTATTTGGACGGCAGCAAAGAGGATCAAGGCCCCGGTGGCCGTGCTGAGTTGGAGGTAGGCCCAAGAAAAGCCCGCCGCATAAATGAACAAGGCCCATGCCGAGCGCCAACCGCCTTTGCCAAAGCCCACGGGGCCGTCGCGACGCCAGACCAAAAAGTTCAGCATCAGGGCCCCGGACAGCAGTCGAATCCACGTGAACGTGGTGGGGTCGATGGCGGTCGTTTTAAGCGCCAAGCGGCACAAGAGTGAATTGCCGGCGAAACAAATCAGGGCCATTGCCGTGACCGCCCCCAATTGATGGCGCGACAAACTGGGCAGGGGCAGAGGCTGTGGCGTCGTCATGGAATGGCCTTACAAGCCCAAGGCGGACAGGCTGGGGTGATCGTCCGGGCGCCTTCCGGCCAGGTCCATGGACCAGTGAAACAAACGCTCTTTTTCTTGAATCGGCCGGTCGTTGATGCTGGCAAAGCGCTGTTGCATATAGCCTTCGGCGTTGAATGCCCAGTTTTCGTTGCCGTAGCTTCGAAACCATTGCCCCGAGTCGTCGTGCCACTCGTAGGCAAAGCGCACCGCAATGCGGTTCTCCGTGAAGGCCCAGAGTTCTTTGATGAGCCGGTAGTCCAGCTCTTTGGCCCACTTGCGCTGCAAAAATGCTTTGACTTCTTCACGGCCTTTGGGGAATTCGGCGCGGTTGCGCCACAGCGTGTCTTCGGTGTAAACCAGCGAAACGCGCTCGGGGTCGCGTGAATTCCAGGCGTCTTCAGCCATGCGCACCTTTTGCGCTGCCGATTCGGCGGTGAAAGGGGGAAGGGGGGGCTTGGGGGTCATGGTTTATTCAATTCGGTCGACGTTGAAGGCGGCTTGGTTTCGGCCGAAGTGGGGGAGGATGATTGGGTCGATGAATTGGGTATGGTGTTGGGTGTCGTATTGGCTGTCGTATTGACTGTCGTGCTGACGCTGAGTTGGGTGATGATCAAGCCCAGAATCAAAATGGCAATGCCGCCAATTCGGACCCCATCGGCTGGCCGAACCGGTGCCCCAAACAAGCCCAACTGATCCACCAACGTGGCACAAACAATCTGAGCAACGACGGCAAACAAAATAAAGTTGCCGACGCCCATGCGGGGTGCGACGAGGGTCGCGCTCAGCACATAAAAGCCCACGATCAAGCCCCCAGCGAAGTCGATGGGTTGGGCTTGACTCAATTTAGAGAGGTTGGGCAGCGTCGAGGTCAGGGACAAAGCGGCGAACAGCAACGCCATAAAACCCACGCTGAAGAGCACCACCGGCGCGTGAAGGGGTTCACCCAAAGCACGGCCCAGCCGGGCATTCAGGACCGCCATGATCGGAATCAAAGCACCCGCTGCTGCTGCCCACAAAGCCAAACGTATCGATAACATGGTTTATAAAAAAAGGAGGGGGTGGCCTTCTGACAGAAGCGGGGGCGCCTTCTTTTAGTCGGCCTTGCTGGGCATTGTTTTGGCGGTGACGATGCCCCGGTAAATGAGGGTCGTGGCGATCAGGCCAAAGGCCCCGGCCATGCCCATCCAATAGCCGGGAGCGGCTTTGTCGCCCGTGGTTTCGATCAGCCAAGTGACCACCAAGGGCGTCAGTCCGCCAAACAAGGCGGTGGCCAAGCTGTAAGCCAATGAAAAACCGGTGGTGCGGATTTTCAGCGGAATGATTTCCGTCAGCGCCGCGATGGTGGCGCCGTTGTAACTGGCGTATAAAAACGACAACCAGAGCTCGACCCCCAGCATGCGCTGAAAGCTGGGTTCGCTCACCAACCAAGACAACAGGGGGTAGGCCGTTACCAAGGTGAGGCCTGAGCTCGTGGCCATGATGGGCCAGCGACCTACCCGGTCAGACAGGGCGCCAAAAAGGGGCAACCAAGCAAAGTTGGAAACCCCAACACACAAGGTCACCAAGAGGCTGTCCAAGGTGCTGAGTTTCAGCACGCTTTTGCCAAAAGTGGGTGTGTAAACCGTGATCAAGTAAAAAGACACGGTGGTCATCACAATCAGCATCATGCCGGTCAAGACCAAGCGCCAATTCAGGGTCAAAGCCGACAGCATTTCGCGGGTGCTTGGGTGTGTTTTTTGACTCAAAAATTCATCGGTTTCTTGCAGCGATTTTCTAATGTAAAAAACGATGGGGATGATCATGCAGCCGATGTAAAACGGAATGCGCCAACCCCAATCGGCAATCTCGGCTTTGCTCATGTGGTCGTTGATCAGATAACCCAAAAGGGCCGCAAAGATGATGGCCACTTGCTGACTGGCCGATTGCCAACTGGTGTAGAAACCCTTGTGGCCCGGGGTCGCCATTTCGGACAAATAAACCGACACGCCGCCCAGTTCAACACCCGCTGAAAAACCTTGCAGCAAGCGACCGATCAGCACCAAAAAAGGCGCTGCTAAACCAATCGAGGCGTAACCGGGCACAAAGGCCATCAGTGCAGTGCCAGAGGCCATGATGCTCAGCGTCAGCACCAAGCCTTTGCGTCGGCCAATGCGGTCGATGTAACTCCCCAAAATGATGGCGCCCAGTGGCCGCATCAAAAAGCCGGCGCCAAAGGTGGCGAAGGTGAGCATCAGCGACGCGTATTCGCTGTCGGTCGGAAAAAACGCTTTGGAGATGTAGGTGGCGTAAAAGCCGAACAAGAAAAAATCGAACATCTCGATGAAGTTGCCACTGGTCACGCGGATCACGGCGTTGAACTTCGAGTGAGGGGTCGTTGGGGCGAGGTCGGGTGTACTCATCAAACCATCTTAGGCCAGAGCCCCGCCTTGTGGCATGGGGATTAACACTCAGAGCGAGGCAAAATTCAGTGCCGCGCTCTTAGGAAGCGCAAGGGCATTAGGCGCGGCGTTCTAACAGCTGAGAGGCCAATTGCCAAAGCGCTTGCGTGAAGGCGTTTTGTGGCAACGGGCTCAAGGCTTGCATCGCGCGTTCCGCCTCTTGGTGTGCAGCCGCTTGCGAAGCCTCCAGTGCGCCTGAGCTTTGCACGATTTGGACAATTTGCGACAACTTGCTGGTGTCGCCATTTTCAATCGCGCTGCGGATCATGGCGGCTTCTTCCGCGTTTCCGCGTTGCATGCCAATGATCAGGGGCAGCGTGGCTTTGCCCTCGCGCAAATCGTCGCCCACATTTTTGCCCATTTCCTCGGGGTTGCCCGCATAGTCAAGCACGTCGTCGATGACTTGAAACGCGGTGCCCAAAGCCTGCCCATAGGTGGCACAGGCGGCTTCGATTGCTGGGGAGGCATTCACCAACAAAGCGGCAAGGCGGCTACTGGCCTCAAACAATTTGGCGGTTTTGGAGCGGATCACGTACAAGTAACCCGCTTCATCCAGAGACGCGTCGTGCATGTTCATCAACTGCTGCACTTCCCCTTCGGCGATGACGTTGGTGGCATCGGCCAAGGTTTGCATGATGCGCATGTTGTCGGCGTCGACCATCATTTGGAAGGCGCGGGAATACAAAAAGTCGCCCACCAAAACACTCGCTGGGTTGCCGAAGGCTTCATTCGCTGTTGCTCGCCCACGGCGCAAGGTGGATTCGTCGACCACGTCGTCATGCAGCAGCGTGGCGGTGTGGATGAACTCAACCACGGCCGCCAAGTTGTGGTGCTGTCGGCCGGTGTAACCCAAGGCATTTGCCATCAAGAGCAAGACCACGGGGCGCAAACGCTTGCCACCCGCGGCAATGATGTAGTGAGAAATTTGGCCCACCAAGGGCACCCCGGAAGACAAGCGCTGTTCAATCACCGCGTCCACCGCCTGCAGGTCCGGTGCGACCAAAGCCAATGGATTGGGGCGATCCATGGGGGCGTTGATCGGGGACAAAGAGGGGCTGGACATGAAGCTAAAGGAAGCTATGAGAGAAGCTAAAAAGGGAAGCTAAAAGGGAGACTTAAAGCGGGTCTGCAAAACGGTGAGATCACCAAGAAGCACCTGGGTGTTTGAAAAACTCGGCCGATTATAGGGGCCTGGGCAAAAACAAAAGGGTCATAAAAGGCAGAAAAAAGGCTCTAAAGAACCTTAAAAGAACCTCAAAAGGGCCCCGTTTGGCCGCTGATCGAGGCGACTCCGATCGCTTTGGAGCCGTCGCTCAGGCGGCCTTTAACAAGCCCTTGTTTTCAATAAAAGCCACGACCTCTTGCAGGCCCGTGAGGGTTTTGAGGTTGGTCATGACAAAGGGTTTGGCCCCGCGCATGCGCAAGGTGTCGCTGCGCATGACTTCCAAATTGGCGCCGACATGCGGGGCCAGGTCGGTTTTGTTGATGACAAACAAATCGCTCTTGGTGATACCGGGGCCGCCTTTGCGGGGGATCTTTTCGCCAGCCGCCACATCAATCACATAGATCGTCAAATCGCTCAACTCAGGGCTGAACGTGGCGGCCAAGTTGTCGCCGCCCGATTCGATGAAGACGATGTCGGCATTGGGGAACTGCGCCAGCATGCGGTCGATGGCCTCCAAATTGATGGAGGCGTCTTCGCGAATCGCCGTATGGGGGCACCCCCCGGTTTCGACGCCCAAGATGCGCTCAGCCGGCAAAGCGCCGCTGACGGTCAGCAGACGCTGGTCTTCTTTGGTGTAGATGTCGTTGGTAATCGCAATCAGGTCGTACTGCGCCCGCATGGCTTTGCACAACATTTCGAGCAAGGTGGTTTTGCCGGAACCCACGGGGCCGCCAATGCCCACCCGCAGGGGGGGAAGTTTTTTGGAACGGCCAGGAATATGGTGCAGTGCTGAGGTCATGGTTAACTTCTAAAGAGTCGTGAATATTGTTGTTCGTGTTGGGCCGAAAGAATGGCCAAGCGGGGTGCAAAAGCTTGTCGTTCCTCATCCTTCAAAGCGCAGGCGAGGGCCACGGCTTCAGGAATTTCCCGCGCCAGGCGCAACAAGATTCGCTGACCCGCACTTTGTCCCAAGGGAATCGATTTAACCGCCGTTTGGCTCATGTTTTCACACCAGGCAAAGGCGTAGGCGCTGACGGTTTGGTGCACATCGGCCTCGCCGCTTGGGTGATTGAGCCCTTGTGTTTGCAACCCTTGGATTTGTAGGGCACGGGCGGCAATTGCAAAAGCCACGGGGTAAGTGGCCATCCAATCGCTGGGCAGATCGAGTGACCGGGCGGCTTCAGGGGCCAGGTTACGCAACCAATCCATCAGCGAGCGACCCATTTGCAAACTTTGTAAACGAAATTCAGCGGTTTCACGGGTTTGTAAAACCCAATCGTTCAGTGCCCTGAGGCGCTGAATATCGTCTGTGGCCAGGGCCTTCGCTGAAGCCGCCACCACCGATAAATCGCCGCGCGCCAAACTGAAGACCAATTGGTCGCTTAGCCACTCCGCCGCGCTGACTTCGGTGGTCACACCCGCCCATTCGGTCGCTGCTTCGAATCCTTCTGAATAAGAAAACCCACCCACCGGCAAGGCTGGCGAGGCCAGCCAGAGCAGGTGCAAGAGCGAATGCATGGTATTTTCAGTGGGCGTGATCATGTGAATGACCGGGCCCATGATCATGTGAATGTCCATGATGACCGTAGGCGCCGTTCTCGGGCTCAAACGATTCGTCGACGGCCTTCACAATCAGGTGCATGGCGCGCAGCATGTCGGCCAAGACATGGTCGGGTTCAATTTTTAAATGGTCCGGCTTGAGCTCAATGGGCACATGGCGATTGCCCAAGTGGTAGGCCGCGCGCACCAAGTCAAAGGGGCTGCCGTGTTGTGGGCAGGGGGTGATGCGCAAAACGGCTTGTGGTGCGGCGATCACGCGCACCATCGAGCCGTCCTCGGCCACCAACACATCGCCGCCGCGCACCACTTGGCCGCGTGGCAAGAAAATACCCAAATGGCGTCCCTGTGAGTCGGTGGCGTCAAAGCGGCTTTTTTGGCGCACATCCCAATCCAATTCGACGGTGGCCGCGCGCTTCAACAGCACGGCGGCCAAGCCTTGGCCTTGGGGCAGCAACTTGGAAATTTGCAACATGGGCTCTGAAGGGTGCTGAGTTAAAACAAGAAATAGCGCTGCGCCATGGGCAGGCTGGTGGCCGGTTCGCAAACCAACAACTGGCCGTCGGCGCGCACTTGGTAAGTTTGCGCGTCGACATCCATGCGCGGTGCATAGTGGTTCAGCACCATGTCGCGCTTGCCGATGTTGCGGGTGTTTTTGACCACAGCCAAGGTTTTCTTCAAGCCCATTTTTTGACCGACCCCCGCCGCCATGCCGGCTTGAGAAATGAAGGTCAAAGAGCTGTGACTGAGCGAGCCGCCAAAGGCGCCAAACATGGGGCGGTAATGCACCGGTTGTGGCGTCGGGATGGAGGCATTGGGGTCTCCCATTGCGGCCATGGCAATCGTGCCGCCTTTCAAAATCAGGGCGGGCTTGACGCCGAAGAAGGCCGGTTTCCAAATCACCAAGTCGGCCCATTTGCCGGCTTCAATGCTGCCCACTTCGTGGCTGATGCCGTGGGTGATGGCGGGGTTAATGGTGTACTTGGCCACATAGCGACGTGCGCGAAAGTTGTCGTTGCGCTCGGTGTCTGCGCCTTCCACGTCGTGCAATTTGCCGCGTTGTTGTTTCATCTTGTGGGCCGTTTGCCAGCAACGCAAAATGACCTCGCCAACGCGGCCCATGGCTTGGCTGTCTGAGCTAAAGAGACTGATGGCACCCAGGTCGTGCAAGATGTCTTCGGCGGCAATGGTCTCTTTGCGGATGCGGCTTTCTGCGAACGCCAAGTCTTCGGCGATGGACGGATCCAAATGGTGACAGACCATGAGCATGTCCACATGCTCGTCCAAGGTGTTGATGGTGTAGGGCCGGGTGGGGTTGGTGGAACTCGGCAGCACATTGGCTTCACCGACCACTTTCAAAATGTCAGGGGCATGCCCACCGCCCGCGCCTTCGGTGTGAAAGGTGTGGATGGTGCGTCCCTTGAAGGCGGCCACGGTGTCCTCCACAAAGCCCGATTCGTTCAAGGTGTCGGTGTGGATGGCCACTTGCGTGTCAGTGGCTTCGGCCACATTCAAACAATTGTCGATGGCCGCCGGGGTGGTACCCCAGTCTTCGTGGAGTTTTAAGCCAATCGCACCGGCTTCGATTTGTTCGTGCAAGGCGCCTGGCAAACTCGCGTTGCCCTTGCCCAAAAATCCCAGGTTCATGGGAAAAGCGTCGGCGGCTTGCAGCATGCGTTCAAGGTGCCAAGGTCCGGGCGTGCAGGTGGTGGCAAAGGTGCCCGTTGCAGGGCCGGTGCCTCCGCCAATCATGGTGGTGACGCCGCTGCAAAGGGCTTCTTCAATTTGTTGCGGCGCGATGAAGTGAATGTGTGTGTCGATGCCCCCCGCGGTGACGATATTGCCTTCGCAACTGATGACTTCGGTGCCAGGGCCAATCACGATGTCCACGCCCGGTTGTGTGTCGGGGTTGCCCGCCTTGCCAATTTTGACAATGCGCCCCCCTTTCAAACCGATGTCGGCCTTCACGATGCCCCAGTGATCCAAGATGACCGCGTTGGTAAGGACGGTGTCGACGGCACCTTCGGCGCGGCTGAATTGGCTTTGGGCCATGCCATCGCGGATGGTTTTGCCACCGCCAAATTTGACTTCTTCTCCGTAACTGCCCGCCGCCAGGGTGAAGTCTTTTTCAATTTCAATGACCAAATCGGTATCGGCCAGGCGCAGGCGGTCACCCACGGTGGGGCCAAAAATTTCGGCATAAGCACGACGTGAAATGCTGCTCATCACAAGGCTCCTTGAACCAGGCCGCGAAAGCCAAAGATGCGGCGATCACCGCCAATGTCCACCAGCGTCACGGTGCGCTCTTGGCCCGGCTCGAAACGCACCGCGGTGCCCGACGCAATGTTTAAACGCATGCCTTGAGCCACTTGGCGGTCAAAACCCAGCGCGGCATTGGTTTCGGCAAAGTGGTAGTGGGAGCCGACTTGAATCGGGCGATCGCCCGTGTTTTTCACCAAGATGGTGCAAGTGCGTCGGCCCACGTTGAGGGGGTGTTCGCCGGGGTCGGTGATCAGTTCGCCTGGAATCATGCGTGCCTCTTGTGCCAATGTTGTGCCAGTGGAAAGGGGGTAAGGTCAAATAATGGGTTGGTGAACGGTTACCAATTTGGTGCCATCTGGGAAGGTAGCTTCGACTTGGATGTCCGGAATCATCTCGGCCACGCCGTCCATCACGTCTTGACGCGCCAAGATGGTGCGACCTTCGCTCATCAGTTGGGCCACCGTCTTGCCGTCACGGGCACCTTCCATGACGGCAGCGCTGATCAGGGCCACCGCTTCCGGATAGTTCAATTTCAAACCGCGCGCCATGCGCCGCTCCGCGAGCAACGCCGCGGTGAATATCAACAGTTTGTCTTTCTCTCGGGGGGTGAGTTCCATGGTCTTTTTCCATCCAATTTCATGCAAGCATTGTGCCGCTTTTGTCCGTCATTCAGGCCGCCTGTTTTGAATGGATCAGAAATATTTCCAAAGTTGGCACGGCCTTTGCGATAGCGTTTTGGCACTCAAGGCCAAAGTTTTGAGGCAAGTCCTAAGTTCTGTTTTTAGTCAACCTGTTTGGAGTCACCCCATGATGAATCGTCGCGGAAGTTTGAAAACCCTGGCCGTTGCGGCCGCGCTGTCTGTTGGATCTTTGGTGCCCGCCTTTGCGGCTGACACCATCAAAGTTGGTGTGTTGCACAGCTTGTCTGGCACCATGGCCATTTCTGAAACCGTCTTGAAAGACACCGTTCTGATGGCCATTGATGAAATCAATGCCAACGGGGGTGTGTTGGGCAAAAAACTCGAACCCGTGGTGGTCGACCCTGCTTCTAACTGGCCTTTGTTCGCAGAAAAAACCAAGCAATTGCTGGGTCAAGACAAGGTCTCCGTGATCTTCGGTTGCTGGACTTCGGTTTCACGCAAATCGGTGCTGCCCGTCGTCGAAGAAATGAATGGCCTGTTGTTCTACCCCGTGCAATACGAAGGTGAAGAACTCTCTAAAAACGTGTTTTACACCGGTGCTGCGCCGAACCAACAAGCCATCCCTGCCGTTGATTATTTGATGAGCAAAGACGGTGGCGGCGCCAAGCGCTTTGTGCTGTTGGGTACCGACTATGTGTATCCCCGTACCACCAACAAAATCTTGCGCGCTTACTTGCACAGCAAGGGCATTCAAGACAAAGACATCGACGAAAAATACACCCCTTTCGGTCACTCCGATTACCAAACCATCGTGGCTGACATCAAGAAGTTCTCGCAAGGCGGCAAAACCGCGGTGGTCTCCACCATCAATGGCGACTCCAACGTGCCCTTCTACAAAGAGCTGGGCAATGCAGGCTTGAAGGCCAAAGACGTGCCCGTGGTGGCCTTCTCCGTGGGTGAAGAAGAACTGCGCGGCGTCGACACCAAACCCTTGGTGGGTCACTTGGCGGCTTGGAACTACTTCATGAGCCTGAAGAACCCCACCAACGATGCCTTCATCAAGAAGTGGTCTGCCTATGCCAAGGCCCACAACATCGCCGGCCACAAAGACAAACCTTTGACCAACGACCCGATGGAAGCCACCTACATCGGCATCAACATGTGGAAGCAAGCGGTAGAAAAAGCCAAGTCCACGGATGTGGACAAGGTCATTGCGGCCATGGCGGGTCAAAAGTTCACCGCGCCCAGCGGCATCACGTCTGAGATGGACAGCAAGAACCACCACTTGCACAAATCGGTCTTCATCGGCGAGATCAAGGCCGATGGTCAATTCAACGTGGTTTGGAAAACACCCGCACCCGTCAAAGCCAAGCCTTGGAGCCCTTACATCGAAGGCAACGACAAGAAGCCTGATGAGCCTGTGACCAAGTAAGCCCCTGAAAAAACCAAATGCCTTTGCAATTTTTCCTCGTCGTTCGTTGGTCGGTGGCCTGCCTGCTGGCTCTTTTGATGGCGGGTCACGCCCAAGCGCTGACCGCCAGCCTAGCCAAACAATTGGTCACAGCCGATTCGGATGCCCGAATTCAAGCCCTGGGCCAAGCGGTTGAGCAACTGAGCCAAACGCCTGATCCGGCCACCTTGGTGCTGATCCAGGCCTTGGCCAACGACGAGGTGAAATTCAAAGGCGATCGTGTTTTTCTGATGCACGACAACCAACCCCGCGACGCGGTCAGCGGTGAGTTGGTTGCTCTGCCCGACGACGCAGAAGACGTCGTGAACAACAACCGCATGCGCGGTGAAATCGACGCCGCTTTGGCGTGGTTGAAACTTTTTGATGCCAATCCCGCCCAACGTTTGGCAGCCATCAAAACCCTGGCTGACGAATCCGATGCCGCCCATTTGCCTCTGCTTGAGAAAGCGCTGTCGCAAGAAACCACGCCTGATTTGCAGCGTCAGCTGCGGTTGGTGCGTGCCCGAATTTTATTGGCCAGCCCGCAAGCTGACCAACGCATTGAAGCCGTTCAGGTGTTGTCCAACGAGCACGACGCCACCACCAAAACCTTGTTGGTTGAGCAGCTCAAAAATGAAACCGACCCCAAAGTGCAATCGGCCCTTCAACTGGCCTTGATCAAAATCAACAACGCCTTGGCTTGGAGTGAGCGCGCCGCGGCTGTTTTTTCTGGTCTCAGCTTGGGCAGTATTTTGTTGTTGGTCGCCCTCGGTCTGGCCATCACTTACGGCTTGATGGGCGTCATCAACATGGCACATGGTGAATTGATGATGCTCGGCGCTTATGCGACCTACACCGTTCAGGTGATGTTTCAAAAATTCCTACCCGCATCCTTTGATTGGTATTTGTTGGCGGCTGTGCCGGTCTCGTTCTTGGTATCGGCCTTGGCGGGGGCGGTGTTGGAGCGCGGGGTGATACGCTTTTTGTACGGTCGTCCTTTGGAAACCCTGCTCGCCACCTGGGGCATTAGTTTGATGTTGATGCAATTGGTTCGCACGCTCTTTGGCGCTCAAAATGTGGGGGTTGAAAACCCCAGTTGGATGAGTGGCGGCCTCGTTTTGATGGGCAACTTGCAGTTGCCTTGGAACCGCATCATCATCATTGCATTTGCCTTCTTCGTGCTGCTGTGTATGTCCCTGTTGATTGGCAAGACCCGCTTGGGCTTGTTTGTTCGGGGTGTCACGCAAAACCGCCCCATGGCTTCGTGCATGGGGGTCAACACCGCGCGCATCGATACCTATGCCTTTGCATTGGGCTCGGGCATTGCCGGCCTTGCGGGTTGTGCACTCAGCCAAATTGGCAATGTGGGGCCTGACTTGGGCCAAGGTTACATCGTCGACTCTTTCATGGTGGTGGTCTTGGGCGGCGTGGGGCAATTGGTCGGCACTGTCTATGCGGCCTTGGGTCTTGGTATTTTGAACAAATTCTTAGAGGGCTGGGTGGGCGCGGTGCTCGCCAAGATTGCCGTTCTGATCTTCATTGTGGTGTTCATCCAAAAACGGCCTCAAGGCATTTTTGCGGTGAAGGGCCGGACCGCACAAGACTGATCTGGTGACAAGACTATGACCACAACCTTAGAAATTCCAAAGCCGCCTGCCTTGCTCAGCCGTTCAGGCTGGAGCGGCTTTTTATTGGCCTTGGTGCTCATCTGCTTGATGGCACCCGCCATGAACTTACTGGCCCCCGATGGCAGCTGGTGGCACCTCAGCGACTACGCGGTCGCCTTGATTGGCAAAATCATGTGCTACGCCATTGCCGCTTTGGCGATGGACTTGATCTGGGGTTTTGCGGGCATTTTGAGCCTGGGCCATGGCTTGTTCTTTGCCTTGGGTGGCTATGTCATGGGCATGTACCTGATGCGTCAAATTGGCCGCGACGGTAACTACAAAAGCGACTTGCCCGACTTCATGGTGTTTTTGGATTGGAAGACCCTGCCTTGGCATTGGACCTTCTCCAACAGCTTCATCGCCACCTTGATTTTGGTGGTGGTCGTGCCGGCGGTCGTGGCTTGGGTGTTTGGTTTCTTCGCCTTTCGCTCGCGCATCAAAGGGGTTTACTTTTCCATCATCACGCAGGCTTTGACGTTTGCGGCGATGCTGTTGTTCTTTCGCAATGAAACGGGTTTTGGCGGCAACAACGGCTTCACCGACTTCAAGCGCATCTTGGGCATGCCCATCGCCACACCGGGCATGCGCATGGGCCTGTTTGTGCTGACCGGCTTGACCTTGATGGGTTTCTACTTGATGGCCCGGTGGTTGATGCGCTCCAAGTTTGGCCGCGTCTTGCAAGCCATTCGAGATGCGGAAACCCGGGTCATGTTTTCTGGCTACAACCCGCTGCCTTACAAGCTCACCATTTGGACCCTGTCGGCGGTGATGTGCGGTGTGGCCGGTGCTTTGTATGTGCCCCAGGTGGGCATCATCAACCCCAGCGAAATGAGCACGGCCGCCTCGATTGAGATGGTGGTTTGGACGGCAGTAGGGGGCCGAGCCACCCTGATTGGCCCCATCTTGGGCGCCTTCTTGGTCAACGGCGCCAAGAGTTGGCTGACCGTGGTGGCCCCTGAATTTTGGTTGTATTTCTTGGGCGCTTTGTTCATTGGTGTGACCCTGTTTTTGCCCACCGGTGTGGTGGGCTTGATCAAGAAACTAAAGAAACTGCGCGGGGAGGGCCAACCATGAGCGTGGTGACCAACGACGAAGGCGTGAATGTCGATCACGGTCGCATCCTGTATTTGGAAGACGTGAACGTGAGTTTTGATGGTTTTAAAGCCATCAACAACCTGTCGCTGGACATTGCGCCCGGCGAGTTGCGTTGCATCATTGGCCCCAACGGTGCCGGAAAAACCACGATGATGGACATCATCACCGGCAAAACCAAGCCCGATTCGGGCACGGTTTTCTTTGGCAGCACGATTGACTTGCTGCGCTACCGCGAGGCTGAAATTGCCCAGTTGGGCATAGGCCGTAAGTTCCAGAAACCCACCGTGTTTGAGAACCTCACGGTGTTCGAAAATCTGGAGCTGGCCTTGAAAACCGACAAAGGTTTTCGCGCTTCGATGTTCTTCAAATTGAACTCCGAGCAAACCGATCGTTTGGCCGAGGTCTTGCACACCATTCACTTGGCTGAACAGGTGACGCGGCAAGCAGGCAACCTGAGTCATGGCCAAAAGCAATGGCTAGAAATTGGCATGTTGTTGGTGCAAGAACCCAAGTTGTTGTTGCTTGACGAACCGGTGGCGGGCATGACCGACGAGGAAACGGCGCGCACAGCGGAATTGTTTTTATCGCTGAAAGGCAAGCACTCCCTGATGGTGGTGGAACACGACATGGGCTTCATCAAAACCATTTCTGAGATCGTGACGGTGCTCTGCGATGGCTCGGTGCTGGCGCAAGGCACGCTGGATCAGGTGCAAGCCGATGAGCGCGTGATTGAGGTTTATTTGGGTCGCTGATTGGCCGCCAAACGCTATGCTCACAGTTCAAAACATCCATCAATATTACGGCGGTTCCAACATCTTGCGCGACGTGAGTCTGCAAGCGCCCTTGGGCCAAGTGACGTTGCTCTTGGGACGCAACGGCGTCGGTAAGACCACCTTGCTCAAATGCCTGATGGGCTTGGTGCCCATCCGCAGTGGGCACATTCAGTTGGATGGCCAACCGATAGAGAAGTTCACGCCCTATGAACGGGCCAAAGCAGGCATTGGTTATGTGCCTCAAGGGCGTGAAATTTTTGCCCGCTTGACGGTGGAAGAAAACCTGCGCATGGGCTTGGCCACCCGGTCCGGACGCACCCCGATTCCCGCTGAGTTGTTTGAACTTTTCCCGATTCTGCAGCAGATGAAACACCGCCGCGGGGGTGATTTGTCGGGGGGGCAACAGCAACAACTGGCGATTGCCCGGGCCCTCGCCGCAGGTCCTAAATTGCTGATCTTGGACGAGCCCACCGAAGGCATTCAGCCCAGCATCATCAAAGACATTGGCCGCGTGATCCGCATGTTGGCGGACCGGGGCGACATGGCCATTTTGCTGTGCGAACAATATTACGATTTTGCAGAAGCCTTGGCCGATCACTATTGTGTGATGGAACGCGGTGAAGTGATCGCCAGCGGACCGGGCAGCGACATGCCAAGCAAGGGCATTCGCCAATTGGTGGCGATTTAACCCTGACTTTTAACCGAAGTCGACCGCCACCGTTTCACTTCACATCGCCCAAATGCGCGGCGTGTTGTCGCTCAATTGGTGACCAACGCCCCACAGGTCTTGGCGCCATTGCAACCAAACGGTTTTCAACGTTTGCATCACGGGTTCCACTTGTGGACCCAAGACGCGCAACACCACCACTTGGTCGTTCGGACACGTGACCCCAGTCAAGGCAGCCAAAGGCATTTGCGCACTGATTTCACGGGCGCTGTTTAGGGCCAGTTCGACCCCTTTGTGCTGCTTGAGTTCGGCGCCACGCAACCAAAAGAGCGTGCCCACACAACGCATGCCGTGCAAACCCAGGCGGCTCTGCAGCCAACGTTGATCAAGGGCGGTATTGGCCGATAAGCACCCGCGCTCCAGCCAAACCCCAGGCACTTCCAGGTGTTGCCACAGGCTGCCGGTTTCAAACGGCTGATTCGCGTGCGGCAAACCGAGGGCGGTCACGTCCCAACCCATGATCTGTGCTGTGGGCGCCAATTGGGCGCGCACTTCGTTGCGCCCACGGCAGGCGTTGTAGGCGATGGCCTCCAGGGGCAGCCATTCAAGGCGGCCTTCGTTGGCTACATTCAAAGTTGTTTTTTGGACCGCTTCGGCGTCAGCAGAACGGTAAAAACGCGTCGCGCCGGGCGTGGTCATGAGGCCGTGAGCACCGGGCTCAACATGGACATTAAGTTCTAGGGTGTCTCCGCCCACAAGCCCACTCGGGGGGTGCACCAAGACGTTATGGCAAATGGCAGGGCCTTCAGGATAAAGGCTTTGCAAGATGCGCAGCGGCCCTTGGTGCAGGTAGCGGGCCACGGTTTGACGGCCTGCTTGATTGAGTGAGTAGCGCAGATCCAGTTGCGCGTGCCAAGACATGAAAAAAATTTCCCATTAAAAAAGGCATTTGGGAACGAGTCCCAAATGCCTTGTGCCCTAAAAAAAGGGGTGATTAGAACTTGTGACGAATACCCACGCCGTAGCTGTCGCCTGTCGCGTAGGTGGTGATCTTATCGTTCATGTAGTTGGCATAAACGTCGGTGCGAGCCGAGAGTTTGTAGTCATAGCCAATGGTGGCGGTTTGACGGGTCTTGCCTGCATCGACCTTGGTGCTGGCGTAGTCGGCCATGATGCTGCCGCCGCCCGCAGGGATGGAAGCGCCCACCGAGTTGGTTTTGGTCGAAATGGACGAGCCGCTGGCCTTGGCAGAACCGGTGGTGGCGTAAAACTTGACCACGGACAAGTCGTAAGAGCCGCCGATCATCCAGTCGTTTTTGGTCACGCTGTAAGCGGTGCTGGTGCCAGGGTTAGACAATTGGTCTTGTTCAACAAAACCAGTCAAAGCCAAGGGACCTGCGAAGTACAAGAAGTTACCACCGATGTTGCTCTTGCTTTGACCGGCAATACCGCCGATTTGGTAATGCAAGTTGGCTGACAAGCCACCGAAGTTGGGGGTGGAGTAAATGACTTCGTTGTTCCAACCAGTGTCAGAAGGCGAAGTGGCCGACCAGCCGGTGCCGTTGAACAAAGGCACGTTGGCGTGCAACACCAAAGGAGCGTAGGTGAAAGAATCGCCGAAGGGATTGAAAATCACCGTGGGCAAGAAGTTGGGCGCCAAACCGCGGCCCAACAACACCGTACCGAAACCACCGCTCAAAGACACGTTGGCGTCGCGTGAGAACAAGGTGTCACCCGAAAAACGGCCTGAACCGCCATTGGCGTTGTTGAAAAAGCCGTCCAAAGCAAAGCTGGCCTTCAAGCCGCCGCCCAAGTCTTCAGTGCCTGCAAAACCAAACCAAGGGGTGGTCATGCCACCGCTAACCGATTGGGTCGCAGCCGCTTTGTCACCGGCCATGCGAATGGAGGCAACGCCTTCGTCCATCGTGCCTTGGACTTTCACCGAGGACTGGGCTTGCGCCAAGCAGGCCATGCTGGCCAAGGTGATCGCGGTCAAAAGTTGCTTTTTCATATTTACTTACTCCTGGTTAAAAAAACGAACACAACAAAAAATCAATTCGACTCATTGGGCGTTGGAGCCCCGATGGGCCCAGGCGGTGGTGTGCCGCTCCACCCAGCTGAACAATTCATACATGACCATGGCCATGGCCCCCACCACCACCAAACCGGCAAAGGCCAAGCCCATTTGCATGGAGGAGCCCGCCGAGATCATCAGGTAGCCAATGCCTTCGTTGGCCGCGGTCATTTCAGACACGGTGGTGCCCACAAAGGCGAGCGTGATGGCCACTTTGAGAGAACCATAAAAATAGGGCAAGGAGCGGGGCAACCCCACTTTGACGAGCACGTCCCAGCGCTTGGCACCGAGCACGCGCAGCACATCTTCGAGTTCGGGCTCCAGCGTGGCGAGTCCGGTGGCAATGTTCACCATGATGGGAAAGAAGCTGATCAGAAACGCCGTCAGAATGGCTGGGCCCGCGCCAATGCCAAACCAAACCACCAAGATCGGCACAAAAGCCGCCTTGGGCAGCGCGTTGAAGGCCGTCATCAAGGGGTAAACAGCGGCGTAGGCCAAACGGGAGCTGCCAATCACAAAACCCAGCAAAACGCCGACCACAATCGCCAGGCCAAAGCCACTCATCGTCACCCAAAAGGTGCGCCAAGCATGGCCGGCAATGATGCCTTTGAATTCATTGAGTTGTTCGGCGATGCGCAAGGGGCTTGGGAAAATGAATTCGGACACATTCAAGCCCGTGCACAACACTTGCCACAAGACAATCACCGCGATGAGCAGCACCCATGGGGCGCATTTTTCTAAGGTTTTGGTGTTCATGTTCAAACCTTTAAGCCGCTGGCTTTCTCACGGCGCCAATGTGTTCGCGCAACTCGAACACCAAATCGCCAAACGCTTTGGAATAGGTGAGTTCCAGCTCACGTGGCCTTGGCAAATCGATGTCGCGTTTCACCACAAATCGACCAGGGCTTTTGCTCATCACATAAACCGTGTCGGCCAAAAAAACAGATTCGCGCAAATCGTGCGTGACCAAAATCACGTTGAACTGTTGCTCGGCCTGCAAGTCACGCAAAATGCACCAGAGCTCCTCGCGGGTAAAGGCGTCCAAAGCGCCAAAAGGTTCGTCGAGCAAGAGCATCTGTGGCTCATGAATCAAGGCCCGGCAAATGCTGGCGCGTTGTTGCATGCCGCCAGAAAGCTGCCATGGGAACTTGTCCTCGTAACCGGCCAAGCCCACTTTTTGCAGCAAGGCGCGGGCACGTGCTTCAAATTCAGGGCGTTTCTTTTTGAACTGGCCGCGGTAAGGCTCTACGATTTCCAGCGGCAACAACACATTCTCGACCGTGGTGCGCCAAGGAAGCAAAGACGGTGCTTGAAAGGCCATGCCCGAAATTTTTAGGGGGCCGGTGACGGCTTGGCCATCGATGCGGATACTGCCCTTGGAGGGCATTTTCAAACCCGTGGTCAACTTCATGAAGGTCGATTTGCCGCAGCCTGACGGCCCCACGATGGCGATGAATTCGCCCCGTTGGACTTGCAGATCGATGCCCTCGACCGCATAGTGGCCTTGGGCCAGCAGCTCGTCGTTGTAGGCCAGCCAAACGTCTTTGAATTCAACGAATGGCGCTTTCATGGCGTCACTCATTTTTTAGGCAGAACGTCCAGCTCTTTGGCCGTGGGCAGGTAAGCCGCGCTCCACAACACATCGGGATTGACGCGGGACTTGGTGGCGAAGGCGTCCGACACTTGTGAGGCCATCAAAGACAAACGACCCGGGTTCAGCTGGCCAAAGCCCTCAGCGCGGGCGTCGGGGCTGTTGACCACGGTGTCAATGGCCAATTTGAGTCGACGGGTTTCCAGGTCGGTGTTGACGATGCCGTCGCGTTCCTTCACAAAAGCCACGGCAGCGCTGGGGTTGGCAATGACTTCCTTGGCCCCTTTGGTGAAAGCCTTCAGGAAGGCTTTCACCGCGGCGGGGTTTTCTTTCAGCAATTTGGGTGAGGCGATGATGACGTTGCCATACAACTTCACGCCATGGCTGGCATAGGGCAGGATGGTCACGTCCTCCGCCTTGACGCCACGGGCTTCCAGGTTCAACAGCGAGGTGAAGGTGAAGCCGGTGATGGCGTCCACGTCACCGCGGACCAACATGGTTTCGCGCAAGGGCGGGTCCATCGTGGTCCATTGCACGCTGTTCACATTGTTGGCTTTGGCAAAAATGGGGAAGGCACGGCGACCGGCGTCAAACACCGGCGCCCCCAGTTTTTTGCCACTCAGGTCGGCGGTCGACTGGATGCCTGATTTTTTCAAGGCCATGACCGAAGCGGGGGTGTTGTTGTAGACCACCATGACCGCCACAGGCTTGTTGGGCACGTCGGGGTTGTTGGCCCAGAATTCCATCAAGGCCGCCAAATCGGCAAAGCCCATGTCGTAGTTACCGGTGGCCACGCGTTGCACGGCGACCCCCGATCCGTTGCCCGCATCGATCGTGACGTCGAGGTTGGCGTCTTTGAAATAGCCTTTGGCCGTGGGCAACAAGAAAAAAGCCGAAGGGCCTTCAAAGCGCCAGTCGAGTTGGAATTTGATCGGGGTGGGTGCACTGCTCTGCGCCAAGGCGGTCTGGGTTAACAGCGGCACAGTCAAAGCAGCCACGCTGCAACCAAGAGCCAAGACGAGGGAACGACGAACATTCATAGCAACAAAATCCATAAGTGGGTGTCTTTGCAACAGCAAGAAAAGTGCCTGCTTTTTAGGCTGGCTTGCGCCTATTTGGTGCATCCGTCCCCCGGTTTAAGGGGCTTCCTGGTGCCAAAGGGGCAAAATATGCACCAAAACTGTATATAAGGTTAAGGAATGGGTCAAGCTGTAACAGCATGAAGGGGGTGATTGCCCCTTCATTCCTTTCACTTTTGTTGCGTTTTTGCACATGAAGCGAGTCCGTAAAAA
>CAILKX010000025.1 GCA_903834975.1 uncultured Curvibacter sp.
TGCCGGTTCGAGTCCGGCCCCGGGCACCAAAACAATACAAAGCCTCCCTTCGGAGGCTTTGTCATTTGCGGTCAAATTGCGGTTAATTTGCGATCTAAACGAGAGCTCCACAACATGTCCCACGCCTTGATTCAATCCCGACCCCGCCATCCCCGTCCACAGGTGGCGCCCCTCACCCTCCTAGAAGGTCTTATCGCCTTGGTGTTGATGCTCTTGTCGTTTTCTGCTTTGGCGCAGAGTCAAGACCCAAACGCCACTTTGAAAATTGGGGAGATCAACAGCTACAAAGCCCAGCCTGCTTTCCTAGAGCCCTACAAAAAAGGCATGCAGCTGGCGGTGGATGAGGTCAACGCCGGCGGCGGTTTGCTGGGTAAAAAAGTGGTCTTGATTACGCGCGACGACAACGCGACGCCAGGTGACGCCATTCGTGCCGCAGAAGAATTGTTGGCGCGTGACAAAGTCGATGTGCTGGCGGGTTCCTATTACTCGCACATTGGTTTGGCATTGACGGATTTCGCCAAACAGCACCAAGTTTTCTTTTTGGCAGGTGAACCTTTGACCGACAAGATCGTCTGGCAAAACGGCAACCGCTACACCTTTCGCCTGCGCCCTTCGACCTACATGCAGGTGTCGATGGTTTTGCCCGACGCTTTGGCTCTGAAAAAGAAACGCTGGGCTTTGGTCTACCCCAATTACGAATACGGCCAATCGGCCGCAAACACCTTCAAGCAGCTGATGAAGGCTGCCCAGCCTGACATCGAATTTGTCACCGAACAAGCACCGCCTTTGGGCAAAGTGGATGCCGGCAGCCTCGCGCAGGCAGTCGCCGACGCCAAGCCCGATGCCATCTTCAATGTGCTGTTTGGCGCTGACCTGACCAAATTTGTTCGCGAAGGCAACACCCGAGGTTTGTTCCAAGGCCGCGACGTTGTCAGTTTGTTGACCGGCGAGCCCGAGTATCTGGACGCCTTGAAAGACGAAACGCCCAACGGTTGGATCGTCACAGGCTACCCTTGGTCCAGCCTCAAAACGCCCGAGCACAAAGCCTTCTTGGAGGCCTACACCAAAAAGTTCAACGACTACCCGCGCTTGGGTTCGGTGGTGGGCTACACCACCATCAAATCGTTGGCGGAAGGCATTCAAAAAGCGCATTCGACCGACACCGAAAAGCTCATCACTGCTTTCACGGGTTTGTCCTTGAACACGCCTTTTGGCCGCATTCAATACCGTCCTGAAGACCACCAGTCGACCTTGGGTGGTTTTGTTGGCCGCACCGCGAATGAAAACGGCAAAGGGGTCTTGGTCGATGCCCGTTTTGTCGACGGAGCCAAAGTTCAGCCCAGCGCCGCCGATGTGAAGAAGTGGCGACCTGCTGATTAAAAAAAGGCGCTCATTGAGCGCCTTTTTTAGATGGGCATTTGAAGGCCGGTGTTTTAAACCGGTGTTCGAATCAGATAGTCAAAGGCGCTGAGCGCTGCCTTTGAGCCCTCGCCCGCCGCAATCACAATTTGTTTGTAGGGCACGGTGGTCACATCGCCAGCGGCAAAAACGCCCGGCACATTTGTGTGGCATTTGTCGTCGATGACGATTTCACCAAAGCGGCTCAACGACACGGTGCCTTTCAGGAAATCGGTATTCGGCACCAAGCCAATTTGCACGAACACACCCGCCAAAGTCACGGCGTGTTCTTCGCCTGTGATTCGGTCCTTGAATCGCAAGCCATTGACCTTTTGTCCGTCACCGGTAATTTCAGTGGTTTGGGCATTCACATGGATGTTCACATTGGACAAGCTCTTGAGTTTGTTGACCAAGACCGCGTCGGCTTTCAGGGCATCGGCAAATTCCACCAAAGTCACGTGTTCGACCACGCCGGCCAAATCAATCGCGGCCTCCACGCCTGAGTTACCGCCCCCAATCACAGCCACGCGCTTGCCTTTGAACAAAGGGCCATCGCAGTGCGGGCAGTAGGCGACTCCTTTGTTTTTGTACTCGGCTTCACCGGGCACATTCACATTGCGCCAACGGGCACCCGTGGACAAAATCACGCTGCGTGACTTCAGGCTGCCACCGTTCGCCATTTGTACAGTGATCAAACCGCCTGGCTCGGTGGCAGGAATCACCTGGTCAGCACGTTGCAGGTTCATGATGTCCACCTCGTAATGGCGAACTTGCGCCTCCAAGGCAGCGGCCAATTTAGGGCCATCGGTCTCCAACACCGAGATGTAATTTTCAATGGCCATGGTGTCGTTCACCTGACCGCCAAAACGCTCTGCGGCCACGCCCACTCGAATGCCTTTGCGCGCTGCGTAAACCGCAGCGGCCGCACCGGCGGGACCACCGCCCAAAATCAGCACATCGTAAGGGGCTTTGGCATTCAGCTTGGCGGCTTCGCGCTCGTCTGAGCGGGTGTCGAGTTTGCCAACAATTTCCTCCAAGGTCATGCGACCCGAGGCAAAAAGGGCGTCGTTCATGAACACCATGGGCACCGCCATGACTTGGCGCTCGTTGACTTCGTCTTGGAACAGCCCACCGTCGACCACGGTGGTTTGAATTTTTGGGTTGTAAATGCTCATCAACGTGGCTGCTTGAACCACATCGGGGCAGTTGTGGCAAGACAAGGACATGTAGACCTCAAACTTGTAGTCGTCGTCCAACGCCTTGATTTGCTCAAGCACTTCGGCGTCCACCTTGGGGGGGTGACCGCCGGTCCAGAGGAGTGCCAACACCAAGGAGGTGAACTCGTGGCCCATCGGAATGGCTGCAAAACGGACACCGCGGGTTTCACCCTCTTTGGCAATGACAAAGGAGGGGCGCCGGGCGTCGGTGCCCGAATCATCAAAATGCACCTTCTCAGACAACTCGGCAATCTCTTGCAGCAGTTCGCGCATTTCGGCCGCGCCGCTGGAGTTGTCCAACGAAGCGATCAAGCGGATGGGGGCGCGGAGATTTTGCAAATACGCTTGCAACTGCGTTTTCATGGCGGTGTCGAGCATGGTGATTCCTTTATTTTTAATGCGAGTCGAAAAAAAAGACGCCTGAGCTCACCAGCCGGCCTTTTGGGCCTGCCGGCGGCTCTGCGCCCCATCGGGTAAAAGTCTGGGTGAAAGTCTGGCTAAATGACTGGCTAAAACTCTGCTCAGATCAGTCAGCGTCAGCTTAGATCTTGCCGACCAAGTCCAAAGAAGGGGTCAAGGTCTTGGCGCCTTCGTTCCACTTGGCGGGGCAAACTTCACCGGGGTGAGCGGCGGTGTATTGAGCGGCCTTCAGCTTGCGCAAAGTTTCCTTGACGTCGCGAGCGATTTCGTTGGAGTGGACTTCCATGGTCTTGATTTGCAGATCAGGGTTGATGATGAAGGTACCGCGCAAAGCCAAGCCTTCTTCAGCGATGTGAACGCCAAACGCGTGGGTCAAAGCGTGGGTGGGGTCGCCAACCAAGGGGAACTTGGCCTTGCCGACGGCAGGCGAAGTTTCGTGCCACACCTTGTGCGAGAAGTGGGTGTCGGTGGTGACGATGTAGACCTCAGCGCCGGCTTTTTGGAATTCGGCGTAGTTGTCGGCCGCGTCTTCAATTTCGGTGGGGCAGTTGAAGGTAAAGGCGGCGGGCATGAAAATCAGCACGTTCCACTTGCCCTTGAGGGTTTGTTCGGTCACTTCGACAAATTTGCCATTGTGAAAAGCTTGGTTCTTGAAGGGGGCCACGGTGGTGTTGATCAAAGACATGGTGTTTCCTTTAAAAGTAGAGGAGGATAAAAAAGACGAAGGGACAAGGGATCCAATTAAAAATAACTATCGATATAACTAACTGGATTGAGGGGAATTATAAACAAGTGGTTTCAATTTTCCATTGAATGCCCCAATCTCCGCGATTGATAAATTCAATGGGCCAAAGGCGCCCTCGGCATTTGAACGATAATTTATCCCGTCTTCATGACAAACCTGCCCGTAGCTCAGTTGGATAGAGCATCAGCCTTCTAAGCTGAATGTCACTGGTTCGATCCCAGTCGGGCAGGCCAAACCCACTTCTTGAGACCGGCTTCAAAATTTTTTAAAAATTTTTGAATTTGTTGTCAACCCCGCGTTCACCAGAGCCGTTGAGGTTTCATCCAAGGAGTATTTCCATGACACAAGACACCCTCAGCTGCTGGCCTTTTGACGAACGCGACCGCAAGCGTTGATCCCTTAGCCTTTGGCTTATCTCTTTTAGCGTCCTCAGACGCCGACCCAAAAAAGCCGCTTTTCAGCGGCTTTTTGTTTGGAAAAAAATCCACCGGGTTTAAGGACGCTCAGCCTGTCGAAATTCCTGGTTGGCGCTCGATCCAGGCCAATAAAAGGGCCACGATATACGCCATCTGGACCTCGGATAAGGGCTGATTGGGCTTCATATCGTGCCACTTGAAAAGACAAGAACGACAACAAGTTCCGGTGGCATGCTGTGCCACAAACACCGGATGGCCGCCCCACGGTGTTTGTCTTCCATCGTTTCGAGGCCGCTCAGGTGCAAGCCGTTCATGGATGAAACGCGATGCATGCTCAGCGATGGCGTCTTTTCCTTTGGCCTGAAAGTAGGCCCTGTCCTTTTCACCCAACGCAAGACGCGAGCGAAAAGAAGACTTTTTCAGCCTCTCAAAGACACGTTGAAAATCCTGCATTGGAAAACCCTTATATGGGACAACCCTGACCCAAGCATTAAAATTAATGGCCAAACATTCAATTTTTAAAAGCATTGAAACCCATACTCTTGCGATTTCTGATTTCAAAAGCCGTTAAATACCAATACGGCCGATGCCTAAGCATCTTGACATTGGTTTTCTTCAGCCAACTTGCTGCGGCGGCGTGCCCCAGCGATGCCCAAGTCAAGCAATACCTTTCCGCCTTTGCCAAACGCCAAGCCAGCCAAGGCTTTGGCCAAGACATCGGCCTCGAAGATGCCCAGTGCGCCCGACAAAAACTCGGCGCTGAACTGCCTCTTTATCTGGGCAAAAGGGTGGGCTACAAAGCTGTTTTTACGGCCCCGACGGCTCCCTCGAGCCGGACTTCAGCTTCAGGCGCTGCCGCTGTTTCAACTTTTAATGGCCGTCTGGATTGGGGTTATGTGTTTGACCGCAACTTGGTCGACATCATTGCCGTCTTACCCGCTCAATTTGGCGCGCGTCCGGTCTACCAACCCAGTCTGATCATCGAAGTCAGTGACCCGCGTTTTGCCGAAGCCAAAACAGTGCAAGACGCGCTGGCCTATGTGGACAGCGTGACCCCCTTCATCGAACTGCCTGATTTAATGATGGAAGGCCCCCTGAGCGACAACGCTTATTTGTCCATCAACCTGGGGTTCAAAGGCGGCGTTTTAGGACAGGAAATCAAGGTCAATGAGAATTCCCGCCGCCTCATCGGGGAGCAACTCACCCGGATGGTGGTGGTCGTGACCGAAAACGATCAAGAGGTGGCGCGCACCCCGCTGGGCCATCCGATGGAAGCGGCCCTTGCATTGGCCCGCGCCTTGAAAAAAGAAGGCATTCAATTAAAGCGCGGCGATTTTTTGTGCCTGGGGGGCTTCTCCCCACCCAAGACACCCCAGTCGGGACTGAAACTAAACGTTCGCTACGAAGGTTTGGGCAATTCGCCGAGCTTGGGGATTGAATTCAACTGAACGGACGTTGTACAGAGCAAACTTAAACGGTCTTCATTGATCTCAAGGCATCTCTACCGTCACCTTCAATGAGCTGAACCAGGCGGACAGTTGGTTGATTTCAGCGTCGGTCAAATTCTTGGCAATCACGCTCATGACGTCGTTTTGCCGGCGTCCGTTGCGGTAAGCCGTTAACTGTTCTTTCAAATAAATGGCTTGCTGACCCGCCAAATTGGGGGCATTCGGCAATGAGGCCAAGCCGTTGGGTCCGTGACAAAGCGCGCAGGCGACATCGGCTTTGGCGTGTCCGGCTTCTGCATCGTTGGCCAAGACTTGAAAACCACTTAACAGCGCGGCGACCCCAATCAGAGTGGAGGTGAGTTTTTTCATCATATTGATTAAAAAAGAGGCCTCTTTCGAGGCCTCCCATCTTTTTGTATTTTGGTCATTCCTATTTTTCAGCTGCCTGTTTTTGGCACCCAACCACCCCGCAGGTCCTGCGGGGTGGTTGGGCTTCCAACGGGGCAATCAGTTACCGACGTAGCTGATTCGGTAGATGGCGCCAGCGTAGTCATCCGACACCAAGATGGAGCCGTCAGGCAAGTTGGCCACGTCCACGGGGCGAGCCAGAGCGCGACCTGTTTTGGGGTCCAAGAAACCTTCGGCAAACACTTCGGCAGGGCCCGCATTGCCGTCAGCCTTGATGGGCACATAGTTGATCAAGTAGCCGCTTGGCACCGTGCGGTTCCAAGAACCGTGTGAAGCCACAAACAAACCCCCTTGGTATTTGGCGGGGAAGGCCTTGCCGGTGTAATGGGTCAGACCCAATTGGGCTTGGTGTGCGGGGAATTCCACTTGGGGGAAGATGGCGCCTGCGGGTTCCTTCATGTCTTTCAAGTCAGGGGCAGCGTCAGAGCCAGCGACCTTGAAATGGCCATTCCAGTAGGGGAAGCCGAAGTGTTCGCCGACCTTGGTGAGCTTGTTCAATTCGCCTGGAGGGACGTCGTCACCCAAACCGTCCACTTGGTTATCGGTGGTGAAAATGTCGCCTTTCGGTCCAATGCTGATACCGGCGGGGTTACGCATGCCTTTGGAGTAAACGGTGCGGCCTGAGCCATCCAAACCGTTGTAGCGCACGACGCCACCAATGCCCACTTCGTCGTACAAAGCCACTTTGTCTTTGGGCTGAACGTTGTAAGGCTGACCCAGGGTCACAAAAATCTTGCCGTCTTTGTCCACTTTGCAAACGCGGCCGGTGTGGTTGAAAGATTGCTCTTCCACGGGGATCAACTTGCCTTCAGGCACCACCAAACCCACTGCGACGTCTGGGCCTTCGTAGAAGAATTCAGCCGCGGGGAAATGCAAGATGCGGTTGGATTCAGCAACCACCAAGAAACCGTCTTTGGTGAAGCAAACGCCGTTGGGGTTGCTGAATTTGATGGAAGGTGCGAAGGCCTTCACCTCAGTGGCAGCGTCGCCATTGTTGCGGTTCGTCACAGCCCACACCGTGGTTTTACGGGTGCCAACAAACAACATGTTGGTGGAAGGCGCAACGGCCATGTAGCGCGCATCAGGGACGACGGCGTACAAATCGATCTTGAAGCCTTCTGGCAGCTTGACCTTTTTCAGGTTGGCACGAATGGCATCGGCGTTCTTGCCCTCTTGGGGCACGGTCGCAATGTTCATGTTGGTGCTGGTATTGCCCATGCGCTGAAGCGTTGACAGGTTTTGATCTTGTGCAAACGCCGACGATCCTGCCGCAGCGACAGCCAGAGCGAGGGCTGATATTTGGAAAAATTTCATGTGTGTCTCCGTTGTAAGTAGGTGGTAAGAGTACCGATGGGAATGCTATCCGCGCCTCTCCCCTACCCCACATAGGGACTGACCCTAGGAAACGGCCATTTTTGACACCTGCGCGACTTCAAAGGCCCAAAGAAAAAACCCACCTTGGTGAGAACCAAGGTGGGTTTTGAAGGGGTGGTCGGAGCGGCGGGATTCGAACTCGCGACCCTCTGCTCCCAAAGCAGATGCGCTACCAGGCTGCGCTACGCTCCGACTTCCGATATTCTAACCTGACCTAACTTGAACACTTGCAAGGATTGGGAAAACGGTCGTTTAAAGGTCAAATAAACGGGGCCTGACCGCCTCCCTTGGGCTGCCCTTAAGCCTCGATCGGATTGGTGGGTGCCTTGGTGCTGAAGAGCTTAAAAGCCAAGATCAACAGCATGAAGCCGATCATCACCGAGAAGATGCCCACCACACTGATCAGGACGGACAGACCCACCTGCCAGTCCCACATCAAGGCAATGCCTAAGAGGGCCGTCAACAAGCCGGTAAAGATGTTCAACCAAAGGTGGTGGAACACTTTTCGGTATTCAATGGCCAAAACGATTTCAGTGACGCCCCGCATCAGCGCCCAGATGGCCACGAAGAAGACGAAATAAGCCGCTGCAAAAGTAGGTTGCCAAAGCACCGCCACCCCGACCAAAATGCCCAAAATGCCACCCAACATGGAGGTCCAGAAAGTGCTTTTATCGCGGGTTTGAGTCAGCGAACTGAAGACCAAGAACAGGCCTTCAAACAAGCAGAACCAGCCAAAAAACAAAATCAAAACAGCCGTTGAACTGGCGGGGTAGACCAAAACGAGGATGCCGAACAGCAAGGTCACCAAGCCCCTCAGCAAGGCTGACCAGCCCCAGTTTTTGGCGGTGGTTTTGACGGACTTATCAAAATCTGTGCTCAATGTATTCATCTAACGCCCCTTGTATAAAAGTAATAACAGGCCCGATTATGGGTAGGGCCTTGGGGCTGAATATTAGAAAAAATGCAATAAAAACAAAGAGTTGTAAACGAAAAACAACCTTTTTATTTTTTCCGGCGAGGCGGCAATCCGGTGTGCTGAGTCAGGGCTGAGCCCGGGGGCGTTGAATTTTTACGGCGCGCGCTGGTGTAACCGCCCGCGGTTTGAGGCTGAAAGGTCGGAATCAAATGTAATTTGCCGTTACCAATGAGGTCCGCTCGACCCATGGCTTTCAAGGCCTCGCGCAGCAATGGCCAATTGTTGGGGTCGTGGTAGCGCAAAAAAGCCTTGTGGAGTCGGCGTCTTTTCTCACCGCGAACGATGTCGACCGACTCGCTGTCGCGTGTGATTTTGCGCAAAGGGTTGCGTCCACTGTGGTACATGGCCGTGGCGCTGGCCATGGGGCTGGGGTAGAAGGTCTGCACCTGGTCGGCCCGGAAGCCGTTGCGCTTGAGCCAAACCGCCAGGTTCATCATGTCCTCGTCGCTGGTGCCGGGGTGGGCGGCAATGAAGTAAGGCACTAAAAATTGCTTTTTACCGGCCTCGGCGGAGAACTGATCGAACAGTTTTTTGAACTTGTCATACGAGCCAATGCCCGGCTTCATCATTTTGTCGAGGGGACCGCGCTCGGTGTGCTCGGGCGCAATTTTCAAATAGCCGCCCACGTGGTGCTGCACCAGTTCTTTCACATACTCGGGGCTTTGAACCGCCAAGTCGTAACGCAGGCCTGAGCCAATCAGGATTTTCTTGATGCCCTTCAAAGCACGGGCCTTGCGGTAAATTTGAATCAGCGGGTCGTGGTTGGTGTTCAGGTTCTGGCAAATGCCCGGAAACACACAACTGGGCTTGCGGCACGCGGCCTCAATTTCTGGCGTTTTGCAACCGATGCGGTACATATTGGCCGTTGGGCCCCCAAGGTCCGAGATGACGCCCGTAAAGCCTTTGACCTTGTCCCGGATGTCCTCGACCTCGCGCAAGATGGAGGCCTCGGAGCGGCTCTGAATGATGCGACCTTCGTGCTCGGTAATCGAGCAAAAAGTGCAGCCGCCA
>CAILKX010000026.1 GCA_903834975.1 uncultured Curvibacter sp.
ACCCCCACCCAGGGGGCCAGTAAAGGGGCCAACCCATCGACTTGGGCGTAGCCCCCGGCACCCCAAGGGAATCCGGTGAACCAAGTGCCCCGCGCCAGTTCAGCCAAGGTCCAAGCCGAAGCGAACACCAAAGCGGCCCAAAGGGGGCTGAGTGGCCCCTGGGCGTGGCTCGCTTGACTGATGCGTCTCAAAGAAAAAGCAAAAGTCGCCTTGGGTTCAGCAAGGGTCAAATGGGCAGCGCGCCAGCGGGCATAAAACGCGGCCGCCAAGGCGTAATAGATCGAAAGCGCTGCGGCCAGCGCCAGCACCGCCAACGCCGCCAACGGAGCGGCCAGGCCGCCAAAACGGTTCATGGAAATGAAAAGCCACCAAAAGCTGCCGGACAACCAGGCCGTGGCGAAAGCCCAGCCCAAAAAGAAACCCTGTCGTCCAGCGCGCAGCGGTTGATCGACCGCATTCAGCAGCAGCACCAAACCGCACAAGCTAAGCCCCTGAAGCAGCGCTGCGGCGACGCCCCAATTCAGCGGCAGGTTCATGGCCAAGGCCTGCAGGCCGCCCAAGAGGATGGCCCCCAATAAAGCCAGGTAGGAGCGCCGAGGCATGCGCATCAAAAGGGGCTTGTTGATCAAGTCACCGAGGCCCTTACGCCTTGGACACCTTGAACCACTTGACCGCCCCGCCCTTGGTGTGCAGCACGACGATGTTCAGGCCGCCCAGCGTAATGCGTTCGCCACGCTTGGGCACATGGCCCATCAAATGAGCGACCAAGCCGCCGATGGTGTCAAAGGTCTCATCGGGCGCCAAAGCCTCCAGCTGAACGTCAAAGGCTTCGTTGACCCGCTCGATGTCGGTGTCGCCGCTGACGCGGAAGGTTTGGTCGGCCAAGCCAAAAATATCGCCCGCGTCTTCTTCAATGTCGAATTCGTCTTCGATTTCACCGACGATTTGCTCCAACACGTCTTCAATGGTGATCAGGCCGGCCACTTGGCCAAACTCATCAATCACCACGGCCAAGTGGTATCGACTCGCGCGGAACTCACGCAGCAGGTCATTCAACCCTTTGCTCTCTGGCACGTAGACAACAGGTCGAAGCAGGGTTCTTAAATTGAGCTCGGGGGCACGCTGCAGTTTGAGCAGGTCTTTGGCCATCAAAATGCCAATGATGTTTTCGCGCTCACCGCTGTAAACCGGGAAACGCGAATGCCCGGTGTCGATCACCGCATAGAGCAGGTCGTCAAACGGGGCATCGATGTTGAGCAGGTCCATGCGCGGGGCGGCCACCATGACGTCACCGGCGGTCATGTCGGCCATGCGGATCACGCCCTCGAGCATGGCGCGTGAATCGGCGCCAATGAGTTCGTGCTCTTCAGCTTCGGCCAAAGCGGCCAAGAGTTCTTCTCGGGATTCAAGACCGGGCCGGATCAGCTCGGTGAGTTTTTTGAAAAACGTGCGTTTTTCTTCTTTGTCGGACACAGCCTGTAGCGCGCAGATCGTGGCGGATCATGCGTGAGAGTCAATAAGCCTTAAGGATAACGGATTCTTGTGACTTCAATTGGAGGTCGTCTTGACCCCACCTTGGCGAAGGTTCTGCAACGAGGCCAAGGTGTCCCAAAACTGTTTGGCCTGCAACTTCAAGCTGTAGTCCATTTCAGCCATGCGGTTCTCGACGATTTCGGCCATGCGGCTGTCCAAGTTGGCGGGTGCCAGCTTCAAATAAGCCTCCGCCTCAGAACCGTCTCGCTCCACCGTCGCCCCGGCGTTTCGGGCGATCCGGAGCATGGGGGTGTTTTCGCTCAAGGCGTGGATGAACAACATCGACACCCCTTGGTTGCGGGCGTGCTGAGCGGCACGTTCGAACAGCCAGCCGCCATAGCCGCGACCACGGGCTTCGTTCAAAACGGAGACGCCAAACTCAGCGCAAGAATCGTGATTTTGCCCCTCGGCAAAGGCCAAATGCGCCACAGCGACCAAGTTCAGGCCCCGGTCGTAAATGCCGTACACATCGTCGCGTTCGAAATCCAAACCGTTCACATACCGCGTCACTTGCTCGTCGTTTGCCATGTAGCCAAAACGCAGGTAGCGGTCATTGGCGTCTAAATGGAGCAAGTGGGCCAAAATCGCCGAACGGTTGTCGCTGCC
This sequence comes from uncultured Curvibacter sp., assembly GCA_903834975.1. Classification (GTDB taxonomy): domain Bacteria; phylum Pseudomonadota; class Gammaproteobacteria; order Burkholderiales; family Burkholderiaceae_C; genus Curvibacter. Next base: position 2,140 of record CAILKX010000026.1, read on the forward strand.
CAACTCCACGATGGGCACCGCCACAGCGCTTGACAGAGCGGCGTTCATGCGAGAACCTGAACCTGAACCTGAGGCGAGAGCGCCTGCGGTGGCACCAGGCCCTGTAAAAGCGCCCGCTCCCTGCCAATCCACGGCCGGAAGCATCCAGCTTTGGAGGGATTCCACATAGGATTTGAACCAGGCGTTTGTAAGCAACATGTCAACATTATAGGGTTTTCCCTAGTTTTTGACAGCCGCCTGTAGGTTTTCGTATTTTTTTTGCAACATCTCTTGGCTTTCGAGATGTTCGGGGTGCTTGGGAATGCAAGAAACCGGGCAGACCTGCACGCATTGGGGTTCGTCAAAATGCCCGACACACTCGGTGCAAAGTGCGGGATTGATCTCGTAAATGCTCGCCCCCATGAAGATGGCCTGATTGGGGCATTCGGGCTCGCAAACATCGCAGTTGATGCACTCCTCGGTGATCATCAAAGCCATGTCCGTGTCCTGCTTAAACCCGCCCGATGATGGAAGCGGTGGCCATCAACTCTTCGAGCAAGGCCAAAGAGACTTTGCCTGAAACGGCATAAGGATCCAGCTCGGGGCGCTCTGAATACTTCAACAAAATGGAGGTGTTCAATTTTGACAAATTGACTTGCCCCATGGTCCAGCCACCAAAGCGGCGCTCCGAGATTTCTTCGTAATACAGCAATTCGACCTGCTCGTGCCGGGGGTCTTTTTGAATCATGCCGTACAACTCATTGACCGGTCCACGACCGCCTTCGATGGCTTGCAGAAAAATGCCCCCGCCATAGCAAAGAATGCCGGTGATGCCGGTGCTGGGGTTGTGGCTGCGGGATTGGGACAAAATTTTGTCGATCGCATCGGGCGTGGCGTCTTTGACCCGGCTGGCATAAAGTAGTCGAACGAGCATGGTGGCCTTAAGAAGAGGATCGAGGAATCAAGGCAAGGAATTCACGGCGCAGGTTGGGGTCTTTCAAAAAGACACCGCGCATGACCGAGTTGAGCATTTTGCTGTTCATCTCGCGCACACCGCGCCAAGACATGCAGAAATGGCTGGCTTCCATGACGATGGCCAGACCATCGGGTTGGGTTTTTTCTTGAATCAAATCGGCCAACTGAACCACGGCCTCTTCTTGGATTTGAGGGCGCCCCATGATCCAATCGACCAGGCGGGCGTATTTGGACAAACCAATCACGTTGGTGTGCTCGTTGGGCATGACACCAATCCAAATTTGGCCGATGACGGGGCAAAAATGGTGGCTGCAGGCGCTGCGAACGGTCAAGGGGCCGACGATCATCAGTTCGTTCAAATGCTCCGCATTTGGAAACTCGGTCAATGGCGGTTGCTCAACGTATCGGCCTTTGAACACCTCGGTCAAATACATTTTGGCGACGCGCCGCGCGGTTTCGCCGGTGTTGTGATCGCCCTCGGTGTCAATCACCAAGCTCTCCAAAACGCCTTTCATTTTGTCTTCGACTTCGTCGATCAAGGCACTCAGCTCGCCGGGCTCAATGAAGTCGGCAATATTGTCATTGGCATGAAAACGCTTGCGAGCGGCCTGAATGCGCTCTCGAATTTTGACGGAGACGGGGGTGCCTTCGTCGGTCAAGTTTGGGTTCATGGAAAGGAGGTGCTGAAGGGGCAAAGGAGTCAAAGACCCCCTGAGTATCTCTGATGTTGCTCAGAATGGCGATGTGGCCTTGTTAAATCAAGTTGGCAATCAAGGGCAAATGGTCAGACAAACGGCTCCAAGGGCGGCCTCGCGGGACTTCAACCGAATCGGGCCGTAAACCCCTGACATAGACATGGTCATAGGCGACCAAGGGCAATGCCGAAGGGAAAGTCAGGCCCTTGCCTTTGCCAGCCTCTTCACATTCGAACAGACCGCCTTGGGCCATGCTTTGGCGCTGACGTGCCCCCCAATCGTTGAAGTCACCGGCCACCAAGACCGCGTCTTGCGCCGGAATGTGGCGCTGAATATAGGCCATGAGTTGGGCCAACTGGCGGGTTCGGCTGGACGGAATGAGCCCCAAGTGAACCACGATGGCATGCAAATGGCCAATGCCCTCCAACCCCGTGTTGAGTTCGACATGCAGCAAACCGCGTTGCTCCATGCGGTGGTCGGACATGTCCTCGTGCTGGTGCCGCAAAATCGGCCACCGCGAAAGCAAGGCGTTGCCATGTTCCCCATGACGGGTGACGGCATTGGTGCGGTACACCGCGTGATAGCCTTTGGTGGCCAAAAAATCGGCTTGGGGCTGGCCAGGCCAGGCGGCAAAACGGGCGGCATCGCGCCGGTGTTCGGCGCGGACCTCTTGCAAAAAAATCAAATCGGCCTGCAGCGCCGGCAGGTGCTCGGCAATGCCGTGAATCTCGAGCCGCTTGAGCGGGCCCACCCCGCGCACCCCTTTGTGGATGTTCCAGGTGGCGACCCGCAAATGGGGCAACTCAGGCCTCGGCGGCCGCAGGATTGCGCAAACGGATGTGCAACTCGCGCAACTGTTTTTCGTCGACCAAGCTGGGGGCTTGGGTCAACAAGCACTGTGCGCGTTGGGTCTTGGGGAAGGCAATGACGTCACGAATCGACTCGGCGCCCGTCATCAGCGTGACGATACGGTCCAAGCCAAAGGCCAAGCCACCGTGGGGCGGTGCGCCGTACTGCAAGGCATCCAGCAAGAAGCCGAATTTTTGCTGGGCTTCTTCCGGCGTGATTTTCAGCGCGTCAAACACCTTTTGCTGCACATCGGCGCGGTGAATACGGACCGAGCCACCGCCCATTTCCCAGCCGTTCAGGACCATGTCGTAACCCTTGGAAATGCACTTCTCGGGCGCCGTGACCATCCAGTCTTCGTGGCCGTCTTTGGGCGCTGTGAAGGGGTGGTGCACCGCGTTCCAACGTTGGCCGTCTTCGTCGAACTCAAACATCGGGAAGTCGACCACCCACAAGGGGGCCCAACGGTCATCGAACAAGCCGTTCTTTTTGCCAAATTCGCTGTGGCCAATTTTGATGCGCAAAGCACCGATGGCGTCGTTGACGATTTTTTCTTTGTCAGCACCGAAGAACAGCAAGTCACCGTCCTGCGCGCCGGTACGGGCCAGGATGTCGGCAATGGCTTTGTCGTGCAGATTCTTGACAATGGGGCTTTGCAAGCCTTCACGGCCCTTGCTCAGGTCGTTGACCTTGACCCAAGCCAGGCCCTTGGCACCGTAGATTTTGACGAACTCGGTGTAGCTGTCGATCTCACCCCGAGACAGGCCCGAACCTTCTTTGGCACCGCCAGGCACGCGCAAGGCGACCACGCGACCGCCCTTGGTGGTGGCGGGGGTCGAGAAGACTTTGAAGTCCACATCGGCCATCACATCGGTCAATTCAGTGAACTCCAGCTTGACGCGCAGGTCGGGCTTGTCGGAACCAAAACGGTGAGCGGCTTCTTGGTAGCTCATGACCGGGAATTCGCCCAAGTCAACGCCCAAGGTGTTTTGGAACACCGTTTTGATCATGCCTTGGAACATGTCGCGAATCTCTTGCTCGTCCATGAACGAGGTTTCAATATCGATTTGCGTGAATTCGGGCTGGCGGTCGGCGCGCAGGTCTTCGTCGCGGAAGCACTTGGTGATTTGGTAATAGCGGTCAAAGCCGGCCACCATCAAAAGTTGCTTGAACAACTGGGGCGACTGGGGCAAGGCGAAGAAGTGGCCATCGTGCACGCGGCTGGGCACCAAGTAGTCACGGGCGCCTTCGGGTGTGGACTTGGTCAGCATCGGAGTTTCGATGTCGACAAACCCATTGGCATCCAAAAACTTGCGCACTTCCATTGACACGCGGTAGCGCAGCATCAAGTTGTTTTGCATGTAAGGACGACGCAGGTCGAGCACGCGGTGCGTGAGGCGGGTGGTTTCAGACAGGTTGTCTTCGTCGATTTGGAATGGCGGGGTGACCGAGGGGTTCAACACGATCAATTCGTGACACAAGACCTCAATTTGGCCGCTCTTCAGCTTGTCGTTGGTGGTGCCAGCGGGACGCGCGCGCACAATGCCTTTGACTTGGACACAAAATTCATTGCGGACTTCTTCGGCCACTTTGAACATCTCGGCGCGGTCGGGGTCGCAGACCACTTGCACATAGCCTTCGCGGTCGCGCAGGTCAATGAAGATGACGCCACCGTGGTCACGCCGACGGTTGACCCAACCAGCCAAAGTCACGGGTTGGCCCAACAGGGCTTCAGTCACCAAACCACAATAATGAGAACGCATCGACATAAAAAAACACCTGCGCCGGAGCGCTCAAAAGAAAAAAAGAGACAGCAAAATGGCCCCATCAGGCCCCAAGTTGTTTTAGGCGGACTGGGCTTCCTCGGGCGCAGCACCCGACAACGGATGGACGGGCGGTGTCACCACCCCCATCGACACAATGTATTTCAAAGCCTCGTCCACGCTCATGTCGAGTTCAATGCACTCGGCACGGCGCAACATCAAAAAGTAGCCGCCCGTGGGATTCGGCGTGGTGGGCACATAGACACTGACAAAGTCGTCTTTGAGGTAAGTGGCGACGTCCCCGCCCGGGTTACCAGTGACAAAGGCAATCGTCCAAACCCCTTCCCTTGGGAATTGCACCAAAACGGCTTTGCGAAAGGCATTGCCGTTTTCAGAAAATAAGGTGTCCGACACCTGCTTGACGCTGGAATAAATGGAGCGCACCACAGGAATGCGGCTGACCACTTTGTCGCCCCAACGAACCAAACTTTTGCCAATGAAATTGCTGGCAATGGCACCCACCACCAACAAGGTGAACAAGGTCAAGAGCGCGCCAAAGCCAGGAATGTCATGGCCCAGCAAGGTGGTGGGACGCCATTCAATGGGCAGGATCAACAGCGTTTGGTCCAACGCGCCAATGATGGAGCGAAGCACCCACACCGTGATGGCCACGGGCACCACCACCAGCAAACCGGAAATTAGCCACTTTCGCATCGAAATCATGGTTTTCTTTCAGTGACAGCCACAACCGGAACCGCAAGACCCCGACGCCGACACCGACGCCGAATTGGCGGTTGAGGAGGCAGAAGAAGAGGCAGAAGTTGCAGAGGCAGAAGCCGATGAGGAGCCCGAATCCGTGGAACCAGACACAGAACCAGAACCGGCGCTTGAGCCTGAGCCTGAGCCTGAGCCTGAATCCGAAGAAGCGGCTCCGCCAGCTTCGCCTGAACCGGTAGACGATGAGCCCGCTGGCACGGCCCCAGGGACGCCGGTGGCGGGTGCCGATTTGGCGTCAGAGCCACCTCGGAAGTCGGTCACGTACCAACCAGAGCCCTTTAACTGAAACCCGGCGGCGGTGACTTGTTTGGTAAATGCGGCAGCGCCACAGGCAGGACACACCGTCAAAGGCGCATCCGACATTTTTTGGAGCACATCTTTGTTATGCCCGCATGATTGACATTTGTAGGCGTAAATAGGCATGGTGACTGTTTTGGTGAGGGCTTCTTAGCGCTTTACAGGCGCGTTTCAAGGGCTTTATAAGCGGTTAATAACCGGGCTGAAACCCTTAATTATAGGCCGCTCGGTGCTTTTTCAAGGTGGAGCGCCTGGCCATCAACGGCAGCAATGGGCGGTTAAGACACCACCAATTTGTGGTGCGAGGCCCGCTGGTCTGCCAAGGCCTGAGGGCCCAAAGAACCCATCAACAGGCCCACCACAGCCGCCAGCAAGCCCGCCAGCTGCGCCGGGAACTCCTCCCCCGCTGGGGTCATCAAGAACAAGAGCCAAGTCAAAATGCCGAGGACGATGGAGAAAACAGCGCCCTGCGTCGTGGCTCGGGACCAGTAAAGCCCAGCGACCAAAGGCACAAACGCGCCCACCAAGGTGACTTGGTAGGCCCCAGAAACCATTTCGTAAATCGAGGTGCCCTGCATGGAAATGGCATAAATCAGCACCAAGGTGCTGAACACCAAAACCGTGATGCGCATGGTTTTGAGTTCTTGCCGGTCCGACATCTGGGGTCGGAACTGGCGCCAAATGTTTTCAGTGAAGGTCACACTGGGTGCCAACAAAGTGGCTGAGGCCGTTGATTTGATGGCCGACAACAAGGCCCCAAAGAACAAGACTTGCATGACAAAAGGCATGCGCTCCAAGACCAAGGTGGGCAGCACTTTTTGCGGGTCTTGTTCAAGCAGCATTTGCGCCCGCTCGGGCATGATGATCAAGGCGCTGGCCACCAAGAACATGGGCACAAAGGCAAAGACAATGTAGCAAAGGCCGCCAATCACGGGGCCTCGGGTGGCCGAATGCAGGTTGTTGGCCGACATGACGCGCTGAAACACATCTTGTTGTGGAATCGAGCCGAGCATCATGGTGATGGCCGCGGCCAAAAAGAACACCCCGTCTTTGAAGTTCGGCTCGGGTAAAAAACGGAACAAATCCCGGCTCACCACCAAGGCCACCACTTTGTCTGCGCCGCCGGCTTGGTGCGCAGCAAAAAAAGCCAGAATGGCCAAGCCCGAAACCAAAATAATCATCTGCATGAAGTCGGTGATCGCCACCGACCACATGCCGCCAAACAAGGTGTAGGCCAAGATAGACACCACCCCGATCACCATGCCCAGCGGCACCGAAATGGCGCCGCCTGACAACACATTAAAAACCAAGCCCAAGGCCGTCACCTGGGCCGAAACCCAGCCCAAATAACTCAGCATGATGATGAGCGAGGCCACCACTTCCACTCGGCGCCCGAAGCGTTCGCGGTAATAGTCGCTGATGGTCAAAAGGTTCATGCGGTAGAGCTTGCCGGCAAAAAAAACGCCCACCAAAATCAAACAGGTCCCGGCTCCAAAGGGGTCTTCGATCACGCCGTTCAAGCCGCCCCCAATGAATTTGGCCGGGATGCCCAACACGGTTTCGGAACCAAACCAAGTGGCAAAGGTGGTGGTCACAATCATGGCCAAGGGCAAATGCCGGCCGGCCACAGCGAAGTCGGCGGTGGTTTTGACCCGCTTGGCCGCCACCAATCCAATGGCAATCGTCACCAACAAATAAGCAATTACCAAGGTCAACAGCATCGCTTCAATTTCCTCAAATCAGTGAAAACGGGTGCGCAACAACCATTGCAAAAACAAAAAAGTGACCCCAAAGGCCACGGCACCCCAAGCCATTCCGCGCAGCAAGCGGTTGGTGCGCTTTTGCTCTTCAACCAATTCCAGCAGGCCCTGTTCGGCGCCGGTTTTGTGACCGGCCTGCAAATAATCAGCCATCAAGCGGGGCAACTCGGGCAAGATTTTGATGTAGCTGGGCCACTGCGCCCGCAGTTGTTTGAGCAAGCGCTTGGGGCCCATTTGCTCCAGCATCCAAGTCTCTAAAAACGGCTTGGCGGTGCTCCACAAATCGAGTTCGGGGTCGAGTTGGCGGCCCAATCCTTCGATGTTCAGCAAGGTCTTTTGCAACAGCACCAATTGAGGTTGAATTTCGACGTTGAAGCGGCGCGAGGTCTGGAACAAACGCAGCAACACCATGCCCAAAGAAATTTCTTTTAAGGGTCGGTCAAAGTAAGGCTCGCAGACCGACCGAATGGCGCTCTCAAGCTCATCCACACGGGTATTGCTGGGCACCCAACCGCTCTCGACGTGAAGTTCCGCCACGCGCTTGTAATCGCGCTGAAAAAAGGCGGTGAAGTTTTGCGCCAAGTATTCTTTATCAACCGAGGTCAGCGTGCCGACAATGCCAAAGTCGAGCGAAATGTAGCGGCCAAAAGTGGCGGGCTCCAAGCTCACTTGAATGTTGCCGGGGTGCATGTCCGCATGGAATACGCCGTCACGGAAGACCTGGGTAAAAAACAAGGTGACACCGTCGCGCGCCAACTGGGGAATGTCGACCCCCGCCTCTCGTAGTTTTTCGATTTGACTGATCGGCACGCCCTTCATGCGCTCCATGACCAACACCTCGGAGTAGCAAAAGTCCCAGAACATTTCAGGGATCATCACCAAATCAAGACCGGTCATGTTGCGGCGCAATTGCGCGGCATTCGAGGCCTCGCGCACCAAATCGAGTTCGTCGTGCAGGTATTTGTCAAACTCGGCCACCACCTCGCGGGGCCGCAAGCGTCGGCCATCGGCGCTCAAACGCTCGACCCAACCCGCCATCCAGCGCATCAAGGCCAAGTCTTTTTCGATCACGCTCAGCATGCCCGGGCGCAACACTTTGATGGCCACTTCACGAAGGCCATTGGGGGTTTGAATCACCCCAAAATGCACCTGCGCAATGGAGGCACTGGCAATCGGGGTGCGGTCAAATTCAACAAAAATAGCGTCGATGGGTTTTTTAAAGACGCGCTCTATCGTGGCCACGGCGACTTCGGTCGGAAACGGTGGCACCCGCTCTTGGAGGTAGGCCAATTCTTCCGCCAAATCGGGGGCCAGCAAATCACGGCGCGTCGACAAGACCTGCCCAAATTTGATAAAAATAGGGCCCAGTTGCTCAAAGGCTTGCCGCAATCGAGCACCGCGCGGCGCGGACAAGTCACGCCCCAAGGAGAGGCGGGTTGCCCACGCTCGCAGCCAGGCAGGGCCAAAGCTGGACAAAACAATTTGGTCCAGCCCAAAGCGCCAAACCACCGACAAAATAAAGGCGCCTCGAAAGAACCGGCTCATGCTGTTCGCCGCGCCACAAAGGCTTTCAAGGCATCGGCCAATTGTTTTGCACCGCTCACCAGCGTGTGGGCTGGCGCATCCCCGATCAATCGAGAAAGGTCTTCTTCCAAGTCCCAGCGCACGTGGTCGACCAACCAATTGAGCTCGGCCGCCCATTGAATATCACCCTCAATGCGGACCTGGGGTTTTTCACCTGCCAGGGCGGTTTGGAGCAAATTCAAAGGGGCTTCTTCCACCACCGTCAGGGTTAAATCGGGCGTTAACGGCAAGCCGGCAGGGGCCTCTATCCACTCAAACAATCCCGCGGGGGTGGCCATCAAGGGCACCGTGAATTGACGCCAAACCACCTGGACGCTGCGCCCCTGATGGCGGGCAACGCGGGCCATGGCTTCGGGCTCTTGCATCAAAACATGGTTGACCAACAACAAGGCTTTTTGTTGGGCTTCGGCCAGCAACCAAGCGGGCGGCTGAAAGCTCTTTAAAAATGTGTTCAGCATTTGACCCCCACGTGCAGGGCAACGACACCGGCGGACAAGTTGTGCACGTCCACATGGCCAAAGCCATTGGCTTTCATCAAGGCCTTGAGTTCCTTTTGATCGGGGTGCATGCGAATCGACTCGGCCAAATAGCGGTAACTGTCGGCGTCACCGGCCACAAGCTGGCCTAATTTCGGCAAGATTTTGAAGGAGTACCAGTCATAGGGCTTGCGCAAAGGCTCGGCCACTTTGGAAAACTCCAACACCAGCAAGCGACCACGGGGTTTCAGCACCCGCGCCATTTCGCGCAAGGCCGCGTCTTTGTGCGTCATGTTGCGCAGGCCAAAGGCGACACTGACCAAATCAAAGTGCGCGTCGGGAAAAGGCAACTTTTCGGCGTCGCAAACCAAGGTGGGCAAAGCCAAGCCGTGGTTGATCAAGCGCTCACGGCCCACGCGCAACATGGCTTCGTTGATGTCGGTGTGCACCACCCGGCCAGTGACGCCGACCTTCTTGGCAAAGGCCATGGCCAAGTCGCCGGTGCCCCCGGCAATGTCCAAAACTTGTTGACCGGGCTTCAAGTTCGCCACCATCACGGTGTAGGCCTTCCAGGCCCGGTGCAAGCCCATCGACATCAAATCATTCATGACGTCGTATTTGGTAGCCACAGAGTCAAAAACGCCGCGCACGCGGCTGGCTTTTTCGGTCTCATCGACCGACTGAAATCCAAAATGGGTGGTGCTCATAATGCTTGGAGTTTAAACGTCAGCGAAAGTAAAACGCCCAGCGGAACTTCGACTTAAGCGTCCCGGCTGGCGCCCGCTGCCGCCAAGCGCGCCTCGTAATCGGCCCACAGAGCGATTTGATCGCGGCCCAATTGGTAAAGCAGAGGCCAGGTGAAGATGCCACTGTCGTGCCCATCGCTGAAACGCGGGCGCACGGCGTAGTGACCGACCGGCTCCAAGGCCGTCAGCGTCACGCCACGCTTGCCGGTTTGCAACACCGCCTGACCCGGGCCGTGGCCTTGCACTTCGGCAGAGGGTGAATAAACACGCATCAGCTCAAAAGGCAGCTTGAACACCGCGCCATCGTCAAAGGTCACTTCCAAGACCTGCGATTGGGCGTGGACCGTTAGGTCGGTGGGTACCGCTGCTGGCGTGTTGTTTGACGCGTCAGGGCTCACACCAACACCCGCTCAATGCCACCGTTGTTGGCCGCCTTCACGTACTCGGGCATCCATTGCTCGCCCAAAATTTTGCGGGCCATTTCAACCACGATGTAATCGGCTTCAAGCAAGCCGTTTTGCAGGTCGTCTTGGTAACGGCTCAGGCCTTGTAAACAGCTGGGGCAACTGGTCAAGATCTTGATGTTGTCTTGCCCTTTTTTGCTCAAATCCGTGTGACCAGCCACCTTTTGAAGTTCGCGCAAAGCCACTTCGTCTTGGCGGAGTTCTTCTTCTTTGCGAAAGCGCACTTGGGTGGCAATGTCGGGGCGCGTCACGCCCAAAGTGCCCGACTCGCCGCAGCAGCGCTCGCTCTTGAGTACATCAGGCCCCACCAAGGCGCGCACCGTTTTCATCGGCTCTTGCAGCTTCATGGGGGTGTGGCAAGGGTCGTGATACAGGTAAGCACTTTGATCGTGCGCGTCCAGCGTGATGCCTTTTTCTAGCAAAAATTCGTGGATGTCAATGATGCGGCAACCGGGGAAAATTTTGTCAAATTCGTAGCCTTGCAACTGGTCGTAGCAAGTGCCGCAACTGACCACCACCGTTTTGATGTCGAGGTAGTTGAGCGTGTTGGCGACGCGGTGGAACAACACCCGGTTGTCGGTGATGATTTTGTCGGCCTTGTCAAACTGGCCGCTGCCGCGCTGCGGGTAACCGCAACACAAATAACCCGGCGGCAATACGGTTTGAACACCGGCATGCCACAGCATGGCTTGGGTCGCCAATCCGACTTGACTGAACAAGCGTTCCGAGCCGCAACCGGGGAAGTAAAACACCGCCTCAGAGTCGGACGTCGTGCCGTTCGGGTTGCGAATGATGGGCACGTAATCTTTGTTTTCAATGTCCAACAACGCACGGGCCGTGCGCTTGGGCAAATTTCCAGGCAATTTTTTGTTGACGAAAAAAATCACCTCTTCGCGCAGCGGTGGCACCTTGACCGTGGCCGGCGGATGGCTGGTTTGGGCCTTGGCCGCTCGCTTGAAGAGATCGTGGGCCAAGCGCTGCGCCTTCATGCCGACGTTGACCAACAAGGTCCGCGCCAACTTAATGGTGTCGGGGTTGGTGGCATTGAGCATGAACATCGCGGCGGCATTGCCAGGACGGAAGGACTTTTGGCCCATCTTGCGCAGCAGGTTGCGCATGTTCATGGTGACGTCACCAAAGTCGATTTTCACCGGGCAGGGGTTCAGGCATTTGTGGCAAACCGTGCAGTGGTCAGACACGTCTTCAAATTCTTCCCAATGCTTGATCGAGACGCCACGACGGGTTTGCTCTTCATACAAAAACGCCTCGACCAACAAGCTGGTCGCCAAGATTTTGTTGCGGGGGCTGTAGAGCAAGTTGGCGCGCGGCACGTGGGTGGCGCAAACGGGTTTGCACTTGCCGCAACGCAAACAGTCTTTGACAGAGTCGGCAATCGCCCCAATGTCGGACTGCTGCATGATGAGCGATTCGTGGCCCATCAACCCAAAGCTGGGGGTGTAGGCGTTGGTCAGATCGCCGACGCCGTCGGCATCCCGCAGCAACTTGCCCTTGTTGAAGTGCCCATGCGGGTCGACCTTGGCTTTGTAGTCTGCAAAGGGCTTCAGCTCGGCATCGCTTAAGAATTCGAGTTTGGTGATGCCAATGCCGTGCTCACCAGAAATGACGCCATTCAAACGCCGGGCCAGGGCCATGATGCGTGCCACCGCGCCGTGCGCGGTTTGCAGCATGGCGTAGTTGTCGCTGTTGACGGGCAGGTTGGTGTGGACGTTGCCGTCGCCCGCGTGCATGTGCAAGGCGGCCCAAACCCGGCCACGCAGCACCTCTTGGTGGATTTGCGTGACTTCTTTCAGAATCGGGGCGTAGGCCGTGCCGACAAAAATGCCTTGCAGCGGCGCGCGAATTTGAGTCTTCCAACTGGCTCGCAAACGGTGGTCTTGCAAGGCCAAAAAGTGGTCGGCAATGCCTTGTAACCAGCCTTGCCATTGCGCCCGCACGTTTTCCAAAACCTCAACCGCTTGGGCCACGCGGTCTTCGAGTTGTTCTGGCGAAGGCACCTCGCTGGCGTCGTCGGTTTTACCCAACGGCAAGCGGCCCGCCTGAAAGAAGGCCAACAACTTGTCGGTCAGCTCGATCTTGTTTTGCAGGCTCAACTCGATGTTGATGCGCTCTATGCCATCGGTGTACTCGGCCATCCGGGGCAACGGAATCACGACGTCTTCGTTGATTTTGAAAGCGTTGGTGTGGCGGCTGATGGCGGCGGTTTTTTTGCGGTCGGCCCAGAATTTCTTGCGCGCTTCGGCGCTGATGGCGATGAAGCCTTCCCCCGAACGGGTGTTGGCCAGTCGCACCACTTCGGACGTGATGCGGGCCACATCGTCGGCGTTGTCGCCGGCGATGTCACCAATCAAAACCATTTTGGGCAGTCCGCCGTTGCCTTTTTTGCTCTTGGTGGCGTAGCCCACGGCCTTGAGGTAACGGTCGTCCAAGTGCTCCAAGCCCGCCAACAAAACGCCACTGCGCTTTTGCTCGGCAAACATGAAGTCTTTGATCTCAACAATGCTCGGCACGGCGTCTTTGGCGTTGCCGAAAAACTCCAAACAAACTGTTCGGGTGTGCTCGGGCATGCGGTGGACGATCCAACGGGCGCTGGTAATCAGGCCGTCGCAGCCTTCTTTTTGAATGCCCGGCAAACCCGACAAAAACTTGTCGGTCACGTCCTTGCCCAAACCCTCTTTTCGGAAAGACGGGCCGGGAATGTCCAGCCGCTCGGTGCGGATCGGCGTCTTGCCATCGGCTTCAAAATAGCGCAGCTCAAAGCTGGCCATTTCAGCGTCGTGAATCTTGCCCAAGTTGTGATTCAGTCGAGTCACTTCAAGCCACTGTGAATCGGGCGTCACCATGCGCCAGCTGGCCAAATTGTCCAAAGCCGTACCCCATAGCACGGCTTTTTTACCGCCCGCATTCATGGCAATGTTGCCGCCAATGCAAGACGCTTCGGCCGACGTGGGGTCAACCGCAAACACAAAACCGCCGCGCTCGGCGGCATCGGCGACGCGCTGAGTCACGACACCGGCTTCGGTCCAAATGGTCGCGACAGGTTCGTCAAGGCCGGGCAACTTCACGCGCTCGACCTCGGTCATGGCCTCCAGCTTTTCGGTGTTGATGACGACACTTTTCCAGGTGAGCGGAATCGCGCCGCCGGTGTAACCCGTGCCGCCGCCACGCGGGATGATGGTCAGGCCCAATTCGATGGAGGCACGCACCAAGGCGGCCATCTCGGCTTCGCTGTCGGGCGTCAAAACGACGAAAGGGTATTCAACGCGCCAATCGGTGGCGTCGGTCACATGCGAAACGCGTGACAGCCCATCAAACTTGATGTTGTCGTGGGCCGTGACACGGCGCAGCTTTTTGGTGGTTTGACGGCGCAAGGTGGCCACCAAGGCAAAGTGGTCGTCAAAGGCTTGAACGGCTTTCTCGGCCATGCCCAACAACGCCACCACTTTGGCGTCGCGGTCTTGGTCTTTGGGGTTGTCGGCGGGTTGTCGGCGTTTGGACACTTCGGCCAATCGGTGGCGCATGGCCTCCACCAATTGGGCACGCCGTTTGGGGGTGTCCAGCAGGTCGTCTTGCAAATAGGGATTGCGCTGCACCACCCAAATGTCGCCCAACACCTCGTACAACATGCGCGAAGAGCGGCCCGTTTGGCGTTCGCCCCGCAACTCACTCAGCAAGGCCCAGCCGCGCTCACCCAGCAATCGGATCACAATTTCGCGGTCCGAGAAGGAGGTGTAGTTGTAGGGAATTTCGCGCAGCCGGTTCGAAACTTGAGCGGGTTCAATAAGGGCAGCGATCGCGGTGGGGGCGTTCATGAAGGGACCTGAGTTGTCAAGGGGCTATTTTAAGGCAGCCCCAGTGTCGGGGCCCTGGCCTTTTAGAATGCCCCTATGACGCAAAGCTTTGACATCTGTGTTCGTGGCGCTGGCATTGTGGGCCAGACCCTCGCCCTGCTCTTGGCACGCGAGAAATTCCGGGTCGCCCTGGTCGGCAACACCCGCCCCGCCGTGCCCAGCCCGCAAGATGTTCGTGCTTACGCGCTGAACGAGGCCTCACACCAATTGTTGTTGGGCCTGCGTGCCTGGCCCGAGGGCTCGGCCGTCACCCCGATGGCCCGCATGCAGGTGCATGGCGGACAAAGCCAATCCGCCAACCCTGCCACTCAGAACCCCGTAGGCCATTTGACCTTTTCTGCTTCCGAGATCAACCAAAACGCCTTGGCTTGGATGGTCGAAGTACCGGCGCTGGAACAACAGCTCTCAGAGGCCATTCGCTACCAACCGGGCATCACCCGCCTCGAACAGGGCGATGCTTCAGGGGCTTACTCAAACGGTGAGCTGATTCACGCCACACTGACCGTGATCACCGAAGGCCGACAAAGCGCCACTCGGGCCGAATTGGGTGTGCCCTTCAACAGCCGTCCCTACCCTCAAACGGCCTTGGCCGCCCGTTTGCGTGCCAGCCAACCCCATCAACAAACGGCGCACCAGTGGTTTTTTGAAAACCAAATTTTGGCCCTTTTGCCCACCGGCGGACCTGAAGGCGACACCTATGCCCTGGTTTGGTCAGCCCCCCATGCGCCAGCGGCGGTTTTACAAACCGTTGGCGCCGAGGCCTTTAACGATCATTTAAACCAACTTCTCGAGAAATTGGCCCCGGGGTCTGAAAATCCGGGCAGCCTGACTTTGGCCAGTGAGGTCGTGGGCTGGCCACTTTTCTTTTCGCAAGCGGAGCGCTGGTGTGGCGCTGCCCTTGAAACCCAGCCCCCTTCCAACGCCTGGGTGCTGGCCGGCGATGCGGCCCACACGGTGCACCCCCTGGCCGGCCAAGGCTTGAACCTCGGCTTGGCCGACGCCGAGGCCTTGACCCGCCGCTTGCGCGATCGTCCCTATTGGCGCAGCCTGGCCGACCTAAAAGGATTGCGTGCATATGAGCGCGAACGAAAAGCCGGCATTTGGCCCATGAGCTGGACCACCGATGGCTTGCAATTGCTGTTTGAGTTGAGCCCAGCGCCTTTGCAAACCGCTCGCAACTGGGGAATGAGCGCCTTTGACCGCAGCGGCCCCCTGAAACAATGGGCGACCAAAATCGCCATGGGATTGACATGAAATTGAGCTTGCCCCTGATTCCGCTTCTGACCCGGTTGAACTTCGCCTTCTCGACCTTCTCGACCTTCACAACCCTGGCGACCCCGACAACACTTGCAACACTTGCCATATTTGCAACACTTTCAACACTTACCCTGGCGGGTTTTGGGGCCCCTACCACCGCAATGGCTGCTGCCTCAGAGCTGAGCACCAACTCAACCGCAAGCACTGGCAACAACTCTGGCAGTCCGGAAGTGCTGATTCGCAAAAACCTCAGCAGCCGACTCAGCGAGTTGCAAGACATCGACGAAGTCCGCAAAACCCCAATGCCAGGCATTTGGGAAGTGCGCAGCGGCAACGATCTTTTTTATACCGATGCCCAAGGCAACTACCTGATTCAGGGCGAGTTGATCGACACCAAGGCCCAGCGCAATTTGAGTGCCGAGCGCGTGGCCGAACTCAACACGGTTGAATTCAGCAAACTCCCGTTCGGTGACGCCTTTACCTTGGTTCGTGGCAATGGCGAGCGGAAATTGGCGGTTTTCGAAGACCCCAACTGCGGCTATTGCAAACGCTTCGAGCAGTCGTTGTTGAAGGTCAACAACATCACCGTCCACGTGTTTTTGTACCCCATATTGGGCGAAGATTCGGTCGAAAAATCCCGCCGTCTTTGGTGCGCCAAAGACAAACCTGCCGCCTGGAATGATTGGATGCACGCGCAAAAATCCGCCCCAGCGCCATTGACGCCTTGCGACACCAACGCCCTGAAGCGGAATGTCGAATTTGGCAAAGCCCACAAAATCAACGGCACGCCGACCTTGTTCTTTGTTGACGGCAGCCGCGTGCCCGGGGCCATTCCGCCCGACGCCATTGAAAAGCAGCTGGCCCAAGCCGCTGCCAATGTAGCCAACCCCAGAAAATAACATGTCGCCTCACGCCTCTCTCATCAACCGCTTGGGCTATGCTGGCTTGATTCCTTTTGTAGCCCTTTCGGCCCTCATGTGGCTGGTGGCCCCCGAATTTCAACCCTTTGTGGCGATTGGTTTGTCGGGTTATGCCGCCGTCATCTGCTCCTTCTTAGGCGGCATTCATTGGGGCATTGCTTTCCTGGAAGACGACCCCGACCATTTGGTCCGAGGCACCGGCTTTCACTTTGTCTGGGGGGTGGTTCCGGCTTTGGTGGCTTGGATTGCCGTGGTCATGCCGGCTTTTGCCGGACTGCCCGTTTTGGCCTTGCTGTTGGCGGTTTGCTACGCAGTCGATCGCCGCACTT
Organism: uncultured Curvibacter sp.; assembly: GCA_903834975.1. Classification (GTDB taxonomy): domain Bacteria; phylum Pseudomonadota; class Gammaproteobacteria; order Burkholderiales; family Burkholderiaceae_C; genus Curvibacter. Next base: position 18,877 of record CAILKX010000026.1, read on the forward strand.
GGAATTCCCCCGCACTTCGACCCTGGTTGACCTTGCGCTTTCGCGCCACCGTGGTCGCGGTGTTGAGTTGCTTGTTGGGCGCCATCGTGACTTGATTCACAGAAATTGATTGACCCTGAACATGGCCCCCCCAAAAAAATCCCAAATCGAATTCGTTAAAAAGCCTCTCGCTCCCACGCCCAACGGCCCTGACTATCAAATTGCTTGCGACCAATTTGAGGCCCATCTCTATGACGTCACGCTGACCGTTTCGTCGCCCCAGGCCCCACAAATTCTGAGCTTGCCGGTTTGGATTCCGGGCAGCTACTTGGTGCGTGAATTTGCCAAAAACCTGCAGGGCTTCAGCGCCCAACAAAACGGCCGCTCGGTGCGCTTTGAACAACGCGATAAATGCACTTGGGTGGTTGAAGCCAAACCGGGGGCGCCGCTGGTGATTCGTTACCAAATTTATGCCCATGACGCCTCCGTCCGCACCGCCTGGTTGGACAGTCAACGGGGCTTTTTCAACGCCACGAGCTTGTGCCTGCGCGTGGACGGCCAAACGGAAAGGCCGCACACCTTGCGCCTGCTGGCCCCTCAAATGGCCTGGCGCGTCGCCACGGCATTGCCCGCGCGCCAAGTCGATCGACGTGGTTTTGGTCTTTACCTGGCCGCCGATTACGACGAGTTGGCCGACTCGCCTTTCGAGCTGGGTGACTTTTGGGAAGGCTCTTTTGAAGCGCACGGCGTGCCACACCGCTTTGTCGTGGCAGGGGCCAGCGCCTCTTTTGACGGCGACCGTTTGCTGGCGGACGCTCAAAAAATTTGCGAAACCGCCCTCCGTTTTTGGCACCCCGTTCAGGCCCAAGCGGCACCAAACGCGACAAGCGCATTAAGAAAAAAAGCGCCAGCACAGGGGCTGGCACAGGGGACTGCACAGGGGACTGCACAGGGGCCAGACCCAAGACAGTTCAACACGCCGCCTTTTAAAAATTATCTTTTTTTGCTCAATGCGGTGGACGACAACTACGGTGGCCTTGAGCACCGCGCCAGCACCGCGCTGATTTGTGGCCGCCGTGACCTGCCTCGCCTGGCAGAGGGCTTCGGCACCAAGCGCCAACCCGAGGGCTACAACACCTTGCTGGGCTTGATCAGCCATGAATACTTTCACAGCTGGAACGTCAAACGCCTGCGCCCGCAAGCGTTCGCCCGCTACGACTACAGCCAAGAAAATTACACCGAGCTCTTGTGGTTCTTCGAAGGCTTCACCAGCTACTACGACGACTTGTTGTTGCGCCGCGCTGGTTTGCTGGACGACACCGCTTATTTGAAGGGGCTCAACAAAACCCTGAACCAAGTTTTACAGGCCCCCGGCCGGCTGGTGCAAAGCGTGGCAGAGGCCAGTTTTGACGCTTGGGTAAAGTACTACCGCCAAGACGAAAACACCCCCAACGCCACCATCAGCTACTACACCAAAGGGGCCTTGGTGGCGCTGTGCTTTGACCTCCTCCTGCGGGCTGAAGGCAAGGCCAACTTAGACCAAGTCATGCGCCAACTTTGGCAGCGCACAAAAGCGGGCACGGCCGACGGCGGTCCCCTCACAGAGGCCGACTTCGCCGCTGTGTTGAGCGAGCTCGGCGGCCGCTCTTTTGCCAAAGAAATCAAAGCCTGGGTGCACGGCAAGACCGACTTGCCTTTGAAAGCCTTGTTCGAAAAGCACGGCATCTTTTGGCACGAAGACCCCGCCCAAATGGCCCAACGCTTGGGCTTGCGCTTGGAAAGCGGCAGCCCGCTGCGGCTCAAATCGGTGCTGCGCGGCGGGGCAGCAGAAAAGGCCGGCATGGCCGCTGGTGACGAGTGGTTGGCCATCGAAGTGGGTCCTAAAAACAACCCAAAAACCAAGCCCAAAACCTGGCGGCTGAACCAGCTCGAAGACCTGCCGCTCTACATGGGCACCGCCAAAAAAGGGGTGGCTTGGGTGGTGCGCGACCAGCAGGTATTGCGCCTGCCCTTGGTGCTTCCCACGGTCAACACCGTGCGCTTGGCAATTGCCGATGCGGCCAAAATGGCCACCTGGACCCAAGCCTAAAAATCACCAAGCATCACTGAGGGTCACTGGGTATTAGTGGCCCTTAAAAACGGCGGGACGCTTTTGCAGAAAAGCCACCACGCCTTCGTAGTGGTCATTGGTTTTGCCCATTCGAGACTGGGCATCACGCTCGGCGTCCAGTTGGGTGTTCAAATCCACGCCGGTGCCATCACGCAGCAGTTGGCGCGTGGCCACCAAAGCTTGGGTCGGCATCGCGGCCATGCGGTGCGCCATGGCCAAGGTCGCGCCTAAAAAGTCTTCTTGAACATCCCACAACAAACCCCATTCCAAGGCTTTGGCAGCGCTCAGTTTGTCGCCTGTCATCGCCAAGACCATGGCGCGTGCCAGCCCCACGCGGCGTGGCAATAACCACGTGCTGCCGGCATCTGGTATCAAACCAATTTTGCTGAACGCCTGAATAAAGCTGGCCTGCGGTGACGCAATCGCCACATCACAGCTCATCACCAAAGACATGCCCGCCCCGGCGGCCACGCCATTCACGGCCGCCAAAGTGGGGAGTTTCAAAGACTGCAATCGACGGGCCGTGGTGTTGAAATAACGCTCAATCACCGGGCCGGGGTCCGACTTTTCCATGAACTCTTCTTTCGAAGTAAAGCGGATGCCGCCCAAGTCAGCGCCCGCACAAAACCCCCGACCGGCGCCGGTGATCACCACCGCCCGCACCGAAGGGTCGGCCTCGGCTTGATCGAGCGCCTGCCAAATGGCTTCATGCATGGCGGGTGAAAAACTGTTCAACAAAGTCGGACGGTTCAAAGTCAGTAAAGCCACCGCGGGGCCAGAGGGATCCTCTCCCAGGCGCTTTTCATACAAAACCGTGGGCTCAGACGCTGCGGTGCTGGTCGGGTTTACAGCGGGTGTGGCGGAAGGGGTGCTCATATTGGGTCTCCTGTTTTTTGCTATTTTGAAGGCAAGTTTCGGTATAGTGAACCACCTTCTGTTAACTGAGAGACTTGACGCATGACCCAAGCCACCCCCAGCGCACCAACTTATGAAACCATTTTGGTCCGAACCGAAGCAGAAAAAGTGGGCATCGTGACCCTCAACCGCCCCAAACAACTGAATGCGCTGAACGACCAGCTCATGACGGAACTCGGCGACGCCCTGCAGGCCTTTGATGCCGACCCCACCATCGGCTGCATCATCGTCACCGGCAGCGAGAAAGCCTTTGCCGCAGGCGCCGACATTGGCGCCATGGCCACCTACTCCTTCCAAGACGCCTACAAAGGCGATTTCATCACGCGCAATTGGGAACGCATCAAAGCCGTGCGCAAGCCAGTCATTGCAGCCGTTTCAGGCTTTGCCTTGGGCGGTGGTTGCGAGCTCGCCATGATGTGCGACTTCATCATTGCCGCAGACAACGCCAAATTTGGTCAGCCCGAAATCAAGCTTGGCGTGATGCCGGGCGCAGGAGGCACGCAACGCTTGCCCCGAGCGGTCGGTAAATCCAAGGCCATGGACATGGCCCTCACCGGCCGCATGATGAACGCCGAAGAAGCCGAGCGCTCCAATCTGGTGAGCCGCGTGGTGCCCTTGGACAAATTGATGGAAGAAGCCCTGGGCGCCGCCCTGCAAATTTGCGCCTTGTCGCAAATCGCAGTGATGGCCAACAAAGAATCGGTCAACCGCGCGTTTGAGAGCAGCTTGGCCGACGGCATCATGTTCGAGCGCCGCCTCTTTCACGCGCTGTTTGCCACACAAGACCAAAAAGAAGGCATGGACGCGTTTGTGAACAAGCGCCCTGCCCAGTTCAAGAACAATTGACGTTTTTTCGAACCCAAGCCATGCAAAAACGCCCCTCCAGCGCCCTGCTCCTGTCTTGCTTGATGGCCTGCGGTTTCGCCAGCCCAGCGGCCATGGCCGCTTGGACCCGAATCACAACCGATCAGCTGAGCGCCTCCTACGCCGACATGGAGTCCATTGAGCGCAGTGGCAACCGCGCCAAGATGAGCCTGATGATGGATTACTTCCAAGCGCAACAAGACCCCATGGGCTCCAAAGTGCAGTCCTTGGCAGGCGACTACCTGTTCAGCTGCAAGGACATGCGCTACAAACAAAATTCGCTGACCCTCTTCAGCGACCATTTGGGCACCGGCAAAACGGTCTCCGACAAAACCTACGCCCACGCCAAATGGCACCAAGTCCCGCCAGAAAGTGCCATTGAAGTGGCGTGGGGAATCGCCTGCAACCAAAAGGTAGACAACAGCCAAACCCCCAAGCTCGGCGTAGGCAGACTAAAATAACGATTCTTGGGGCTGCACTGGTTTCGACATGGGTTCGGACGCGTGGCAGGGCATGTCGAGCTGAATGTGCTCGTAAAACTGATTCAAAAAAACTAACTGCAAACGACGAACGTTTCGCACTCGCCGCTTAAACACCGGTGAGCCTCACAACAGCAGGCCAATGGGCTGGGCAAGGGTGTCGTAAGACGTCCAGGCTGTGAGGTTATTTTCATTGGCTGGTTTGGCGCCGGGCACCTTGGCGTTAAATGAGATTTAAGGATGCTGGTTTCTTGCGCAGCGTGTCGCTGCGCGGCGCAGGAGACGAGACCCAAATCAGACGACTACACATGTAGAACTGTACGAAAAAGACTTGTGGACGGGGGTTCAATTCCCCCCAGCTCCACCAACACCTAAAAAGCCAACCCTAATCGGTTGGCTTTTTTCTTTCTTCCGCCTCAATCAAATCCACCCCATTCAACAAATAATCAAAAAGCTGGTGGCTCTTGAGCGTGCTCACACCGGCTTTAATTTTGTAAGTGGTGGTCAGGGGGTGGTTAAAGATCAAGGGCACTTGGGCTTCAGATGTACTACCGTGGGTTCTGAGGCGATGCCCTTGCAGGCCCGAAAAATCGTGCTGATCGGCAGAGGGGCCAATGCAAACGTTTTTTCTGGCCACGACCGCCACGTCCCCTTCGCGGTCGGGAGGCAGGTCAAACAAGCGGCAAACGTTTTCTTTGTCTAAAACCAGCTCGATGCCGTCAAGACTTGCCACCGCTTCGATCACTTGTTGTGGGGTCGTTTGACCTTGGCACCACACCCTCACAAAACCACCCAAGGCCCCATGGTGGCCCACATAGGCGTCGGTGATGGGGCAAATGACTTGAGCCGCGCCCGCCCCTAATTTTTGATCCAAGACATCTTGCAGCCAAATAACATTCGGTTGACCGTCGGCGTTTGATTTGTCGCTCATGCCGTGGTCGGCCGTCAACGCCAGCAGCGCCCCCTTTTGGTCAAACTGCCCAAAGAGGTGGTCCAACGCTTGGTAAAAATCTTGGGCCTCTTTTTCCTCAGGCGCGTATTTGTGTTGAACCCAATCCGTCAACGACAAATACATCAAGTCGGGCTTTTCCTTTTCCAATAACTGGAGTCCCGCTTCGAGCACAAACAAAGACAGCGCGGCGGAATAGACCTCGGGCTGAGGCAACGCCAACCGCGCCAACACATTTTCAATGCCGTTTTCTTGAAGGGTGCAATGGCTGGCTTGTTCCGCTGAGAACGAGATGTTGCCCTGGCTCACCTCTAAATTTTTGCTGAGTTGTCGGCGCAGCTTGTCTTTCGCCGTGATCGAAATGACCTTGGCGCCAGCATGCGCAAATTGGGACAAGATCGTGTCGTTGCGCAGCAATTCGGGGCCCGTCATCACGACCGGTTTTCCGGTTTGGGTATCCAAGTAAAAGTTGCCTGATATGCCATGCTGTGAAACAGGCGTTCCCGTCACGATCGACATGTTGTTGGGACAAGTGAAACTCGGCATTGCCCCTTGTGCCACGGTGCTGAAACCTTGCTCAATGAATCTGGCGATGTGCGGTATCAAGCCTTTGGCCGACAGCCACTGGAGGTACTCAGGGTCGCCCCCATCGATGCAAACCACCACCGTTGGTTTTGGAGGCCAGCGGTAGGCCGTGCCGTTAACGACAACCTCAGTGGGCTTCATGGCTGTTGGGTTTTTGACCAGCCGCCAGTCGTTGGTTGATCTGATCCAGAACTGGGAGTAAATCTGCCACCGAGTCAATCACGAAATCAGGTTTCATGGCCGCAAGGGCCGACCGAGCCGCCTGTTTTAAACCGGCCAATTCGGCTTCAGGCATTGCCTTCATTTCTTCGAGAGACAAACCCAACGCATTGCCGCTGATGGCGACTCCAACGGTCCAGCAACCAAAGGCTTTGCCTTCGTCGATGCCAGGCAAAGTGTCATCCACCTTGATGTACGAAAGCGGGTTGTCGATCCCCAAAGCAGCGGCACACTTTTGCATCATCTGGGGGGCGGGTCGACCCATTTCGGTCTCGCCGGCGCAAACAGAAAAATCAACCTCATGGCCTTGTTGTTGCGCCAAAGGAATCACCAAGTCCAACAACTCACGCGTGTAGCCGGTGGTCGAACCGATTTTGATGTGGCGTTCACGCAGCGATTGCGACAAAGAAGGCATGCCTGGAATCAGATCACTGCATTCGACCACACTGATTTTGTTGAATGGAATAAAAACCGCCAACAGCCGATCCACATCGGCCGCTTCGTGGGGGCGGCCATGAAGTTGTTGCCACTGCACTTGGACTTCAGGCAAATTCAACAGGGCATGGATGTGGTCCCACTTGTTCATGCCCATAGGACCCCGGGCTTGAGCGATGGAAAGCGCCATGCCCTCGTCCTTGAACAAGCGCACAAAGGCATCCATGGGCGCTCGGCTGCCAAAGTCAACGGTGGTGCCTGCCCAATCAAAAATAACCGCTTCAATCATGTTGTCAACCAATCGTCAAAATTATCTTTGGCCAATCCAAAGGCCGTGCTGGCCCCTGTACCGCTGCTCACCACGGCCACCCGCAACCGAGGCGAAACCTTTTCAATGAAAGCGTCGTAGGCATCTGCGGAAGGGTAAACACCGGTCCAACGCTCAACCACGTTCAGCGCCTTGATGTTCAAAACCCGGCGGAGCAAATCCAAAATAAGTTGATCGGTTTGCTCACATGCAAAAACAGCCTCATAAGCGCCGTAACGGTGAGAATCGCCCACCACCAGCGTGCCGTCTTCACTCTGCACCACAATCAAATGAATGCCTTCTTGCAAATACTCAGGCATCTCTTTGGCAATGCGCTCTTTCAGCGCCGTGGCTTCTGGCAAGTCAGCCCATCCCAAATAGCGGGCCAAACTGTTGTCGGTCATGACGCTGCCCGGCAAGCGATAGCCCTCGTCCACTTTGACGCGCAACATTTGAAGCGTGCACAACTTGAGCGGGCGGTTGTGAAGGTAAGGTTTGGCAATGCCGGTCAAAGAGGCCCCCGGGCAAATCACCACTTTGTCCGCCAAGTAATGGCCTTGTGAGGTTTTGATTTCAGCGCCTTCAATCGACAACACCGCGGTATTCCAGCAGAAGTCAACGCCCCTCTTTTCTTCTAAATACTGGGCCAACTGGGGAATCGCCTCACGCGATTCAACCCTGAATTCATGCGGGCTGTAGAGCAAGCCGACGGAATTCTCAAGGTTCAAACCCGAAGCGGGATTGACCTCAAACTGATCCAATTTTGAATAGTCGGCCTTGGCAACATACTGGCAATCTTTGCCCATCTCGGTTTTGAGAAAGGCCTTGGCCACTTCAGCCGCCTCGGGGCGCTCACACAAGATCCATGTGCCTTGGTGCAACACTTTGATGGACGCTAATTGGGTCAAATTTTTCCAAACTTGCGCCGAGTAGGCGGCTCTGCGCCAGGTGTCACCGGCCCGTTGACCGGAGACAGTAATGAAACCGAAATTGCGAATCGAAGCACCCACGCAGCGGTCGTTTTGCTCCACCACCAAGACCGATAAACCGCGTTGGCGGGCTTCATAG
>CAILKX010000027.1 GCA_903834975.1 uncultured Curvibacter sp.
AGCCTGCAAGGCGGGGCCTAAGTGATCGCGCACAAAATCCCGCTCTTCTTCGGCGCTGTAAAGACAAGAGTCCCAAACCTGCTTGGCTTCCGGCTCGTTTTGAATGGTCACGCCCCATAGGGGCACGCCCTCTTGGGCATAAGCTTGGATGAATTTCACGTAGCACTGGGCCCAAGTGTCTCGCCACCGCGGCAAAAGCTGTCCACCGTGGTTCATGTGCTGGTTGCTTTTCATCCAAGCAGGCGGGCTCCAAGGGGATGCCAACAATTTCAAGGGTTCACGTGAAGTGGCCGCCAATTTGGCTTGGGCCGCTTTGATGAAGGGCAGCAAGGCCTGTCGGTCACGCTCGATTTGAAAACCACTCAGATCAAAACTGCCGTTTTCATCTTCACAGCTGGGTGGGGGTTCGGTCAAGTGGGCATAGTTGCCCAAGCTGAAATCGCAACTGCCCATGTGCACCCGGCAAAAGGTGTAGCCATGACCCCGCTCTGCATCAAAGTAGTCGACCAGCACTTGCTCGCGCTGGTCTTCAGGCAAGGCCAACCAAGTCAGCGCGGCGCTTTCGGTAAAGGCACCGCCAAAGCCTTGCATGACTTGGCACTTCCGGCTCGGATCGAGCCAAATTTGGGCTTGCGCAGGCAGATCCGATGCCAGCGCCTCTAAAGAAACGGGCTCAAGTCGAAGCCCAGACTTCGACGAGACCCAAACCTTAGCCAAGCCCTTAGTTTTGCGTCCAATAAACATTTCCGACCGTGATGGCGCTGGCGCTGGAAGTTGAATTGCCAGTGGTGCCAAAGATGTCAGCCATCACAAAGGGCTGACTCACCATGCCCATCTGCAAAGCAGCGCTGTTGGTCGAACCGGAGGCAGGCACGCCGCTGGGAATAAGCGCGCTGATGGGGATCGACACATTCACCCACTGGCCTGAGTTGGCATAGCCATAGCTGCCGGGTGACAAAGGCATAAGCACTTGATACAACTGCTGCGCGCCGGTGCCGTTGGTGGCGCCGGTCATGAAGCCAACCAAAACCTTGCCGGAATAGGTGGTCTTGACGCTGAAGTTCAAGTGACCGTTGCTGAAGTTACTCAGGTTGTCGGAGCTGTTGGGCAATGTCAAAGCCATGCCCCAACCCCAGCTGAGGGGGGTGGGTGTGATCTGAATGCAGAAGTTGGCATCGGGGTTGGTGCCGGTCGTGGCGCAACCACTGTTCAATACAGAGCCCACCGCGGTAGCGCCACTCTGCCACGCATTCCAAACTGGCAAAGCCGAAGGATTCGCCGAGTTGGCCAGGACCGTGGCGGGCGTGGTGAAGATGTTCGAGCGGAATACTTCGTAGTTGGCGGCCGTGACTGCAGAGCCGCTGGTGGTAGGAATGTAATAAACCGCGTTCGATAAAGCGCATTGAGCGCTGGTTTGTTCGGCGCTTGGGTAGTTGAACAAACTGAGTGCGGCGCAACGGGCCTGACGGTTGGCGTTGAAGAGGCCCCAACCATCGTCGCCGCCCTTCCAAGCTTCGTCAAACGCTTCGAAGTAGAAAATGTTCACGGGCTTGGCCGCGCTGCCCGACAGCCATCCCTGCAGACGGGTCCAGAACATCAACGCGTTGACTGGGCTGGCACGCTGCACCTCGCCACCCGAGGCCACGGCCTTCCAGCCGGTTTCGCCGATCGTGATGGGAAGGTTGGGATAGCCAGCGCTGGTGAAATAATTTTTAACCGTCGTGAAGTTGGCTTGGGTGTAGTGCAAGGCGGCATCCATCATGGCGGTGGCGCGGGTGTTGGCCGAAGAACCTGACTGGCTGGGAGTGACACCGGTTTGTTGCCAATCCCAAGAGCCAGAGGCGTAGACGGAATCGATAATCGCGTAGGAGTGAATCGAGGCAAAGTCGATGACGTTCAGCAAAGCAGTGGAGACATTGGCATAGGCCGCGAAGTTTTCGTCATAAGTAACCGGTTGAGGCACGGCAGCACGAACTTGCTTGATGTAACGCACCAAGTCAGCCACGGCGACGGGAGAGCCAGACCACGAATCCAAGTTTTCGTTGCCCACACTCACGGCCGCCACAAGGTTGGGGTATTGGTTGGCCAAGGCGATGCAGGTTTGAAGCTGAGTTTGATTGGCCGTTTCGTTGGCAGGGGTGGTGCCAGGGTTCGGGGCCAAATAGGCACCCAATTGAACCTTCATGTTCAAGCTCGGGTTGTTGGTCAAAACCGACAAGACGTTTTCAGCCACTTTGTTTTGAGATGAGCAGTCGTACAAGCGCAGCAAGCCAAAACCACCTTGGTGCAAAAGCGCCAAGTCTTGCTGGATGTTGGCGACCGAGGACACCTCACCCACATTCGGCCCCCCCGCCCGATAGGGCGAATAAGCGACCGCCAAACGGGTTGAAAAATCAGCCGGCAAGGCGCGCAGCTGCACGCCAGGATAGGGGATGGTGCCCCCGCCGCCGCAAGCCAGCAAAGTAGCCGTCACAGCCACCATCAAACCACGCAGCAACCCACTGCGTGTTAATTTCAAAGACGTGAAAGAGGTAAAACTTTTCATGGTGAATTTCTGTTGGGGCTTTTGCTTAGAAAGCGTAAACGGTGCCAAGACCCACGAAGTCGCCAAAGGTGGCGATGCGCGAATCCACGTTGGTGCCTGCTGAATTGCTGGGCATGGACAGGGGCGCCAGACCCTTGTGGCCATAGCGCACAAAGCCCGTATAGCCATAAAGCTGCCAATAGCGGTTCATGTTGTAACGAAGGCCCGCCGTGCTCATCAAAGCCCAGTTGCTTTGGCCCCGCTCTTCGGGATTTTGAGTGGCTGCTTTACCCAAGTAACCAAAACCAGCGTAGGCCTCAAAACGATCGTAAAAATAACGGGCCCCGCCCATCAGGTCGTTGGACTTGGCGCCGTAGCCTGGCGAGCAGGGGGTGCCAGCACTGTTGACGATCGTTTGATTCCAGTCCACATTGAACATGTCGTTCCATTGGGCATTGTTTTGGCCAGGTTGAGAAGGCACCACGATGCACGCATTGGCACCCGACCACTGGTTGTGCCTAAAACCGCCAGAAACCTCGACGGATGGGTTGACTTGGTAACGGGCCAACAACATCGAAACGGCTTGGCCGGATCGGCTCAGCAGGCTGTCGTTCGCCGGGAAGGGCGTCAAACCTGTGAAAGGCCCGTGGCTCCATGCACTGGGCGTACCGTTGTGGGTCGTTTGCAAAACGCCTTCAACGACCAGATCGCCCTGGTGGTATTGCGCATAAAACTCCCAGAAGCTGGGCCTGTTTTTGGTGAAAGACCGATTACCGCCAGAAAAAGTACCTTCCAAAACCAAGTCGCCGTCCAGCACATCCAAGCGGGGGGACGTGTAGCGAACAGAGTCGGTTTTCAGCAAGCCATAACCCGCCCCAGAAGCGCCCCAAAAGTAAGCTTGACCTAAAAAGGTGCCATAAGGGTAGTCAGCCAGGCTCCAAGCCCGCGTCGTCATCGCCCCCACTGCGAAGCGGCCATAGTCTTCGTGGCTCAGCGCGGCGTTCTCTTCATAGACAAAACCAGGAATGTCCTCTTTGCCGTTGCGCCAACGCTGGCTCAGCATGCCATCGAGCTTGAAACCATTGCCTAAGCTGAAGTGAGCCCCGAGCCAAGGCTGAATCAACAAAGTGCCTTGCTGCGAAGTGCCGTAAGGCGTTCCTGGAACCAAGGCATCTGCCCAGGATTCGTCTTTGGAAGCGGAGGGAAATCGTTGGCAGTTGCTGCAGGTGTTGCTGGTGCTGGTCGCCTCGTATTTGGCAAATCCGTTCAGGCTAAAAGGGCCCCATTGATAAGTGTCGGCAGGACCGAAATCGTAGGCCTGGGCCAGCGAGCCGATCATGGCAGTCAATAACAAGGTGCCGACCTGACGTACTTTTTTAGATTGAGGACCCTGAAGTGATGGCATGTGGAAATTCTCCGTTGTGCGTATTTTTTATGAAAGCGCTTTCACGAATTATGCAATGTGCCCCAAGTTCGTCAACTGATTTCATCATCGGGTTTTCCCTAGATGTGTGATTACTGCCTCAGTGTTTCACCCTATATTGCTTTTTGAAAGCGCTTTCATTAGCATAGGCGAGCACGTTTAAACAGGTTCAACCCCATCATGCAACAAGCACTGCCAAGTCCCTCCTTGACCCACTTAGCCAACTTAGCCAAAAGTTCATTTTTGGGAGGCTCCCAAGGCCTGCTCGGCACCCTTTTGTTCGGGCTCTATTTGACAATCGGGTACACAAATTCTGCGAAGGCAGAGCTGGTTTCCGTCGGCGCGGGGGCCTACGTAACAGCCCCTCGTGGCATCGACGTTTCACCGCCCCCCGCCCTGCATCGCACCGCCAGCATGGCAAACCAAGCCGCCCCAACCAACCAGTGGTATTCGTCCATCCTCTTCAGCGACTCTCCTGAAGTCATTTTTGTTCAGCCACTGGCGGTCAAGTTTGCGCGCACCGGATTTGAGCTGTCACGCCCCATCAAAACGGTGGTGCCCACCGAGCGGCGAGACGTCGAAATCCATTACCCACACAGCCCCGCCCTGACCTTCACGCCGACCGCCTTCAAGCTTGGAACCGCCCAACTGGCCCAGCGTGGCGACTGGTCGGTTGCGGTCAGTCAAGCCCCCGACAACAACCCTGACCTCTCCGATTTTCAGGTGACCCTGGCCCATGGAAGCCCCTTCGCATCGATGAAGCTGAGCCAGGGCGATCTTCGGCTGGAATTGCCCAAAAACTCACCCGCACAGCGCCTGGACAATGGCCAAGACCCCGAAGTCATTGCCCTCAAAATAGCCGGTGCCGCCTATGCCGTTTTCCTCCCCCAAGGGGGTTCTTGGGAGCGCAAAAGCCCCACTGAATGGATCGCCCATTTGCCCAGCGGCAAAGGACTCGTGGCCGCCGCCGCTTTACCCGATGAAGTGACCTTGGAGGGCAGTGAGCGTGAGAACCCCAGCCTCTTGCAAGAGGTGCTTTCGACCTTCAAGACCCATGCGTTTGCCTTCATTTCAGACACGCGAGTCGACTGGCGCTTCGACCCCAAGCGCAGTCAAGTGACCACTGAATTCAGCGTCACGGAGAACAACAATGCAAATAACAATGTAAAAGTGGTACCCCCATTTTTGGGGCTTTACCCACACCAATGGTTTAACAACCCCAGCGTGAGCAAGGCGCTCGAAGACACCCATTTGAGTTACCAAACCCTGCGCGGCAAGATCCGCTTGATGGCCGCCACGCACTTTGAAACCCAAACGACCTACACCGGTTTTGTCCCTTATTGGCCGGCAGTCAGCAACCCCGTCAAAGTGGGCGATAAAACCATCGACTTGAGCGATCTACTGGGCAAAGACATCGCCAAAGCCCGCCCCATGATGCTGGAAATTGGCTCTGGCCCCTACTGGCAAGGCAAGGGCCTTGAACGCATCACACAACTCATGAATGTCGCTGAGCAGCAAGGAGATTTGGCGGGTCGAGACAAGCTCCTGAAGTTGCTCAAAGAGCGCATTCAAAAATGGTTCTCGGGCCAAGACAGCAAAGATTACTTTGTTTACGACAAATCTCTGGGGACCGTGGTGGCTTATCCCGAGGAGTACTTTGCGGTGAAGCAAATGAACGACCACCATTTCCATTACGGCTATTGGATTCGCGCCATGGCCGACATCGCCCTGCGCGACCCCGAATGGGCCAGCGATGCACAATGGGGTGGCATGGTGAATTTGCTGGTCAAAGACATTGCCACGTCCGAGCGCGGTCGTTCAGACTTCCCCTTCCTCAGAAACTTTGACCCCTATGAGGGCCACTCCTGGGCGTCGGGTGTTGGGCTTGGGCCGTTTGGCAACAACCAAGAGTCGTCGTCTGAAGCGGTCAACGCTTGGGCGGGTTTGATTCAGTGGGCCGAGGTCAAAGGGGATGTCCCATTGCGAGACTTGGGCATCTTTTTGTACACCACTGAAATCAACGCCATCAACCATTATTGGTTTGACATCCATCACCAAGTGTTCGCACCCGAATACAAAAACGCCGAGGTCAGCATGTTATTTGGCGGCAAATACGCCCACAACACGTGGTGGATTGATGAGCCTCGTCAAATTCACGGCATCAACCTGCTGCCCATCACCACCGCCTCCAACTACCTGGCCACCGACCCTGCTTTTGTGAACCGCAATTTGGCCGCCTTGGTGCCCGAAATGGCCATTTACGCGGCCAGAGGGAAGCACGCGCAACCCGACGACATTTGGCAGGACATCTTTGCAGAATACCAAGCCTACTCAAACCCCCAAGCTGCCTTAGCGCGTTGGGACCGTTGGGGCAGCTTCGAGCTGGGTGATACCCGCAGCCATGCCTTGCACCTCATGGCCTGGATGCAAGAGCACGGAACACCCGATTTATCGGTCACGGCCGACACCACTTTGTACAGCGTTTTTAAATTGCCCAACGGACAAAAAACGCACCTGGCTTTCAATGCCAGCAAGACACCGATTACAGTTCACTTCAGCGATGGCGTCGTGATGGACGTCCCTGCTCAAAAGCTCAGAGGCGACCTTTAATCAGCACCTGGAACCCTGAATGTTTGAATCCATTGACCCCCTTGCATCGTCTACTGACAGCACCTTTCCCCGACTGCTTGGTGATATCGGTGGCACGAATGCTCGGTTTGGCTGGCAAAGGCAGGTCAACGCGCCCATTGAAGCAGTCATGGTGCTCCCTTGCGCAGACCACACCTCTTTGAAGAACGCCATTGAGACGTATTTAGAGTCACAGCATTTGCCCAAGCCCGCTTGGGGCGCCTTCGGAATTGCCAACCCGGTGACGGGCGATGCCATGGCCATGACCAACCACCACTGGGCGTTCTCCATCAGCGAGTTGCGCCAGAGTTTGGGGCTTTCGCGCTTGGTGTTTCTAAATGACTTCACTGCTTTGGCTTTGGCTTTACCAAGTCTGCCGAGCCGCTCCAAAAGGTTGGTCGATCCCAACGGCACCACCCGAGTGGGTGTTGATGCACCGATTGGTTTGATCGGCCCCGGAACGGGGTTGGGGGTCTCCGGTTTGATCCCACATCAAGGACGCTGGTTGCCTATTTCTGGAGAGGGCGGGCACGTGACCTTGGCGGCCACGAACAGGCTCGAATTTGAGGTCTTCCAGTTGCTGCAAAAACGCCATGGCCACGTATCGGCAGAACGGGTGTTGTCAGGACCTGGCTTGATTGACCTTTTCCACGCACTGGCCGAAATCAAAGGCGAAGGCGGCTTCGAGGTCACCAGTGCGGCCCAGGTTTTGACGATGGCCTCTTCCATTTCTGGCAATGAATTGACCCCGGGGGCAGTTTTGACCGCGCAAGAAACGCTTCATTTGTTTTGCGGCTTTTTGGGCAGCACGGCAGGCAATCTTGCTTTGACCTTGGGCGCTCGGGGTGGCATCTACCTCGGCGGCGGCATCGTGCCTCGCCTAACGGATTGGCTTGAAAAATCCGATTTCCGCCATCGGTTTGAAGCCAAGGGTCGCTTCCAAGCCTACCTAAAAGAAATCCCGGTCTGGATTATCGACAGCCCGGTTTCACCGGCTTTGCAAGGTGCCGCTGCGGCTCTCAGCGCCTGATTTCAGGGCCCTGCTTCAAAAGCGGCGCCTTGTTCAAACCCCTTTATTGCGCATCCAATCGGCGGTTTGAAAAAAGCTTTGCTCGAGTCGCTCGCGCAAGGCTTGGGGCACCTTGGTTTCTTGCATGGCTTGGGTCATGCAAGCCAACCATTGATCGCGTTCTTTGATGCCAATCTCAAAAGGCAAGTGGCGCGCCCGCAGCATCGGGTGACCAAAGCGGTCGGTGTAGTAATTCGGACCGCCCAACCAACCACACAAAAACCAAAACAAACGCTGACGGGCGTTGGATAAATCGGTGCCATGGGCGGCGCGTAAATCGGTGTAGACAGGCTCCAATTCCATCAGGTCATAAAAGCGCTCCGTCATGGCGCGGACGACGTCCTCGCCGCCGATCCATTCAAAAGGGGTGGTGACTTCGGTATCTGACATTTTTAAGACATCTTTAAGCTCAGGGTTTTATTCAGCGGCCAGTCGCAAGGTCTGCATCACGGGCCGTTGCAAGAGGCTGCGCAGCCCCCACCAGCCCGCCGCCCAAGCCAGCAAAGCGCCGAGCAAGCTGCCGCCAATCAGCGCCAGCCAGGACGGTTGCCATACAAAATCAAAAACATAGTGCGCCAAGGCCCAACCCACGGCATTGGCCACCCCACTGGCCAAAAAGCCGGCCAAGAGGCCGACGCCCAACAATTCGGCTTGTTGCACTTGCCGCAACAAAACACCGCTGGCCCCGACCGCACGCATGATGGCAAAGTCGCGGGCGCGCTCGTCCCGAGTGGCGCTCACCGCCGCAAACAACACCACCATCCCAGCCGCCAAGGTGAAGCCAAATAAAAATTGCACCGCGCCGATCACTTGGTCGAGCATGGTTTGAATTTGGTTCAAGGTGGAACTCAAGTCCACGCTGGTGATGTTGGGAAATTCGCGCACCAAAGCATTGTCGAAACGGCTGGCTTCAGCGGTGTTGCCGGGGGCTTTGTAGGCGGCCAAATAAGTGGCTGAAATTGTTGGCATTTGCCCTTTGGGGTACATCACAAAGAAGTTGGCCCGCATGGAAGCCCAATCGACCTTGCGCAAGGAGGTAATGCGCGCCTCGCTCAGGGTGCCACCGATGTCAAAGCGCAACACATCGCCGAGCTGCAGCCCCAAGGTCTTGGCGATGCCTTCTTCGACGCTGATCGCCCCGTCTTCTTCCGCCACCCACTGACCCGCCACAATTTGATTGTGGTGAGGCAATTCAGCGCTGTTGGACAAGTTGAATTCGCGCTCCACCAATTGCTTGGCGCGCTCTTCTGTGAATTGATCGGCATTCAGGGGTTGCCCGTTGCGTGACAGCAAACGGCCTCGGAACATCGGGAACCAATCAAAACGATCCACCCCCGCTTGACTCAACGCTTTTTGAAAAGCCTGGCTTTGCTCAGGCAACACATTGATGACAAAGCGATTGGGTGCGCCCGGCGGGCTGGCTTGTCGCCAACTGTTGATCAAATCGGTGCGCAACAAAATCAGCAACATCAAGGCCAGCATGCCCACAGCCAAGGCACTGACTTGCACCACAGATTGGACGGGACGTGCCGTCATTTGCCGCGTCGCCAAGACCAACCAACGCGGTGCGGTGGCCTCGTTGACGCTGCGCCGCAAAAGCTGGAGCGCCAAGGCGGCCAAACCGGCAAACACCAAAACGGCCCCGGCAAAACCGCCCACCGCAATCAGGCCCAATTTCAAATCGTGGCTGAGCACAAGCAACAGCGTTGCAAATCCCAAAACACCCAGCGCCAAAACGCCGATTGAAGCGGGCCTGATGGCGCCGAGTTCTCGGCGAATCACCCGCAAAGGCGGCACTTGGGCCAGTTGCAAAACGGGCGGCAAACCAAATGCCACCAACAAGGTCATGCCCAACGCCAAGCCCAAGCCCGCTGGCACCCAAGAAGTGCTGGGCAATTCCGTCGACACCAAGCCTTGCAGCAACCACACAAAAACATGGTGCAAACCGAAGCCCAACAACAAACCCAAGCCGCTGGCCAACAAACCCGCCGTTAAAAACTCAAACGCAAACGTGGCCGCGATGCTGCTTTGACTTTGGCCTAAAACACGCTGCAATGCACAGTCGTCCAAATGCTTGGCCGCAAAACTGCGAGCGGCCAAGGCCAAAGCCACTGCGCTCAACAAGGCCGCTAACAAGGCCACCAAGTTCAGGAACTGGGCCGCTCGGTCGAGGGTCTGCCTGACTTCGGGGCGCCCCTTATCGAGGGTCTCCAGTTGAATGCCACGAAGGCCTTGGGGAGCGCCCTCCTTCAGCGTGCGCTCAGCCCATTGGGTGAATGTTTTCACCGCCTCCGGCTGGCCAATGGCGGCCCATCGATAGCGCAGGCGGCTGGCGGGCTGAACCAAATGGGAGGCCGGCAAATCGGCTTGATTGACCATGACCCGTGGCGCTAAATTCATAAAACCAGCGCCCCGATCCGGCTCTTGTACCAACACCTTGGTGATGCGCAAGCTGCTGTCGCCCAAATCCAAGTCATCGCCCAAGTGCAGCCCCAAGGCGGTCAGCACAGCCTCGTCCACCCAGGCTTGTCCGGGAATGGGCACTTGGTGTTGGTAGGCGGGGTGGGGTTCCACCATCTGACCAAGCAACTTATCCCCCCCTTTTTGAGGGTCTTCCGCGTGGGCCTCGCTCACCAGCAATTCACCCCGCAAGGGGTAACCGGAGGTGACTGCCTTCAAAGACACCAAGCGCGTCGCGCCGCCCAGCGACTCTGGCGCGCGGGCCATGGTTGAAAAAGTCAATGACAAATTGCTTTTCAAACCCGCTGCGGTGGCCTGCTCGGTAAAGACGGGGGGCAGCAGGTGGTCGCTGACCAGCACCACATCACCCCCCAACAGTTGACGGGCATCGCGTTGCAAACCCCCTTGCAAACGGTCAGAAAAGAAGCCCACCGCCGAGACCGCCGCCACCGCCAACGTGACGGCCAGCACCAAGAGTCGGAGTTCACCGGCGCGCCAATCGCGCCAAAGTGATCGCCAACCCAAGCGCCAAAAAGACGGGGCGCGGCTCAAGGTTCGCCAGCTTTAAAAGCCAGCTCTCGGCCTGCAGGCAGTCCTTGTTCGACCATCGACATCATCAATGCCAAGGTGATGTAGGTGCCGGTGACGACCGACAAATCAACCAGTTGCTGCTCTGTGAACAAGGCTTTGGCGCGCGCGTAGGTGGCGTCTGAGAGTTTGTGGGTTTGGGTCAGCTCGTCGATCATGTCGTAGACCACAGCTTCGTCGGGCTGCATCTTCGCGGGGCGCTTTTGCGCCTTCAAGTCGGCCACCACGTCGGGCGACAAACCGGCCTTGATGGCGAGCGGCGCATGCGCGGCCCACTCCACTTGACTGCGCCATTGGCGGCCAATGATGAGGATGGCGAATTCATTCAACCGCAGCGACATGGACGAGTTCCAGCGCAGGTAGTACAACAAATCAAACATCCGCTGCCCCATCACCGGGCTGCGCAGCAAGGGGTTGTAAGGCCCGCCAATCCCCACGCTGGACACCTTCATGACCTGCTCGCCCAAAGGCTTTTGATAAACATTGAGCTGCTCCAGGGTGAGCTGTTCAAAGCGAGGGGGATGCTCAGCGCTCTGCTCAATAGCAACCTCTTTAACGACCTCTTTTTTGGCCTCATTAACCCCATCGGCCCAAGCCGTCGAAGCAGCGCCAAAAACAGACCACACACCCAACACCATGGCGGCCACCAAGGGCCGCAAGGCCGATTTTTTTGAGAGGAAAGAAGGGCAAGAAGCCGTCATCCCACGAAATAATTTCATCAAGAACCTTTCAGGTGAGCAGGGAAGTTCAAAGGGGGCCGCAGCCCTCGGCCAAGTAAGCCCGATTTTGCACCACCGACTCTTGCGCAAAGGGGAGAAGGTCGGCGGCCTGCTTGGCATCAATGGTTTGCAAAAATTGGGCGCGCATGGTGGGCGCCCAGAATTTGCGCAAATGTTCTGCGAAGTCGTGCAGGGCTTGGGGTCGATTGGGCTGGCTTTGAAAAAACTGGCTGATCTGGTTGGCCATGTGGACCAGGTTTTGCGCCGCCTCAGCCGGACTGTAATGGCTCATCAAAGGGCTCCCAAAAAGAAATCAAACATCATGCAAAAAACGTTCAGAGTGGGCATAAACACCGAAATCTTGTTGCCTCACAAAACCCGCCAACCCCACGCCAGTGGCTTGTGCCGTGTCAATCGCCAAGGTGGTCACCCCCGACACAGCGGCCAATACCGGCACCCCTGCCGCCGCGGTTTTTTGCACCATTTCGTGGCTGGCGCGGCTGGTCACCAAGATGGCCCCGCTGGAAACAGGCCGCTCACTTTCACGCGCCAAAGCGCCAATCAGTTTGTCGAGCGCATTGTGCCGACCCACGTCTTCACGCACGCAGTGAAGGTGGCCTTGCGCATCACACCAAGCCGCCGCATGGGCCGAACCGGTGGACGCCAACAAGACTTGGCTTGAGCGCAAATCGCCCATGGCGTTCAGCAAGGCCTTGACTGAAAAAGCTTTTGAAAAAACCGCCCCACCCAACGCTCCTACCTCAGCGACCCCGGGCAAGGGAGGCAAATGGCGCACCGCTTGATCCAGCGAGGAGGCCCCACACAAACCGCATCCGGTCCGGCCTGTCATGGCCCGGCGCTGGTCTTTGAAGCGGGCAAAGCAAGCCGCCGTCACGGTGATTTGCAAGGTCACGCCCTGGGGGCTTGGTAACACGTCACAGTCTAAGAATTGGTCGACCCGATCAATCAACCCTTCGGTCAAAGAAAAACCCAAAGCAAAGTCTTCCAAGTCGGTGGGGGTGGCCATCATCACGGCGTGCGAAATGCCGTTGTAAGTCAGGGCCACAGGAACCTCTTGCACCACCGAGTCTTGGCCCTCAACGCCCCGGCGCCAAACCGGCACCGACTGAACGCCGCTGAAATCCGGGTCTGGGTGGCTCACACTTTTTCCACGGAGGGCGACGCTTCTTGCAAAAATGCCATCTGCTGGCGGTCAAATTGCGCGTAGTCCTTTTGCCATTCAGACGGCTGAGCCACTTTGGTGACGTTCACGGCGGTGACTTTGTATTCGGGGCAATTCGTGGCCCAATCGGAGTTGTCGGTGGTGATGACGTTGGCCCCCGATTCAGGGAAGTGGAAGGTGGTGTAAACCACGCCCGGCGCCACTTTTTCAGTCACCGTCGCGCGCAACACCGTCTCACCGGCGCGGCTTTGAATGCCGACCCAATCGCCTTGTTGAATGCCGCGCTCTTCGGCGTCGTGCGGGTGGATATCCAAACGGTCTTCGTCGTGCCACTCGTTGTTGGCGGTGCGGCGGGTTTGTGCCCCCACGTTGTATTGCGACAAGATGCGCCCGGTGGTCAGCAACAAGGGGAATTTGCGCGTCACTTTTTCTTCGGTCGGCACGTATTGGGTGACGATAAAGCGGCCCTTACCGCGCATGAATTTGTCGACGTGCATGATGCGCATGCCAGCCTCTTCGGTATCGGCATTGTTCGGCCACTGCACGCTGCCGTGGCGGTCGATTTTTTCAAAACTGACGCCGTTAAAGCTCGGCGTGAGTTCGGCAATTTCCGCCATGATTTCTTTGGGGTGGCTGTAGTTCATGGGATAACCCAGCGCATTCGACAGCAGTTGCGTGACCTCCCAATCGGCATACCCCGCCAGCGGCGGCATGACTTGGCGCACCCGAGAAATGCGGCGCTCGGCGTTGGTGAAAGTGCCGTCTTTTTCCAAGAAGCTCGCGCCAGGTAAAAACACATGGGCGTATTTGGCGGTTTCATTCAAGAAAATATCTTGCACCACCAGGCATTCCATGGCCTTCAACGAGTCGGTGACGTGTTGGGTGTTGGGGTCGCTTTGGACAATGTCTTCACCTTCGCAATACAGGCCCATGAAGGTGCCCGCTTGGGCGGCGTCGAACATATTGGGGATGCGCAAGCCCGGTTCGGCTTGCAAAGAAACGCCCCAAGCCGATTCAAACAAGTGGCGCGTGCTGCTGTCAGACACATGGCGGTAGCCAGGGAATTCGTGCGGAAACGAACCCATGTCGCACGAGCCCTGCACGTTGTTTTGACCGCGCAAGGGGTTCACCCCAACGCCTTCACGGCCCACGTTGCCGGTGGCCATGGCGAGGTTGGCGATGCCCATCACGGTGGTGGACCCTTGGGCATGTTCGGTCACGCCGAGGCCGTAATAAATAGCCGCGTTCACTTGCGGCTTCCAAGCGCCGCGCTTGACGCCTGCTGGCGCCCCGACGAGGCCCGTGGCGTACAGACGCGCCGCTTCCCGCAACAGGGCTGCGGGCACGCGGGTTTCGGCTTCCATGGCCTCGGGCGAATTTTCTGGGCGCTCGATGAAAGCGCGCCAGTCTTTGAAGGATTGGTCATCGCAGCGCTCGGCGATGTAGGCTTCGTCAAGCAACCCTTCGGTGGCGATGACGTGGGCCATGGCCGAGATGACGGCCACATTGGTGCCAGGGCGCAACTGCAAGTGGTAGTCAGCGCGGATGTGGGGCGACTTGACCAAGTCAATTTGGCGGGGGTCGATGACGATCAGCTTTGCGCCTTCACGCAAGCGTTTTTTCATGCGCGAACCAAAGACGGGATGCGCGTCCGTGGGGTTGGCGCCCATGACCAAGATCACGTCGGCTTTTTCAACCGACTTGAAGGTTTGTGTCCCCGCCGAGGTGCCGTAAGTTTGGCCCAAACCGTAACCCGTGGGCGAGTGGCAAACGCGGGCGCAGGTGTCCACGTTGTTGTTGCCAAACGCAGCGCGCACGAGTTTTTGCACCAGGTAAGTTTCTTCGTTGGTGCAGCGCGACGAGGTGATGCCACCCACCGCGTCCACGCCGTATTTGGCTTGGATGCGTTTGAACTCCGACGCGGCGTATTGGATGGCAACGTCCCAAGACACTTCTTGCCAAGGGTCGTTGATGCTCTTGCGAATCATCGGCTTGGTGATGCGGTCTTTGTGGGTCGCATAGCCCCACGCAAAACGCCCCTTCACGCAGGCATGGCCCTCGTTGGCTTTGCCTTCTTTCCAAGGCACCATGCGGACGACTTCGTTGCCTTTCATTTCCGCTTTGAAACCGCAACCAACGCCGCAATAAGCACACGTGGTCACCACGCTGTGTTCGGGCTGGCCCAGTTCGATGATGGATTTTTCTTGCAAAGTGGCCGTCGGGCAGGCCTCAACGCAAGCGCCGCAACTCACGCAGTCCGAGCTCATGAAGTCTTGTCCATTGCCCGCGGTGACGCGGGATTCAAAACCTCGGCCACTGATGGTCAGCGCAAAGGTCCCTTGCGTTTCTTCGCAAGCGCGCACGCAGCGGTTGCAAACAATGCACTTGGAAGGGTCGTAACTGAAGTAAGGGTTAGAGTCGTCGACCTTGGCTTTGCTGGCCCCCTTGAAGTGGTTGTGGAGTGGAAAAACACCTTCGCTTTTTTCACTGTAGGCCGTGTAACGCTCTTCGCGCAGTCCCGTGACGCCGGCCATGTCTTGCAACTCACAGTTGCCATTGGCGGAGCAAGTGAGGCAATCGAGCGGGTGGTCGGAAATGTAGAGTTCCATCACGCCTTTGCGTAATTCTTGCAGTTTGGGCGTCTGGGTGCGAACCTTCATGCCGGTCTCGGCAGGCGTCGTGCAAGAGGCTGGAAAGCCACGACGGCCCTCGATTTCAACCAAACACAAGCGGCAAGAGCCGAAGGGTTCCAGACTGTCGGTCGCGCAAAGTTTGGGGACCCGAACCCCCGCGTCAACGGCGGCGCGCATCAAGGAGGTGCCCTTGGGCACGGTGACGCTCACGCCGTCAATGTCCAGCGTGACTTCCTGTTCAGACACCCTCAGAGGGGTGCCATAGTCGGTGGTTTTCAAATGATCGAGCATGGGGATTCCTCAGGCCGTCAGGCCAAAGTCTTCGGGGTAATGGTTCAGGGCCGACAACACGGGGTAAGGCGTCATGCCGCCCATGGCGCACAACGATCCATTCAGCATGGTGTCGCACAAGTCGCGCAAAAGTTTGACGTCTTGGGTTTTTCCTTGGGGGTCATTGGTGCGCTGCAGACGCACCAAAATTTCTTCGCCCCGCGTCGACCCAATGCGGCAAGGCGTGCATTTGCCACAAGATTCCAAGGCGCAAAAGGCCATGGCGTAGCGAGCCAAGTCGGCCAAGTTGGCGCGGTCGTCGTGCACCACCACACCGCCGTGTCCCACCACACCGCCAAAGGCGGCGTAGGTTTCGTAGTCAAGGGGTGTGTCCCATTGGCTTTCTGGCACATAAGCACCCAGCGGGCCACCCACCTGAATGGCTTTGACGGGCCGGCCACTGGCGGTCCCCCCGCCAAATTCGAACACCAATTCACGCAAGGTCAGGCCAAAGGCTTTTTCGACCAAACCGCCGTTTTTGATGTTGCCGGCCAATTGGAAAGGCAAGGTGCCACGGGAACGGCCCATGCCGTAATTTTTATAAAACTCAGCGCCCTTGGCCAAAATAATCGGCACACTGGCCAACGTGATGACGTTGTTGATGACCGTGGGTAGGCCCCACAGCCCTTCAATGGCGGGCAATGGCGGCTTGGCGCGCACGATGCCGCGTTTGCCCTCCAGGCTTTCCAGCAAGGCCGTTTCTTCTCCGCACACATAGGCGCCAGCGGCCATGCGAACTTCCAATTCAAAGGCCTTGCCGCTGCCCAAGAGGTTGGGGCCCAAGAAGCCAGCAACGCGGGCCAACTGAATGGCTTGCTCAAACTGCTGCACCGCATCGGGGTATTCTGAGCGGATGTACACATAGCCCTGTGTGGCCCCGACAGCGATTCCCGCAATCACCATGCCTTCAATCAACAGGTAGGGATCGCCCTCCATCGTCATGCGGTCGGAGTAGGTGCCCGAGTCGCCTTCGTCGGCGTTGCAAACAATGTACTTTTGGGTCGGGTGGGAAGAACCGGTTGTGGCAGAGGCGCCCAGCACGGTCTTCCATTTGATGCCCGCTGGAAAGGCGGCGCCGCCACGACCGCGCAGGCCAGAGTCGGTCACCTGCTGAACGATGGCTTCGGGCGTTAACGCCAGCGCTTGACGCAAACCCACCCAGCCGCCATGGGCTTCGTAGTCGCTCAGGCTCAGGGGTTGGGTGATGCCCATGCGGGCAAAGGTCAATCGCTCTTGCTTGGCCAAGTACGGGATTTTTTCAACCCAGCCTTGGCACAGCGGGTGGGTCAGGGCTTTTTCAAGGGCGCTTGGGTTGCTTTCCAGGTCCAGCACGCCCGCGTCCACCAGGCTCTGCACCGCCTCTGGGGCCACAGGCCCGAAACCCAGGCGACCTTGAGGGGTTTGCACTTCGAGCAAGGGTTCCAACCAAAACAGACCGCGCGAACTGTTGCGCAACACGGTGGCATTTTTGCCGCTGGCCAAAACAGCATTTTGCAAACGGATCGCGACCTCGTTGGCGCCGACAGCCACCGCGGCGCTGTCTTGCGGCACATACAGCTTGGCAGGCGTGGCGCTCATTTCGAAGCCTCCAAAATTTGATCCAACCGTGCGGGCGTCAGGCGCGCATAAACACGGCCATTCACCGCCATCGCCGGGGAAGAAGCACACAAGCCCAAGCAGTAAACCGCTTCAAAACCCACTTGGCCTTGTGCTGCTGCTTTGGCGTGGGCCGAGCAAGCATGCGCCCAGAGCGCTTCGCTGCCCATGGCTTGGCAGGCCTCGGCACGGCAAATTTGCACCACGGTTTGGGCGGCGGGCTCGGATCGGAAGTGGTGGTAGTAGCTGACCACGCCGTGCACCTCGGCACTCGACAAATTCAGCCCCTCAGCTATCAGCGGCACCGCCTCTTTGGGCACATGGCCCAATTGATTTTGCAGGGCATGCAAAACCGGCATTAAAGCGCCTGGCAGTTGACCCAAATGATCCAATACCGATTGGACAATTTCAGTCAACGCCTGAGGCGGTGCGGCCAAGCGGCTGGCGCTTGGTGAATTAGAGGAGGTCGAGGCAAGGGTCATGAACAATCAGACTAAAAGAAGAGGCATCCACTAAAAAAGAAAAAAGGTCAATGCACTCAAGCAAACAGTTTGGCGGCACTCAGCATGGTGCGGTAAATGCCCCAAGCCAAGGGCAAGCCCACCACGGCCCAAGCCAAAGCCACCGTCAGCGGGGCGGTCTTGTGGAGGGACGCGTTGCCATCCCCCGTGGCTTGGTTGTCGATTGCTTTTTCGTGGGCCGCCAGCTTGGCTGCCGCCAGTTCTTCGTCGGTCATGAACCACTTTTCAGCAACCGGGCGGATGGCCCAATTGCAAAGCAAGCCAATCACCAACATGCCCACCAAGATGTACATGGTTTGGTTGTAAACCTGATTGCGGGGCAAGCCCAAACCGAGTTGGTATTCGCGCATGTAGTTCACCACCACAGGGCCCAAAATGCCGGCGGTGGACCAGGCGGTCAACAAGCGGCCGTGAATCGCGCCGACAAACTGGGTGCCAAAAAGGTCGGCCAAGTAAGCGGGCACCGTCGCAAAACCACCGCCGTACATGCTCAAAATGAGGCAGAAAGCACCGACGAATAAGGTGATCGACAGCGCCGCCGCGCTGCTGGGCACACTGGCATACAGCAAACCACCGAGCACAAAAAACACGGTGTAAGTGGTTTTTCGTCCTAATTTATCGGACAGGCTGGCCCAGAAAAAGCGGCCGCCAATGTTGAACAGCGAAATCAAGGCGGTGAACCCTGCGGCCACGCCGGCAATGGCTTTCAATTGGGTGGCATCGAGTTGGCTGAAGGTGGCATCCACCCCAATCAAGCTGCCCCCGAACACTTCTTGCAACATCGGTGAGGCCATGCCGATCACCCCAATGCCCGCGCTCACGTTCATGCACAAGACCATCCACACCAACCAAAATTGTGGAATTTTGAAGACGTTTTTCACGTCGACGCTGCGCGAAGTGATCATGGCGTTTTGCGTCTGTTGCACCGGTGGGGTCCAGCCCGCTGGCTTCCAGTTGGTGGCTGGGACTCGGTAACCCAAAGCACCGCCCATCATGAAGACGAAATAGACCAAGGCCATGACCACAAAGGTTTGCGCCACTCCGACATCGGCGGGCGTGGCAAAGTACTTCATCATGTCAGCGGCCCAAGGCGAACCGATCATCGCGCCGCCGCCAAAGCCCATGATGGCCATGCCCGTCGCCATCCCACGGCGATCTGGGAACCACTTGATGAGCGTGGAGACAGGGGAGATGTAGCCCAAGCCCAGGCCAATTCCGCCAATCACGCCGGAGCCCAAAAGCATCATCCAAAACTGGTGCAGGTGCACGCCCCAGGCCGAGAACAGCATGCCACCACACCAACACAAAGCCGCCACGACACCGGCTCGGCGTGGGCCGACCCGTTCTAGCCAGCCTCCCCAAATGGCCGCTGAAGAACCCAAGAACACAAAGAACAAGGTGTACATCCAACCCAGCGTCGCAATTTTCCAATTGCAGTTGGAGACAAAGAGTTCTTGCCAGAAAGTGATGTCTGGCGCGCATTTAACGGCGTCAGAGGTGCCCAGGGCTTTGGACAGGGGGAGCCAAAAAACGGAAAACCCATAAGCCATGCCGATGCACAAATGAATGGCCAATGCAGCTGGGGGTACAAGCCAACGGTTAAAACCGGGACCCGCAATGGTGTTTTCTTTGTCAAGAAACTTGAACATGGAATGCTTTCTTCAATGATGTTGTCGCCGTATTAGTCTTTTTTTCATCTCACGCTCAGGATCGGCGCGGTGATTTTGAATCCGCTATCGCTGCTTGGCAAATCAGAAATAGCTATGCTTAGATTCAAAAACCTAATCTATCACCCAGCGCCCCCAATCGGGGAGGTGCTGGGTAAGCAATAGAACGTAAGGGTTTAACCTTGGGTTGAGTGCTTAAATGAGCTTGAGCGATCCGCTGTGCGAGGCCAGCTGTTTTTGCCAAAGCGGGTCTTGCGCCAACTGCCAAGCCGCCTGTATGACCCGGCCGGGTTGTTCGGTCGCCTGGCAAAGCCAGCCCACCGGGGTCGCCAGTTCAGGCTTGACGAGGGGCTGAATTTGCAATTCAGGTAGTTGCATCCAAGTCGCGGCCAGAGCGCCGGGCAGAATGGTGGCCAGGCTCGCCTCTTGCCCCGCCAGCACACTGACCGACAAGGCAGAAACGGCATTGGTTTCCAGGACCGCCACGGGCGCCACCCCGGCTTTTTTGAAAGCAGCGTCGATGAGGCTGCGGTTGTGCATCTCGGGCGTCAGCAAGCAAAGCGGCAACTTGGCGGCCTCGGCCCATGCCAAGGGCCGGCCCCAGACGGCGCCACCGGCGCGCTTTGGGCGGGATTGGTCCTGTCGACTCAGCAAAAAGTAGCGCTCATCAAACTGGTGCAAAGTTTGTAAGCCACGCCCCGCTCGGTCCAAATAGCCCAAGCCCAAATCCAAGGTGAGTTGTTCCAATCCGAGCTCGATGGCCTGTGACGACAAGGCCAAGACCACCGGCTGAATGCCCGGAAAAACTTCCCTCAGGTGCACCGCAAAACGGGTGGCAATGGGAATGGCCGTGGGCACCGCGCCCATGCGCAGATGCCCTCTGGGCTGATCGACTTGGCTTTGCAACTCCTGCTTGAGCAAAGCGTGTTCTTGAAGCATGCGGCGGGCCGTGCTCAGCACCTGTTCGCCTTCGGCGGTGAAGCCCGAAAACTGACGCGCCCGCTTGACAATCACCACGCCATACTCGGACTCCAAGGCCCGCAACGCGTTCGACAGCGCGGGTTGGGTGATGTGACAAGCCTCCGCCGCCCGACCAAAATGGCGGTGCTCGCTCAGCGAAACCAAGTAGCGGAACGAAGCCAGCACGTTCATGGCTCAAGTTCCTTGGCTGATTTTGATGGTCGGAAACTTGGACGAAAAATCTTTGGCTTGTTGGGCCACTTTGAGCGCAACTTTGCGCGCAACGGTTTTATACAGACCCGCCACCTCGCTCTGCGGTTCGGCCACCACGGTGGGCGTGCCGCTGTCGGCTTGCAAACGAATTTGAATGTCGAGCGGCAACGCGCCCAGGTAGTTGAGGTTGAAATCGATCGCCATTCGTTGGCCGCCGTCGGCACCAAAAATGTGCTCCACATGGCCGCACTGGCTGCAGACATGGACAGCCATGTTTTCAACAATCCCCAAAATCGGCACGCCCACTTTCTCAAACATTTTGATGCCCTTGCGCGCATCGAGCAGCGCAATGTCTTGCGGCGTGGTCACCACCACCGCGCCGGTGATGGGCACCCGTTGCGCCAGCGTCAGTTGAATGTCGCCGGTGCCGGGGGGCATGTCGACAATTAAATAATCGAGGTCTTTCCAGTTGGTTTGACGCAGCAATTGTTCCAGGGCTTGGGTGGCCATGGGGCCGCGCCAAATCATGGCTTCGTCCTGGGCCACCAAAAAACCAATCGACATGACCTGGACGCCGTGCTTCAAGTGCGGCTCCATGGTTTTGCCGTCCAAGGATTCGGGCTTGCCAGACAAGCCCATCATCATGGGCTGGCTGGGGCCATAAATATCGGCATCCAACAGGCCCACGCGGGCGCCTTCGGCGGCCAAGGCCAAGGCCAAGTTCACCGCCGTGGTGCTCTTGCCCACGCCGCCCTTGCCGGAGGCCACGGCAATGATGTTGCGGACCTCCGGTAACAGGGGCACGCCGCGCTGCACCGCATGCGGCACGACCCGGCTTTTGACCTCGACCTGTGCCTCCACCACGCCGGGCACGCCGAGCGCAGCTGCTTTCACAGCCGCCTCCAAGGCGGGCACCAAGGATTTGGCGGGGTAGCCCAATTCGACTTGGATGTGGGCCCGACCTGAGTTCAATTGCACCGAATGAATGGCCTTGGCCTGTTCATGGGCCAAGCTTTGCCCGGTCAAGGGGTCAAGAACCGTTGCCAACGCTTGGTGGAGTGCCTGCAAAGTGGCGGTGTCGTTGGTGGAGGAAGCGGCGGACGAGACGGGGGGCTGAGTGGACATGTTGGTGAGGCTGGCGACAGAATCGAGGGTAAACGGACTGAATTCGGCAGTCCGACTGTTTCAAACAAGCCGCCAGTTTAGAACGAACCCAATGTCCGCCAAGTCTGCGTGGCGATGAGGCCTAAAATCGGCTTGTTGCTTGGGGGAAATTCTTTCTCCGAACCTGTCTCCGTTGCCTTTTTGGCTGAACCCCTGAACCCCTGAACCCCTGAACCCATTGCCTTGCCCATGACCCGCCGCTTGTTTGTCACCACCGCCCTTCCCTACGCCAATGGCAACTTCCACATTGGCCACATCATGGAGTACATCCAGGCGGACATATGGGTGCGCTTTCAGCGCATGCGCGGGAACGAGGTTCATTTTGTTTGTGCCGACGATGCCCACGGCGCGCCGATCATGATTGCCGCTGAGAAGGCCGGCGTCACACCGCGCCAATTTGTCGACAACATCGCCGCGGGACGGCCTCCTTATTTACAAGGCTTTCACATCGAGTTTGACAACTGGAGCCACACCGATAGCGAGGAAAACCACGCCCTGTGCCGAGAAATTTACTTGGATTTGCAACAGGCCGGCTTGATCGAAACACGGGAAATTGAGCAGTTTTTTGACCCCGAAAAAGGCATGTTTCTCCCCGACCGCTTCATCAAAGGGGAATGCCCTCAATGCGGCGCCAAAGACCAATACGGCGACAACTGCGAAGTCTGCGGCGCGGTCTATGCGCCCACCGATTTGAAGCACCCTTTCTCGGCCTTGAGCGGCGCGACACCGGTACTCAAAACCAGTCAGCATTATTTTTTCAAGCTGTCCGATCCCCGCTGCGTCGCCTACCTTAAGCAGTGGACGCAAGACGGCAAGTTGCAACCCGAGGTGGCCAACAAAATCAAAGAATGGTTCGAGCCCAAGAAAGACGAGAACGGCCAGCCTTTGAGCCAAGCCGACTCCGGCTTGTCCGACTGGGATATTTCCCGCGACGCCCCTTATTTCGGCATTGAAATTCCAGGCGCTCCAGGCAAGTATTTTTATGTTTGGTTTGACGCCCCCATCGGTTACTTGGCCTCGTTGAAGAACCTCATGACGCGCCGGGGTGAGGACTTCGACGCCTTCATGGCCGACCCGTCGGTCGAGCAATACCATTTCATTGGCAAAGACATCGTGACCTTCCACACGCTGTTTTGGCCCGCCGTGTTGCACTTCGCCAAGCGCAAGGAACCCAACAACATTTTTGTGCATGGCCACCTGACGGTGAACGGCGAAAAAATGAGCAAGAGCCGAGGCAACGGCATTGACCCACTCAAGTACCTGAGCCTGGGCATGAACCCCGAGTGGCTGCGCTACTACATTGCCGCCAAGTTGAATGCCCACGTTGAAGATGCCGACTTCAACACCAGCGACTTTGTGACCCGCGTCAACAGCGATTTGGTGGGCAAATACATCAACATCGCCAGCCGAGCGGCGGGCTTTTTGACCAAACGATTTAACGGAAAACTCGGCAAGGTGTCGGCCGATGGCCAGGCCTTGTTGACCCAACTGCAAGCGGGCATCGCGCCCATTGCCACGTCATTTGAAGCGCGCGAATATGGCAAAGCCCTGCGCGACACCATGCTTTTGGCCGACCGCGTCAACGAGTACGTTGACCAAAACAAACCTTGGGAATTGGCCAAACAAGAAGGCCAAGAAGCCCGTTTGCACGATGTCTGTACCACCTGTATTGAAGCCTTCCGCCTTTTGACCTTGGTGCTTAAACCCGTGCTGCCGTCTTTATCCCAACAGGTGGAAGCGTTCTTGAACATCGCGCCCATGCGCTTTACCGATGCCAACCACTTTCTCGGTGAGGGCCACGCCATCCAGACCTACCAGCACCTGATGCAGCGGGTCGACCCCAAGCACATCGAGGCCTTGTTTGAAGCGCCCCCCGCGTTGGCAACGTTGGCAGAAAAGGCCGAACCCGCCGAATCGACCTTACCCGGCGGCGAAGCCATCGCGCCCACCATCACCATCGATGACTTTGCCAAGGTGGATTTGCGCATTGCCAAAATTGTCGCTTGCGAAGCCGTTGAGGGCTCCACAAAATTGCTCCGCCTCAGCCTGGACGCCGGCGAGGGCCGCCTGCGCAATGTGTTCAGCGGCATTGCCAGCGCCTACAAGCCCGAGCAACTGGTGGGCCAACTCACCGTGCTGGTGGCGAACTTGGCGCCTCGAAAAATGAAATTTGGCGTCAGCGAAGGGATGGTGCTGGCCGCCAGCCACGCCGATGACAAAGCCCAACCCGGCATTTACGTCTTAACGCCTTGGCCCGGGGCTCAGCCGGGCATGCGGATCGGCTAGGAAGCCCTTTTAAAGCGCACAATATTTGTCTATGAACTGGCCCCTTGCCCACTTCCACCCCCGGTTGATAGACAGTCTGAAGCACTACTCTCGGTTGCGCTTTTTCAAAGACTTGGGCGCGGGCGTCACCGTGGGCGTGGTGGCTTTGCCTTTGGCCATGGCCTTTGCCATTGCCAGTGGCTTACCGCCCTCGGCGGGACTTTGGACGGCGATCATTGGGGGGGGCTTGGTGTCTTTGCTGGGCGGCTCGAGCGTCCAAATTGGCGGCCCTGCCGGCGCCTTCATTGTGGTGGTTTACAGCATCATCGAGCACCATGGGGTGGCCAATTTACTGGTCTCGACCGTGTTGGCGGGCCTGGTGCTGTTCGCCATGGGCCTGCTGCGTTTGGGTTCTTTGGTGCGTTTTGTGCCGGTCAGCATCATTGTGGGCTTCACCAACGGGATCGCTGTTTTGATTGCTTTGTCGCAACTCAAAGACCTCCTGGGTTTGCAAATTCAACACATGCCCGCTGAATTTTTCGCCGTCCTCCAAGCCTTGTTCTCCCATTTAAACAGCTTTAACCCTTGGGCCTTGGCGCTGGGTTTGGGGAGTTTTTTGGGTTTGCTTTTTTGGTCAAAATTAGGGGGTCCCAACCCAGCACAAACAGCCAAGTTGCGTGAACTTTTGGGTGATTTACCCGGCTTCAAAGGGACCGCCAACACCCTGCAACGCTTGCCCGGTCCTGTGGTCGCCTTGTTCAGCCTGACTGCCTTGGCCTGGTGGTTCGAGTTGCCTGTGGACACGATTGGCAGTCGCTTTGGCAGCATTCCGAGTGGCCTACCGGCCTTTGCTTGGCCAGACATTTCTTGGGGCAGCGCCCGCAACCTGGTCGCGCCCACCTTGACCTTGGCCCTGCTGGGGGCGGTTGAGTCTTTGCTTTGCGCCCGAGTCGCAGACCAAATGGTCGACCCCCACACCGACCCCAGTTACCACCTCAAACGCCACGACCCCAATCAAGAACTGATGGCGCAAGGGGTGGCCAATTTCGTCACGCCGTTTTTTGGCGGTATGCCCGTGACCGGCACGATTGCCCGGACCGTGACCAATTTGCGCGCCGGCGCCACCAGCCCAGTCTCTGGCGTGATCCATTCACTGACCTTGGCCGTAATCGTGTTACTGGCCGCGCCCTTGGCGATGCACATTCCTTTGGCGGTGTTGTCGGGCATCTTGTTGTCGATGGCTTGGAACATGGGGGAGTGGCATGCCTTTGTTGACCAGCGCGCATATTCGTTGCACTACAAACTGCTGCTTCTGGGCACCTTTGTTCTCACGGTGGTGCTTGATTTGACCGTCGCCATGGAAGTGGGCCTGGGCTTGTCTTGCTTGCTGTTTGTGCGCCGCATGGGCGCCTTGTTCGAAGTGCGCGCCAAAGCGAACCCCACCGCCGCCTTGGGCACCACCGCCTTGGGCACCTCCTCCGACAAGCCCCGACTCCAACAATTTGATCTTTATGGCGCACTGTTCTTTGCAGCGGTTCACCGCATCGACGAGTTGATTGAGAAAGTCACACCCAACACCCCTTTTTTGTTGGATGCTCACCAACTCATTAACTTGGATACGTCCGGCATTGATGCGCTGCGGCAATTAAACCAAAGCCTGATTCAGCAAGGCGGCTCCTTGCGCATTGTTCGCCTGCAAACCCAACCCATGAGCCTGATGCACCGCTCGGGCTTGGCCCAAGAGCTGGCTGAATGCAGTGCAGAATTAGCGCCTGAAGTTGCAGCAGAATAAAATAAACCCTTCTTCCCGAGGAATCTCCATGCCTTTCTTTCGCCGCCCCGATTACGCCTCTGAAACCACTCAGTTTTTGCATTCCTTGACAGAAAAGAATCCGAATTTGCCCGCCGAACAACTGGCTGGGCGTGCCTTGCTGTGGGACAAGGCCATTGACCCCCAACTGCAAGCTGAATTCAAGGCCGGCCGGGTGGATCAAACGCCTTATGTTTACATTCCTAAAAAGCAAGCCGCCTGAGCAGCTTGATGCAGCGTCATCCAGCCCAAGCGGCTTTGCCATCTAGGCCGCGTTTCTCATGGTCGAGATGACCGAGATGACCGAGATGACCGAAATGATTGCAATGGCCGAGAGGGGCGCAGAAACCGCCGTCATGGACCACGTGGCCGTGGCGCGCCTTTACGGCGAGCCGCTGTTTAACCTGCCCAATGACCTTTACATCCCGCCGGACGCGCTGGAGGTTTTTTTAGAGGCTTTTGAGGGGCCGCTCGATCTGCTGCTTTATTTGATCCGCAAGCAGAACTTCAACATCCTCGACATCCCGATGGCGAGCGTGACGCGCCAGTACCTGGCCTATGTGGACGAAATTCGCAACCACAATTTGGAGTTGGCCGCCGAATACCTGTTGATGGCGGCGATGCTGATCGAAATCAAGTCGCGCATGTTGTTGCCCCCTAAAAAGGTGGCCGAGGGGGTGGAGGCCGAAGACCCCCGCGCCGAGTTGGTGCGCCGCTTGCTCGAATACGAGCAAATGAAATTGGCCTCCACGCACCTGAACGCCCTGCCCCAAGACGGCCGGGATTTTTTGCGCGCCCAGGTGGTGATCGAGCAAAGCCTGACGCCGCGGTTTCCCGACGTCAATGTGCTCGACTTACAAAGCGCTTGGCAGGCTATTTTGAAGCGCGCCAAATTGGTTCAGCACCACAAAATTACCCGTGAAGAACTGAGTGTTCGGGATTACATGAGCCGCTTGTTGCGTCAGTTGCAAGGGAAAAAATTTGTCGAATTCGAAAACCTCTTTGACCCCGAGCAAGGCAGCACCGTGCTGGTGGTGACCTTCATCGCCCTCCTCGAACTTGCCAAAGAAACGCTGATCGAAATTACCCAAGCCGAAGCGTTTGCGCCGATTTATGTGCGCTTGTCTTACACGCCCGTCTAAATATCAAGCGCCGCCGCGCTCCGCTTTGGGCTCACGCCCCATCAATTGCGCCACGGCCTCATGGGGCTGGCGTTGGCCCTCAAGCAAAGCCAAAACAGCTTGCGAAATCGGCATGTCCACGCCCAAGGCCAAAGCCCGTGCGACCACGGTGCGGGCGCTGTAAACCCCTTCAGCGACATGGCCCAAAGAGGCCAAGGCTTGGTCCAGGCTTTGGCCTTGCGCCATGAGCAAGCCCACCTGGCGGTTCCGGCTCAAATCGCCTGTGGCGGTCAATACCAAATCGCCCAAGCCTGATAAACCCATGAAGGTCTCGGTTTGAGCGCCCAAAGCCAAACCCAAGCGGGTCATTTCGGCCAAGCCACGGGTGATCAAGGCCGCGCGCGCATTGAGCCCTAAGGACAGGCCATCGCACAGGCCCGTCGCAATGGCCAATACGTTTTTGACGGCGCCGCCGACTTCAACGCCAATCAAGTCCTCGCTGGCGTAAACACGCAACTGGGCGCTGTGCAAGGCGTTGACCATCAAGTCTCTCAAATGGGCGTCTGCGGCGGCGACCACCAAGGCGGTGGGCAACCCCAAGGCCACTTCTTTGGCAAAACTGGGGCCACTCAAGGCGCCTACTTGGCACTTTGGGGCGACTTGGGCCGCAATTTCGTGGCCCAAACAGCCGCCGGCTTCAAACCCTTTGCACAGCCACGCCACCGGAGCGGATTGATCGGCCAAGGCGCTGAGGGTTTCTCGCAAGGCGGCCATGGGCGTGCCGATGACCACCAAGTCGGCGTCTTGGACGGCCGCCAAGAGGGAACCCGAGGCCAGTTTCAGCCCGTCTGGAAAAAGTATCTGAGGCAGGTAACGGGCATTCACCCGTTCGGCGTGCATCTGCGCGATTTGCGCGGCGTCTCGACCCCACAGCGTGACGTCATGGGTGCGCGCAGCGGCGACGGCCAAGGCCGTGCCCCATGCGCCAGCGCCCAAAAAAGCCAGCTTCATGTCAATGGGTCAATGCAAAGGCGTCAATTGACGGTGGTGGTGTCGGCCGACTGAACCGCCGCGTTTTGCGCTTGTTGTTGCTCGTACATGGCTTGGAAGTTGATCTCGGCCAAATGCACGGGCGGGAAGCCACCCCGCTGCACCACGTCGGCGACATTGCCGCGCAAATACGGGTAGACGATTTGGGGACAAGCCACGCCGAGGATCGGGCCCATTTGCTCGTCGGGGATGTTGCGCACTTCAAAAATGCCGGCTTGTTTGGCTTCAATCAGGAAAACCGTTTTGTCGTTGATTTTGGTGTGCACGTTGGCCGTCACCGAGACTTCGAAGATGCCTTCAGCCACGACTTGGGTGTCTACGCTCAATTGGATGTCCACGCTGGGCTGCGTTTGCTCCAAAAGGATGGCCGGCGAATTGGGCTGCTCGAGGGACAGGTCTTTGAGGTAGACGCGTTGAATTTGGAACACGGGGTTGTTGTCAGGGGTGTTGTTGGAATTGCTGGAATTGCTGGAATTGTTGGAATTGCTGGAATTGCTATCGGCCATGAAACGCTTTCGATCGAAAAAAAGACCAGCCCAAGCCCAATACCCGAGAGGCCCGAGTCCTGTTCTGCTGGTGGAGTTAAAAAAATGAATTATGTCAGCTGTCTATGACCTCAGCCTGGCTGGGCGGGCATTCAAGCGGAATGGGCATTCAAGAGGGGCAATAAGCCACCGCGGGCATCCAAGGCGATGAGGTCGTCGCAGCCGCCCACATGGGTGTCGCCAATGAAGATTTGGGGCACCGTACGCCGGCCGGTCACGTCCATCATGTGCTGTCGTTGTGCTGGGTCGGTGTCGACCCGAACTTCTTCAATCTCAGCCACCCCTTTGGACTTCAAAATTTGCTTGGCACGCACGCAATAAGGGCAAACGGCCGTGGTGTACATCTTCACTGGTTGCATCTCAATTTCCTTTTCACGTCCATCAGGCACTTTGGGTGGGCAAGTTGGCTTCTTTCCAAGCCGCCATGCCCCCTTGCAAAACCTGGGCTTGTTGATAACCCAGCTTTTGCGCCCGCCCCAAGGCTTGGGTGGCGCGAGCGCCCTTGGCGCACACCAACACCAGCGGTAAGGTTTTATTTTTGACGGTTTCAGGGAGGCGTTTGTCCAAATCGCCCAAAGGCACATTGCGTGAACCCACCAAATGCGAGGCGCTGAACTCATTGGGCTCGCGCACATCAACCACCACCGCTTTTTCGCGGTTGATCAGCTGCACCACTTGGTTGGGGCTCAGGCCGCTTTGACGGGCTTCCATGAGCATCGGCCACAACAACAGGGCGCCTGAAAAAAGGGCAATGGCCACCAACAACCAGTTATCAATCAGGAATTGCACGAGGGTCTTTCAGAACAGCAAAGTCATGGATTCTAAAATGTCGGCTGGCTTTCATTTTTAACCCCACTCTCTGACCCGCTTTCTTATGTACCAACTTGTGCTCATTCGCCACGGAGAATCCGTCTGGAATCTGGAAAATCGCTTTACCGGCTGGACCGATGTGGAATTGACGCCCACGGGCGTTGCCCAAGCACAAAACGCTGGGCGTTTGTTGAAGGCCGCGTGTTTTGATTTTGATGTGGCCTACACCAGCGTCTTGAAGCGCGCCATCCACACCCTGTGGCAAACCTTGGATTCAATGGACCGCACTTGGTTGCCCGTGGTGCACCACTGGCGCTTGAACGAGCGCCACTACGGCGCCCTCCAAGGCCTGAACAAAGCGGACATGGCCAAACAATATGGCGATGCCCAAGTGCTGCAATGGCGCCGCTCTTATGACACGCCGCCTCCGGCGCTGGAAGCCACCGACCCACGCAGCGAACGCGGCGATCTGCGCTATGCCAAGTTGAACCCCGAAGACGTGCCCTTGACCGAATGCCTGAAAGACACCGTGGCCCGCGTTTTGCCGCTGTGGAACGAGTCCATGGCCCCGGCCATCTTGGCGGGCAAACGCATCGTGGTGGCCGCCCACGGCAACTCCATTCGCGCCTTGGTCAAGTACCTGGACAACATCAGCGACGACGACATCGTTGGCTTGAACATCCCGAACGGTCAACCGCTGGTCTATGAATTGGATGCGCAACTCAAGCCGATTCGCCACTATTACTTGCAAGACCCCACCTAAACCGATTCTGGAAAGGGACATTCACCCGAGCCCACAGGGCCGCGCCTTCGCTCGGTGTATATTGACCGCTCAAAAGGGACTGTATGGGTGAAAAATTAAGAATCACGGCGTGGGTTTCGGCCGGCATTTTGGCGGGCGCGCTGACCACGGTGTCTTTGCAAACGGTGGCTCGCGGCAATTTGTCGCCCTTGCCGCTCGAAGAATTGCAGCAATTGGCGGCGGTATTCGACATGGTCAAGAGCGACTATGTGGAGCCGGTCGACGAGAAAAAACTGATTTCTGACGCCATCGCCGGCATGGTGGCGGGCCTTGACCCCCACTCACAGTATTTCGACAAAAAATCGTTCAAAGAATTTCGCGAAGGCACCACCGGCTCGTTTGTCGGCGTGGGCATCGAAATCACCCAAGAAGACGGTTTGGTGAAAGTGGTGTCGCCCATTGAAGGCTCACCCGCCTTCAAGGCCGGCCTCAAGCCAAATGACTTGATTACCAAGGTAGACGAGGTGGCGGTGAAAGGCCTGAGCCTGAATGAAGCCGTCAAACGCATGCGCGGCGAGCCTAAAACCACCGTGGTTTTGACGGTGTTCCGCAAGGATGAAAACCACACCTTCACGGTGTCGATTGTGCGCGACCAAATCCGCACCCAGTCGGTTCGTGGCAAGGTCATTGAGCCTGGTTACGCTTGGATACGCGTTAGCCAATTCCAAGAGCGCACAGTAGAAGACTTTGCCCGCAAAGTTGAAGAAATTTATAAACAAGAGCCCCACTTGAAGGGTTTGGTGCTGGACTTGCGCAATGACCCCGGCGGCTTGTTGGACGCGGCTGTGGCCATTTCAGCGGCCTTCTTGCCGAACAATGCCATCGTGGTGTCAACCAATGGGCAGTTGCCAGAGAGCAAGTCGGTTTTCAAAGCCTCGCCAGAGTTTTACCAGCGCGGATTGGGTTCAGACCCGCTCAAGGGCTTGCCGAGCGAGCTGAAAAAAGTGCCGTTGATCGTTTTGGTCAATGAAGGCTCTGCCTCGGCCAGTGAAATTGTGTCGGGCGCTTTGCAAGACCACCAACGCGCCACGATCATGGGCAGCCAAACCTTTGGTAAAGGCTCCGTCCAAACCGTACGGCCTTTGGGCCCCGACACTGGCCTGAAGATCACCACCGCCCGTTACTACACACCCAGCGGACGCTCCATTCAGGCGAAAGGCATCGTGCCGGACATCTGGATCGATGAAACGGCCGAAGGCAGCCCCTTCGCCGTGTTGCGCATGCGCGAGTCTGACCTCGACAAGCACTTGAACAGCGGTCAAGGCGAAGAGAAGGCCAGCCCCGACTTGGAAAAAGCCCGAGACGAAGCCCGCAAACGCTTAGAAGAAGAGGCCCGCAAGCCCTTGTCTGAGCGCAAGCCCCCCGAAATGGGCAGCGACAAAGACTTCCCCCTGAGCCAGGCGCTGCAAAAACTCAAGGGCTTGCCCGTCACGGCCAGCAAGAGCCAAGTGGAACGCAAAGAAGCCAACAAAGAAGAATGAACGACGAGCAACTGCTGCGCTACTCGCGGCATATCCTGCTCGATGAGTTCGGCATCGAAGGTCAAGAGCGCTTGCTGGCGTCCCGGGCTTTGGTGATTGGCGCGGGCGGTTTGGGTTCTCCCGTTGCTTTATTTTTGGCCTCTGCCGGCGTGGGCCATTTGGTATTGGTGGACGACGACACGGTGGAGCTCACCAACTTGCAGCGTCAAATCGCCCACACCATGGGCCGCGTTGGCCAAGCCAAGGCACTTTCTGCCAAGCAAGCGGTTGTCGATTTGAACCCCGAGGTCCAGGTGACCGCGCTCATTGAGCGGGCCGGCCCCGAACTGCTGGACCGGCAAGTGCCCTTGGCGGATGTGGTGCTGGATTGCTCCGACAACTTCACGACCCGCCAAGCCATCAACCGCGCCTGTTTTCAGCACGGGGTTCCCTTGGTGTCGGGCTCGGCCATTCGCTTTGATGCCCAGGTCAGTGTTTTTGACCCCAGACGCAACGACAGCCCTTGCTACGCCTGTATTTTTCCGCCCGACCAGCCCCCAGAGGAGACGGCCTGCGCCACGATGGGGGTTTTGGCCCCCTTGGTCGGGACCATCGGTAGCTTGCAAGCGATGGAAGCCGTGAAGCTGCTCAGCGGGGTGGGTGAAGGATTGATCGGCCGCCTGTTGATGCTGGATGCCTTGCAAATGAGTTGGAACACCTTGAAACTCAAGCGATCGCCCCATTGCTCTGTTTGTCAAAAGTAGGAAAAGTCCTACATTCCTTCCGCCGAAAGGTGTTGACAATTAAACATTCGGCTGAAAAAGCCTTCCGCAACCCAGAAAGTCCGCTTGTCTTTACGCGCCTTCATCGTTGAAGACCACCCCATCCTTCGCTCCGATATGGTGGCCATGCTGGAAGACTTAGCGAATGTGGAGGTGGTGGGCTGCTTTGAGAACGAGACCAGCGCCAAGGCTTGGTTACAAATCCAGGAGACTGAAAAAGAACCCGGTTGGGATTTGGGCATCGTCGACCTCTTTTTGCGGGAAGGATCTGGCTTGGGCGTGATCACCGCGTGTCAACAGCGCTTGAAGCACCAAAAAGTGGTCTTGATGAGTAATTTCGCCGTCAAAGAGGTGCGCGACCGCTGCCTGCAGTTGGGCGCCGACGCGGTGTTTGACAAATCAAATGAAATCGACGCCTTGTTGGATTACTGCCGCATGGTGCAGCGGGCATGGGCTAATCGATGAGTTTGTTTTTAAGGGCGTAATACGTGAGATCGCTGTTGCTGCTCAGGTTCATCTTTTCCATCAACCGGGTCCGGTAAGTGCTGACTGTTTTGACACTCAGGGACAGCGCATGACCAATTTCAGTGGGACTGACGCCTTGCGCCAATTTCAAGAAAATCTGGAACTCTCGTTTGGACAAGCCTTCGTGCAAGGCCACGTCCTCGCGCCGATTCAAGTTGTCCGCCAACATCTCGGCCACCGCCGGGGTGATGTACCGTTTGCCCAGTGCCACCGTGCGAATGGCGTCAACAATTTGGGCCGGCTCACATTCTTTGTTCAAATAGCCGCTCGCCCCTTGACGAATCAGGCTGACGGCATAGTGCGCTTCAGGGTAACCCGACAGAATCAAAATACCGACCTGCGGCGCCTTGGCCCGAATCATCGCCAACACGTCCAGACCCGATTGGCCCGGCATCGACAAGTCCATCAACAAAACGTCCATCTCCACTTGACGCACCAAATCGATGGCCTCGCGTCCATTCGCAGCGTCACCCACGACGCGAAGGTCGACGAAGTCGGCAAAAAAATTCCGCAAGCCCGAGCGCACAATGGCGTGGTCGTCGACAAGGCCAATTCTGATCATTTCTTATTTGTTCCCATCATCTCAAAGGTGGGCGCCCCATGACTGTTGC
This sequence comes from uncultured Curvibacter sp., assembly GCA_903834975.1. GTDB lineage: Bacteria > Pseudomonadota > Gammaproteobacteria > Burkholderiales > Burkholderiaceae_C > Curvibacter. Next base: position 33,460 of record CAILKX010000027.1, read on the forward strand.
AACTTCAAGCCGCTCCAAAATTCCTCACCAAGGGCTGGGTATTTGGCCCAGGTTCGTGGGGTTGGCGCTCTGTTCGTGCCTGATTTTGGTCGTGATTCTTCAACTCAACGACACTCAAAATTTTCACGAACTTTTCACACAGCTCGAATTAAAACAAACAATGGGCGCTTTGGGTGAATTGTTACAACTCGAGCGACTTCAAGCGCAGTCGGAACGACAAAACTGGCTGAATGCCGCCATGGGCTTGATGGTCGGTATCGCTGGCTTCGGCCTCTGGTTTCTGTTGAAACGGGTCGAACAATTGCGCCTTCAAGACGAGCAAGGGTTTCTCCATGCTTCCGAGGAACAAGCCCGCTTAGAAGCTTTGTTGACCGAACGCTCAGACAGCTTGGCCAAGCTCGCGACCCATTTGCAGAACGTGCGCGAAGAAGAACGTGGCTTTTTGGCCCGAGAACTCCACGATGAATTGGGCGCTTTGCTGACCGCCGCCAAGTTTGATGTGGCCCGCGTCAAAGCCAAATTAGAGGCCCAACAAATCGACTTGGCGATGGAGCGCCTCAGCCACCTGACTCAAACTTTGAATTCAGGCATCGCCCTCAAACGCCGCATGGTGGAAGATCTCCGTCCCTCTTCTTTGGACAATCTGGGCTTGGTCGCCGCGCTGGAAATTTTGGCCCGAGAGTTCTCCGAAGGCGCCAAATTGCCGGTCCACACGCAGCTCGAAGAAGTCAAGTTGTCAACCGACAGCGCACTCACCGTTTACCGCTTGGTGCAAGAATCGTTGACCAACATCGCCAAACATGCGCAGGCCAAAAAAGTGGACATTGAACTCAGCCAAACCCAAGGCGGCGTCAAGGTGGTGGTGACGGACGATGGCGTGGGTTTTCCAGCCTCGTCGATCAACCCCAAATCTCATGGGCTGGCTGGCATGCACCACCGGGTCACGTCAGCAGGTGGCCAGCTGCGCATCAGCCGAGGCGGCCCCGAGGGCGGCACACGGGTTGAGGCCTATTTGCCCTTTTGACTTTTTTACCTTTTGAAATAACCAAGCGGTTGGGCTTTAAGCCGCTTTTTCAGAGGCCAGTTTGCCTTTCAACGCGGCCAGCACCTCGGGGGGCACGAACTGATCGACCGCCCCCCCCAACTTGGCAATTTCACGGACCAAGGTGGAAGAGATCGATTGGTACTGCGGGCTGGGCGTCAGGAAGACGGTTTCGATGTCGGGCTTCAAGGCTTGGTTCATGCCTGCCAGTTGAAACTCATAGTCAAAGTCGGTCGAGCTGCGCAAACCGCGCACCATGACCTGGCCGCCTTGTGCCGCGACAAAGTCGCTGACCAAGCCATCAAAGGCGGCCACGCTCACGTTGGCAAGGGGGCTCACCACTTGCCTGACCAGCGCCAAACGCTCTTCAAGGTTGAACAAGGTTTTTTTGTGGTGAGCGGTGGCCACCGCCACGATCAAATGATCAAACAAGCCCGCCGCCCGGCGCAACATGTCCGAATGGCCCCAGGTGATGGGGTCGAACGTGCCGGGATAAACGGCAATCACTTGGCGGCTCATGCGGGGCTCCTGTCTGGGGTGGGTGATTTTGCAAAGCAATTATGCTGCTTTGGGCGCTGCCTTTTCAGGCACTCTTTGGAGCAAGTGCGCATGCACCTGGCCGGCTTTTAAATGGCGATGAACGCGCCAAAGCGCCCCTGGGGCCACGGTCGTGCCGTCTTGTTTTAGTCCCGGATAGATCGTTTGGTTCAGGGTTTCTTCATCCCAGACTTGAGGCGCTTCGAGGTAAATAAAACCCGTTGGCTTCACGGCAGCAGCGGCCAGAGGCAAGGCCTTGACGACCGCGTCGCTGTCGTAAGGCGGGTCAAGAAAGACCAAATCCAAAGAGGCTTGGGTGCCCCATTGCCTCAACTGCACCAAGCCATCGCCGCGCACCACGGTCACGCCCTTGGCTTGCAAAAGCGTGACAGCGGCTTGCAAGTAGGCGGCCAAGTCACGCGACTGTTCGACCAAACAAACGTGGGTCGCCCCGCGTGAAGCCGCCTCCAAGCCCAGCGCCCCCGTGCCCGCAAAGGCGTCCAAGCAATGCCAGCCCGTGAGGTCTTGACCCAGCCAATTGAACAAGGTTTCGCGCACCCGGTCGGGGGTTGGCCGCAAGCTCAGGGATTCGGGTGCGGTGGGCACCTTCAAACGGCGGCTGCGCCATTGACCCCCAACGATGCGCACCTCGCCCGCGTGCTCTTTTCTCTGGGGTCTCAAGGCTGGGCCCCCACCAAGACCGTGACCATTCGATTGGGTTGCAAATGACGGGCCATGGCAGCGCGCACGTCGGCCACTGTCAGGTGTTGAATCTGCTGAGTCCAAGTGTCCAAATAATTGAGCGGCAACCGATGTCGGGCCATGTTGGCCACGTTGTCCAATAATTTGCGGTTGCTGTCGATGCGCAACGGAAATCCACCGATTAAATTCTCTTTCGCGGCCTGTAATTCCGCCTCGGTGGGGCCTTCCTGCAAAAAGGTGTCGAGCACTTCACGCGCGACCTTCAGGGCTTGATCGGCTTGGTCAGGTCGGGTTTGAAGACCGATGCTGAAAGCACCTTCATGCAAGCCTGGGCTGAATCCACTGGAAACGCTGTAGCTCAACCCCCGCTCCTCTCGCACCGCTTGGGTCAGTCGAGAAACAAAGCCCCCTCCCCCCAAAATGTAATTGCCCACCAGCAAAGGGAAATAGTCGGGGTCGCTGCGCTTGATGCCCGGTTGGCCCATGATCACATGGGCTTGGGCCGAGTCAAAAGGAATGCGCAAGGTTTGCGCCGCTTGCAAGGGAGCGACGCCCGAGATGGTGGGCAAGGCATTGGATGCACAGTCTTTGCCAGCTTGGGCATTGACGCCAGGGCTTAAACCCCGTGTGAGCTGATTCACCGCCGCTTCAGCTTGCGCACGGCTCAAGGCCCCCACCACCGTGGCGGTGGCATGGCAGGGGTTCAGGCTGCGCTTCAAGTAAGCCTGCATGTCGCTGATTTGAATGGCGCCCAAGCTCGCCGCTGTGGCTTTTTGGCCGTAAGGGTGATCGCCATAAACCGCCCGGCCAAAGGCCTTGGCGGCCACCGTGCCAGGTTGGGTTTCTGACTCTTTGAGCGCCGCTTGCCAACGCTCTTGTTCGCGCTGCCAAAGGGGAGCAGGCAGACTGGGTTCGGTCAAAATTCTGGCGGCCAACGCCAAGGCGGGCTTCAGCTGGGCGGGGTCGGTCAATGTGCGCAGCGAATAACTCAAGCGGTCGCCGCTGGCAGAGGCGCCAAAACCCGCGCCCAAATCGGCCCAGGCTTCACCCAATTGGTTCTCGTCCAAAGCGGGCCCTGCGGCCGAGGCTTTGACACCGAGTCCCACGAGGTTGGCGGTGGCGGCGGCCAGGCCTGCTTGGCCTTTGGGGTCACGCCGTGAACCCCCGTCAAATTCGATCAGCACATCGACCATGGGAATGGCGGGGCTCTCCACCAAAAACACCTCAACGCCATTGGCCTGCGTCCAATGTTGGATGGGAATACCGGCTTGCACCGTGGCAGCCGCAGCGCCGAAAAGCAGGGTGATCAGGACACTTCGGCCCCGCCCCCTCTTTTGCGAAACAAACGGATTTAAAAACGAACGCATCTGATTCACCTTATCAATCATGGCGGTGTTCGCCCACCGCCCGTTTGGGTCGGTTGGGGTCCAAGGGTTGGGGCTTCAAGACACCAATGGTTAAGCCATCGTCGCCAAAGTAGCGCTGCGCCACCGATTGCACTTGCTCGGGGGTGACGGCTTTCAACGCCGCGATCAGGCGGGGACTGGCGTCCAAGGGAAACCCCAGGGCCCAATAGGTGCCGAGTTCTTGCGCTTGGTTAAAGACCGAGTCCAACTTGTAGACCTCACTGGCCACCCACTGCGTTTTGACGCGGTTCAACTCAGTGGGGCTCACGCCTTTTTCGGCCACTGATTTGACTTGTTCACGCAACGCGGCGATCACCGCCTCCACGGATTGCCCCGCCGCAGGCACTGCATCCAACGTAAACAATTGCGGCCCCCGGCCCATCAAGCCGTTGCTGGCACCAGCACTGTCGGCCAAGCGCTGGGGGCCTTGGGTCAAGGCCTTGTCCAAACGGGCACCTGCATAGCCATCGAGCACGGCAGACAAGACGGTCAAGGCCAAGGCGTCTTGTGAGTTTTTCGACAACGGGGCGTTCAAACTTTCTAATTGAGGCACTTTGAAAGCCAGCGCCACGTAGGCCTGCTCAGCAGGGGCTTTGAATTCAAAACGGCGCATGCCCTTTTGCTCAGGTTCCAAACGGGGTTTGCGAACCGCCAAAGGGTGATCGGCGATGGGTTCGTAGTATTTTTTGGCCAAGGCCAGCGCCTGTTCGGGCGTCACGTCACCGGCAATCACCACCGCGGCATTGTGGGCAGCGTACCACTTCTGCCAAAACTGGCGCGCGTCGTCGGCGGTCATGCTGTCGAGGTCGCCCATCCAGCCAATCACCGAGCGGTGGTAAGGCGAGGCCAAAAAAGCCTGGGCATTCAAGACCTCATGCAAGGCGGCTCGGGGGTTGTCATCGGTGCGCATGCGGCGCTCTTCTTTGATAACCTCAATTTCTTTGTTGAACTCGGCATCGGGCCATTGCATGTGGGCAAAACGGTCGGATTCCAAGGCCATCACATCGGCCAATTTGTCGGCAGGAATTTGCTGAAAAAAGGCGGTGAAGTCTTCCGTGGTGAAGGCGTTTTCGCGCCCACCCAAACGCGCGACCAGACGCGAGAATTGCCCGGCGGGGACGGTGGGCGTGCCCTTGAACATCATGTGCTCCAGCGCATGGGCGAGGCCGCTGGTGCCATCCACCTCGTCCATGGCGCCGACGCCCACCCACAGCATGTGGGCGACCGTGGGCGCTCGGTGGTCGGGCTTGACGATCAGGGTCATGCCATTGGCCAGCTTGAACTCGGACAGGCCTTCGGCTTGCGCCAGGGCGGCTGACGGCGTCACCAGGCAAGCCGACATGAAGGCCAAAAACAAGGCCACGGTGTGAATTTTGAGGAAGGGCAAGATTGGCATTTGCATTTTCATAGAATGGGTCATTCTAAGAACCAATCCATGTTCTCCTTTTTCAAGAAAAAAATAACCCCAGCCTCGGCCCCTGCTTCGGCCCCAGCCGCGGCCCCTGCTACTGTCCCAGCTACGGCCCCAGTGACTGCTGAGGCACTTATATCTGCAACAACAAAGGCCGAGGTGGCGTTGGCCTCTGAACGGCCTCCAAGAGAAAGCTGGTTGCAACGCCTTAAATCCGGGCTGCGCAAAACTGGCGGACAACTGGCTTCGGTGTTCACCGGCACCCAGATCGACGAGGTTTTGTATGAAGAACTCGAAACCGCCTTGTTGATGGCCGACACGGGGGTCAAGGCGACCACCTACCTGCTCGACGACCTCAAGCGCCGCGTTAAAGACAGCAAGGCCGTCGAGCCAGCGCAAGTCAAAACCTTGCTGATCGAGGCCTTGACGCAACTGCTCCAACCCCTGGAAAAACCACTGAGCATCGGCCCGCAAACCCCGACCGTCATCATGGTGGCGGGG
>CAILKX010000028.1 GCA_903834975.1 uncultured Curvibacter sp.
GACCAAGGCGTGACGGCTTGTGCCTTAGAAGCTTCGTCGATTGGACTGAGTGAGCACCGACTCGCAGGTTGCGACATTCGGGTCGCGATTTTCACCAACTTCACCCAAGACCACTTGGACTACCACGGCGACATGGCGGCTTATTGGGAGGCCAAACGCAGCTTGTTCGAGGCGCCCGGTCTGCAAGCCGCGGTGGTCAATTTAGACGATGCCAAAGGGTTGGGGCTGTCGCGGTCCTTGGCCCAAAACGCCGCCAGAAAAATCGACATTTGGACGATTTCCGCTCAGACACCCCCGCATCAAATCGGGGGTGCTGACGCAGCCCGTCTTCGTGCGGAAGCCATTGCCTACCGAGACGGGGGCCTGTGTTTTGAAGCCGTCGAAATCAACCCTGCTGATGGCCTCGAAAGTGCCCGGGTTTCATTGAATACCCAACTGATAGGGCGTTACAACGTCAGCAACTTGTTGGGGGTGTTGGCGGCCTTGCGTGCTTTGGGGGTTCCCTTGGAAAGCGCTGCAAATGCCTTGTCGGGTTTGACGCCCGTGCCCGGTCGCATGCAATGCCTGGAGGCGGGGCTGCAGTCCCCCCTCCCTCGTCCTTATGTGGTGGTGGACTACGCCCACACGCCAGACGCTTTGACCCAAGCTTTGGCGGCCTTGCGCGAAGTCGCCCAAACCCGCGGCGGCCAATTGGGTTGCGTGTTTGGTTGCGGCGGCGACCGCGACGCCAGCAAACGCCCCTTGATGGGCGCGGCGGCCGACGCCGGTGCCGATTGGGTTTTTGTCACCAATGACAATCCCCGCTCGGAAAATCCAGAGGCCATTGCAGAGGCGATTTTGCAAGGCGTTTTGAACCCTGAAAGGGCGGCCACTGGAACCCCCCCCGCTTTCAACCTGGTGTTGGACCGTGCCCAAGCGATTGACCAGGCCATTGCGAAGGCACAGCCCAACGACGTCGTCTTGTTGGCGGGGATGGGCCACGAAACCAGTCAAGACATTGGGGGCGTCAAAACACCCTTCTCAGATGCCCAACAAGCCCGTCTCGCCTTGGCCGCCCATTGGGGTTTCTTCAGCTTGCAAGAAGTGGCGAAGGTCTTGGGCGCAGAGCCTCCTAAATGGGGTGGAGAACAGCGGCCTGTGCGCGTGCACACCGACACCCGCAGCTTGCAGCCCGGTGATTTATTTGTGGCCTTGCGTGGCGAGCGATTTGACGCGCACGATTATTTGGCGCAGGCCCGTGCCGCCGGTGCGATTGGCGCGGTGGTGATCGGTGAGGCCTTGGCCCACCCTCTCCCAGAAGCCCTACAAGGTTGGCCACTCATTGAAGTGGCCGATACCTTGCAGGCCTTGGGCCAGTTGGCGGGTGCTTGGCGCGACCGTTTTACAGGCCCGGTGCTCGCGGTGACGGGAAGCAACGGCAAAACCACGGTGACCCAAATGTTGGCCTCGGTTTTGCAGGCGCATTGGCCACAAAGCAGTTTGGCCACACAGGGCAATTTCAACAATGAAATTGGGTTGCCCCTCACCTTGTTGCGCCTGCGTGCTGAGCACCAAGCCGCTGTGGTCGAGTTGGGCATGAACCACCCCGGCGAAATCGCGCGCTTGGCGGCCATCGCCAAGCCCACGGTGGCTTTGGTGAACAACGCGCAGCGTGAACACCAAGAGTTCATGGGCACCGTTGAAGCGGTTGCTTTAGAAAATGGACAGGTCTTTCAACACTTGCAAAACCAGGGCATTGCGGTCTTCCCTGCCGATGAACCCTACGCTGATTTGTGGCTGAATTTGGTGACAAAACCCAGCCCACAGGTTCTGCGTTTCTCCGCCACACCCGGTGTTGAGGCAGAGGTGAATTTGTTGCAAGCCGAATGGCGAGGTGCCCATTGGCAAGTGAGCGTGGCCACCCCCGTTGGTGAGATCGTTTTTTGCTTGGCTTTGGCCGGTCGTCACAACGTCAGAAACGCCTTGGCCGTCATCGCAGGGGCCCTCGCTGCCGGCGTGCCCTTGAAGGACATCGTTAAAGGCCTGGAATCGTTCCAAGCTGTCAGCGGTCGCTCGCGGGTTTTGAGCCTTTCTCGCAAGCCTGAACCCCTGACCGTGGTGGACGATACCTACAACGCCAACCCCGACTCGGTCCGCGCCGCGATTCAGATGTTGGCGGGTTTACCAGCGCCGCGCTTGTTGGTTTTGGGCGATATGGGCGAAGTGGGTGATCAGGGTCCGGCATTCCACACCGAAGCTGGTGTGGAAGCGAAGGCGGCTGGCATTGATCACTTGTTCACTTTGGGCGCATTGAGTCAAGCCAGCGCCAAGGCGTTCACTGGCGCACGCCACTTTGAAGACATCGATGCCCTGAATCAAGCCGTCAAGAATGAACTGCCCCAACTCGGTTCGATGTTGGTCAAAGGCTCACGGTTCATGAAGATGGAGCGCGTTATCGCAAGCCTGCCAGAAATGCTGGCACCAACCCCCTCGACCAGCCCTCGACAAAAGAATTCAAAGGAAGGGCTCACATGCTCCTAAGTCTTGCCCAGTGGTTACAAAGTATGTCGCCTGACTTCGGCTTTTTCCGGGTGTTTCAGTACCTGACGTTCCGGGCTGTGATGGCGGCGTTGACGTCTTTGCTGATTGGCTTGGCAGCAGGCCCTTATGTCATAAGGCGCCTGACGGAGCTGAAGGTGGGCCAACCCATTCGGGGCTATGGCATGGAGACCCACTTCAGCAAAAGCGGTACGCCCACCATGGGGGGCGTGTTGATCTTATTGGCCATCGCCATTTCGACGCTGTTGTGGTTTGACCTGAGCAACCGTTTTGTCTGGATTGTGCTGATCGTGACGCTGGGCTTTGGTGCCATTGGCTGGGTGGACGATTGGCGCAAGGTGGTGCGCAAAGACCCCGAAGGCATGCGGTCCCGCGAAAAATACTTTTGGCAATCGGTCGTCGGTTTATTGGCCGCGGTTTATTTGGTGTTCAGCATTTCGGAAAGTTCCAACCTCAAGGTCATCCATTTGTTCATGACTTGGGTGGGCTCTGGGTTCGACGTGAACTTGCCCCCCAAAGCGGGTTTGTTTGTGCCTTTCTTCAAAGAAGTCAATTACCCCTTGGGGGTTTTGGGCTTTGTGGTGATGAGTTATTTGGTGATCGTGGGCACCAGCAACGCCGTCAATTTGACCGATGGTTTGGATGGCTTGGCGATCATGCCGGTGGTCATGGTGGGCTCGGCCTTGGGGGTCTTTGCTTATGTCACCGGCAGCTCGGTGTACTCCAAATACCTGCTGTTTCCATCGATACCCGGCTCGGGTGAATTGTTGATTTTTTGTGCGGCCATGGCCGGTGCTGGCTTGGCCTTTTTGTGGTTCAACACGCACCCCGCGCAGGTCTTCATGGGCGATGTCGGTGCGCTGGCTCTAGGGGGTGCGCTCGGCACGATTGCCGTGATTGTTCGCCAAGAAATTGTCTTGGCCATCATGGGCGGTGTTTTTGTCGTGGAAGCTTTGTCGGTGATGGCGCAGGTGACTTGGTTCAAGTACACGCGCAAAAAATACGGCGAAGGCCGCCGCCTGTTGAAGATGGCGCCTCTACACCACCATTTTGAAAAATCGGGTTGGAAAGAAACCCAGGTGGTGGTCCGCTTTTGGATCATCACCATGTTGTTGTGCTTGTTGGGTTTGGCTTCGCTGAAATTGCGTTGAAGGGAAGACGGTTTTAAACATGAACAGTTTGCGCGATCAAAACGTTCTCATCTTGGGCTTGGGCGCCTCTGGGCTTGCCATGGCCAAGTGGTGCGCGCGCGCTGGGGCCCGAGTGACGGTGCGAGACACGCGCAGCGATCCGCCGCAATTAGCGGCTTTGCATGTTTGGATGGAGGCCGGCTTATCTGACCAGCCCCCATTGGATCAGGCGCCGGTGTTTGAAAGTGGTGCTTTGGACGATCCGTTGACCGTGGACCGCGTGGCACGAGGCGGCTTCCGCGCGGTCCTGGTATCGCCAGGATTGTTGCCGAGCCAAACGGCCGCGGTGCTCGATGCGGCGCGACAGGCTGGGCTTTGGGTCGGCGGTGAGTTGAGTTTGTTTGCGCAAGGTTTGCGTGAGCTGCATGAGAGCAGCGGCTACGCGCCCAAGGTGCTGGCCATCACCGGCACCAATGGCAAAACCACCGTGACGGCGTTGACAGGTCATTTGTTGCATCGCGCCGGACAGCAAGTGGCAATCGCTGGCAACATTGGACCCACCTTGCTGGACACCTTGCAAGAAGCCATCGACACCGCCAAAGCGGGCGCGGCCTTGCCACAGACTTGGGTGTTGGAATTGTCAAGTTTTCAACTGGCCACTTCCGACGGCTTTGAACCCACCGCCGCCACGGTGTTGAACCTCAGCCAAGACCATTTGGATTGGCACGGCAGCATGGCGGACTACGCGGCTGCGAAAGCCCGTATTTTTGGTGAGCAAGGCTTGTTGGTCTTAAACCGCGACGATGCCGCTGTGATGGCCATGTTGCCAGAGACCGCGATTCACTCTGAGAAATCCGGATCCCCCAAGAAATCAGGCAAACCAGATAAAAACAAGCCTCTGCGGGCCTGTTTGACATTTGGCCAAGGCTTACCGACTCGCCCTGGCGATTACGGTTTGGAAACCGTCAATGGCATGACCTGGTTGGTGCGCGCCATGGAAAGCGATGTCCCTTTGAAACGCGGCCAAGTTTCTGAGGAACCCTTGCTCATGCAACGCCTCATGCCTGCTGATGTGTTGCGCATTCGAGGCCGCCACAACGCGACGAATGCCTTGGCAGCCCTGGCACTGGCCCATTCCACCGGAGCGGCCTTGGGGCCCTTGCTCCATGGTCTGCGTGATTACCGCGGCGAGCCCCACCGTGTTCAAGCCATTGGTTTGATCGACGGCATTGATTATTTTGACGACAGCAAAGGCACCAATGTGGGCGCCACTTTGGCGGCCCTACAAGGCTTGGGCGCTGACCGAAAGTTGGTCTTGATTTTGGGTGGCGTGGGCAAGGGTCAAGACTTCAGTCCCTTGGCCGACGCGGTTCAGCGTTTCGTTCGCGGGGTGGTCTTGATCGGGCGCGATGCCCCCCAAATTCGGGAAGCCTTGCAATCCACCGGTGTGCCGATGCAAGACGCCTCAGACATGACGCAGGCGGTTCATGTGGCCACTGAATGGGCGCAAGCGGGAGACGCGGTGTTGATGTCCCCTGCCTGTGCCAGCTTTGACATGTTCAAAGACTATGCGCACCGCGCTGAGGTGTTTGTGGCGGCGGTGTCTGAGTTGGCGTTGGCGCGTGGTGCTGAATTAGAAGGAGCGATGTCATGAGCGACAACGCGACCCGATTCTTCAGCCTGCAAGCCCGCATCGCGGGCATGAAGGGTCTGTTTGGTGTTTCAACCGAGCCGCCCACCGACGTCATTCCGGTGCGCACCTGGTCCGGCTACGAAGGTCGTGGCGCCAGCCCTGCCGTGAATGCGCAAGGACTCGATTGGGCCTTGGTGGGCGTTACCTTGGCTTTGCTGATTTGGGGCTTGGTGATGGTCTATTCGGCCTCCATTGCCATGCCTGAGAACCCCCGCTTCTCGCAGTACACGCACACTTATTTCTTGACCCGCCATTTGCTTTGGCTGTTCATTGGGGTGGTGGCTGCCATGAGTGCCTTCCAAGTCCCGACGGCGCGTTGGGAGCAGATGGCGCGCTGGTTGTTTGTCGGGTCTTTGGTTTCTTTGATCCTGGTCTTGATCCCCCACGTGGGCAAAGTGGTTTACGGCGCGCGTCGTTGGATAGCGGTCGGGCCGATTGGGTTCCAACCTTCAGAACTGGCCAAGCTGGCGGTCTTGCTCTATGCCTCGGATTACATGGTCCGCAAGATGGAAGTCAAAGAAAAATTCTTCAAGGCCGTCGCACCCATGGCCATTGCCGTGGGCGTGGTCGGCTTGTTGTTGCTGGCCGAGCCTGACTTCGGGGCTTTCATGGTGATCGCCGTGATCGCCATGGGCATCTTGTTCTTGGGCGGCGTGAATGCCCGCATGTTCTTCCTCATCACCATTTTGTTGGTGTTGGTGTTCGGCTTCATCATCGCGACCTCTGAATGGCGGCGTGAGCGGATCTTCGCTTACCTCGACCCTTGGACCGAAAAGCATGCTTTGGGCAAGGGCTACCAGTTGTCCCATTCTTTGATTGCCATCGGTCGAGGCGAAATCTTTGGCGTGGGCTTGGGCGGCAGCGTTGAAAAACTGCATTGGCTGCCCGAAGCCCACACCGACTTTTTGCTGGCCGTGATCGGTGAAGAGTTTGGTTTGTTGGGCGTCTTGACGGTGATTGGCTTGTTCTTCTGGCTGACCCGCCGCATGATGCACATCGGCCGTCAATCCATTGCGTTGGACCGGGTTTTTGCGGGGTTGGTGGCCCAGGGCGTGGGCGTTTGGATTGGCTTCCAAGCCTTCATCAACATGGGGGTGAACCTGGGCGCTTTGCCCACCAAGGGCCTGACCTTGCCCTTGATGAGCTACGGCGGCTCAGCGATTTTAATGAACCTCGTGGTGATCGCTTTGGTGCTGCGCATCGATTGGGAAAACAAACGCATGATGCGGGGAGGTCGGCTGTGACGAAGACGGCCTTGATCATGGCTGGCGGCACGGGTGGCCACATCTTTCCGGGCTTGGCGGTTGCGCAAGCCTTGCGAGAAGCCAACTGGCAAGTGCATTGGTTGGGCGCGCCCGAGAGCATGGAAGCGCGTTTGGTGCCGCCCCAAGGTTTTGCATTTGAAGCCATTGCCTTTTCAGGTTTGCGCGGCAAAGGCGTGGGGACCTGGTTGCGCTTGCCTTTGAAACTGGGGTCTGCGTTCATGCAAAGCGCTCAGGTGTTGCGCCGGGTCAAGCCCGATGTGGTGCTCGGCTTTGGGGGTTACATCTCTTTTCCCGCCGGCTTGATGGCCCGCTTGATGGGCAGGCCCTTGGTCTTGCACGAGCAAAACTCGGTGGCGGGGTTGGCCAACAAACTTTTGGCCAAGTTGGCGCAGCGGGTGCTGACGGCTTTTCCCAAGGCCTTGCCAGGAGCCACTTGGATTGGCAACCCTTTGCGCCAGGCGTTCTTGCAACAGGCTCAGCCCGAGACCCGTTTTGCGGGCCGCACCGGCCGCTTGCGCTTGTTGGTCTTAGGCGGTAGTTTGGGAGCCCAGGCTTTGAACGCCGCCGTGCCGCAAGCCTTAGCGTTGATGCCGGTTGAACAGCGGCCAGAGGTCTTGCACCAAGGCGGCGCCAAACAGATCGACGCCTTGCGTACCCATTACACCCAAGCGGGTTTGTTGGAAAACACCCACCTTGAAACCGGCAGCGCCGCCCCGATCGAGTTGACCCCATTTATTGAAGACACTGCCCGCGCAATGGCTTGGGCCGATGTGGTGGTTTGCCGTTCAGGCGCCAGCACGGTGACCGAATTGGCGGCCGTGGGGGCGCCGGCTTTGTTTGTGCCTTTCCCCCATGCGGTGGATGACCACCAAACCCACAATGCGCAATTTTTAGTCCAGGCGCAGGCGGCTTGGCTCATGCCCCAAGCCGAATTAACCCCCCAGCGCTTGGCCGATTGGCTGAGCGGCCTGGACCGTGAACAGTTGTTGAAACACGCCATGCAAGCCAAGACCTTAGCCAAACCCCATGCCACGGAACAAGTGGTGCAAACCTGTGAAAACCTCGTGAAGGTGACGGCATGAAGCACGCCATTCGCCACATTCACTTTGTCGGCCTCGGCGGCTCCGGCATGAGCGGCATTGCCGAGGTGTTGTTCAATTTGGGCTACACGATTTCGGGCTCCGACTTGAACGACAGCGCCACCTTGCGCCGATTACAAGATTTGGGAATGCAGGTCTTCGTTGGTCACGACCAAGCCCACGTAGAGGGGGCCGATGCCGTGGTCACCTCGACCGCGGTTCAGGCCGACAACCCCGAAGTGCAAGCGGCCCGCGCCAAACAAATCCCGGTCGTGCCTCGGGCCTTGATGTTGGCCGAGCTGATGCGCTTGAAGCGCGGCATTGCGATTGCCGGTACCCACGGTAAAACCACCACCACCAGTTTGGTCACCAGCGTCTTGGCGGAGGCCGGCCTCGACCCCACTTTCGTGATTGGGGGGCGCCTCAACAGTGTGGGTGCGAATGCCAAGTTGGGCGGTGGTGAGTACATCGTGGTCGAGGCGGATGAGTCCGACGCTTCCTTCTTGAACCTGTTGCCGGTGATGGCAGTGGTGACCAACATCGACGCCGACCACATGGAAACCTATGGCCATGACTTTGCGCGTTTGAAGCAAGCCTTTGTTGATTTTTTGCACCGCATGCCGTTTTATGGCACCGCTATTTTGTGCACCGACGACCCGGCCATCCGCGATATTTTGGAGCAGGTGAACTGCCCCATTACCAGTTACGGCTTCGAAGAATCGGCTCAAGTGCGGGCGGTCAACGTGAAGGCCGTTGGTCCCCAAATGCACTTCACGGTGCAGCGGCGCAACGGCATTCAGTTGCCTGATTTGGACATCGTCCTGAACTTGGCTGGTTTGCACAACGTGCTGAATGCGTTGTCGGCGATTGCCGTGGCCGTCGAATTGGGCATTGAAGACGCTGCTGTGCAGCGCGCTTTGGCGAATTTCAAAGGCGTCGGGCGCCGCTTCCAAAGCTATGGCGATGTGCCCTGTGTGGGCGGCGGACATTTCACCGTCATCGACGACTATGGCCACCATCCCGTTGAAATGGCGGCCACCTTGTCCGCTGCGCGTGGGGCATTTCCGGGTCGGCGATTGGTACTGGCCTTTCAGCCCCACCGATACACCCGCACCCGAGATTGTTTTGAGGACTTTGTCCAAGTGATTGGCCGTGCTGACGCGGTCTATTTGACCGAGGTTTATGCCGCTGGCGAAGCGCCGATTGTGGCGGCCGATGGGCGCGCATTGGCCCGCGCGTTGCGCGTCGCAGGTCAGGTAGAGCCCCAGTTTGTTGCGGCTGTCAGCGACTTGCCAGCGCTGATTGCGCAACAAGCAGAAGCGGGGGATGTGGTGTTGTGCATGGGTGCCGGCACGATCGGTGGATTGCCTGCCAAATTGGTGGCCCTGCGGGATGGTTCGGGACAGGGGGGTGAGGCATGAGCCAAAATTCAGGCATAAATCTTGGGCGAGTGGCCGTGCTGCTGGGCGGCACTTCGGGTGAACGCGAAGTGTCCTTGATGTCGGGTCAAGGCGTGCTTGAAGCCCTGCGCGCACGTGGTGTCGATGCGCATGCGTTTGACCCCGCGACCCAAGCTCTGAGCGATTTGAAGGCCCAAGGGTTTGACCGCTGCTTTATTGCCTTGCACGGCCGTGGCGGTGAGGACGGCACCCTTCAAGGGGCACTTGAATGGCTGGGCATTCCCTACACAGGCTCCGGTGTCGCGGCTTCCAGCGTGGCCATGGACAAAACCATGACCAAAAAATTGTGGGCTTCTGAAGGCATCCCAACGCCCCGTTACCGAACGTTCACTTCACTCGAAGTGCAATCGCTCGATGAAAGCGCTTTGGCCGAATTGGTGACGAATTTGGGCTTGCCACTGATTGTGAAACCACCCCATGAAGGCTCCTCGATTGGCGTGACCAAGGTCAAGGCTTTTGCAGAATTGCGTGCGGCACTGAATTTGGCGGCGCAGTTGGATGACCATGTGTTGTGTGAAGAATTCATCGCCGGCGATGAAGTCACCTGTGCTGTTCTAGGCCAAGGGGTTACTGCCCGAGCTTTGCCCGTGGTGCGGATTGCCGCTCCTGAAGGTGCCTACGATTATCAAAACAAATACTTCACCGACAGCGTGCAATACCACTGCCCCAGTGGCTTGCCGGTTGCCGAGGAAGCCGCCCTTCAAAACTGGGTGCTGAAGGCGTTTCGTGCGCTGGGTTGCCGCGGGTGGGGACGCGCTGATGTGATGATTCGCGCCAGCGATCGCCAACCATTCTTGCTCGAGATGAACACCTCGCCGGGGATGACGTCGCACTCCTTGGTGCCGATGTCGGCCAAGGCGGCCGGAATTGATTACCCTGATTTGTGCATGCAGGTGTTGTCACAAGCTGGCCTTGACCGAGGGCCTGGCCAATGAACCGTCGCGCCCACGTTCAACATGGTTTTGCGCCGAGCCCGACGGGGAGTGGTTCCCGTGCGGGGGCCAGGGCCGAGCCGTTGGCGTGGGACGTGCGTGCGATGCGGCGTTTAACCGCTTTGATGCTGTGGGTCATGTTGGCATTGGCCGTGATCCTCGCGGGCAACTGGCTGCTGAGCAGGCCCCAGTTTTCAATTGGTCAAATTGTGGTGCGCGGTGATGTGAGCCACAACAACGACGTGACCTTGAGGGCCAACGTGGTCCATCAGTTGTCGGGCAATTTCTTCTCGATCAATTTGCGCCAAGCCAAGGCCGCTTTTGAATCGGTGCCTTGGGTACGTCATGCCCAGGTGCGCCGCGGTTTTCCGAATCGTTTGATTGTTAACCTCGAAGAACACAAACCGTTTGCATTCTGGGGCGAGGACGGCGCCTCCACTTTGGTCAATCCGTTTGGCGAGGTGTTTGACGCCAACGTGGGTGAGATTGACCAAGATGAATTGCCTCGCTTGAATGGCCCCGTCGACTTGGCCCCGCAAGTGGTGGATTTGTACCGGCGATTGGGACCCGTCTTGGCGCCGCTGGGCTTTGAGGTGGACGCTTTGGAATTGGACCGCCACGGCGACTGGCATGCCACATTGAATACCGGTGCAGAGCTGGTGTTGGGCTCTGGCAACTTAGACCAAGTGTTGGCAAGAACCCAAGTTTTTTGTGCCACGCTGACCGAGATCAGCGCCCGCTACAACCGGCGCGCAACGGCGCTGGCTTCAGCCGATTTACGACACAACCAGGGCTATGCCTTGCAACTCAAAGGCGTGACCACGCTCAGTAACGAGGCCGCGCCCACCCTTCCCATTCAACACGACTCTCACTCCCACAGGTGACCCATGGCTAAAGAATACAAAGACCTTGTTGTTGGACTCGATATCGGCACCGCCAAAGTGATGGTGGTGGTGGCCGAAGTCATGCCCGGCGGTGAACTCAAATTGGCCGGCTTCGGCGTGGCGCCCAGCAGCGGCTTGAAGCGGGGGGTGGTCGTCAACATCGATGCCACCGTGCAGAGCATTCAACAAGCCTTGCGCGAAGCCGAGTTGATGGCCGATTGCAAAATCACGCGGGTCTACACCGGCATCACCGGCAGTCACATTCGGGGCTTGAACTCCAGCGGCATGGTGGCCGTGAAAGACAAAGAAGTCACCCCCGCCGATGTGGCACGCGTGGTGGAAACCGCCAAGGCCATCAACATTTCGACCGACCAGCGTTTGTTGTTGGTGGAGCCCCAAGAATTTGTCATTGATGGTCAAGATGTGCGCGAACCGATCGGCATGAATGGCCTGCGCTTGGAGGCCAAGGTGCACATCGTGACTGGCGCCCAAAGTGCCGCCGAGAACATTTTGAAATGCGTGCGCCGCTGCGGCCTGGACGTGGAGCAATTGATGCTCAATCCTTTGGCTTCGAGCCTGTCGGTGTTGACCGATGATGAACGTGAATTGGGCGTGGCGGTGGTGGACATCGGCGCCGGAACCACGGATGTGGCGATTTTTACGAATGGCGCGATTCGCCACACGGCGGTGATTCCGATCGCAGGCGATTTGATCACCAGCGACATTGCCATGGCGCTGCGTACCCCGACCAAAGACGCCGAAGAGATCAAAGTGGAAGCCGGTTTTGCCAAGCAACTGCTGACCGACGCCGAGTCACAAGTTGAAGTCCCCGGCTTGGGCGATCGCGGCCCCCGCATGTTGAGCCGCCAAGCACTGGCGGGGGTGATTGAGCCGCGCGTGGAAGAAATTTTTTCACTGGTGCAACAGGTCATCCGTGAGTCGGGTTATGAAGAAGTGTTGTCCTCGGGCATTGTGCTGACGGGTGGTAGCGCCGTGATGCCCGGCATGATGGAATTGGGCGAAGACATTTTCTTGAAGCCCGTGCGCCGTGGCCTGCCGCAATACAGCGGGGGCCTCGCGGACATGGTGGCCTTGCCGCGTGCCGCCACGGTGATGGGCATGCTCGAAGAAGCCAGGTTGGCACGGGTGCGCGGTTTCAAGGTGGCGCAAAAAAACAGTTCGATGAAGAACGCTTTTGGTCGTTTCAAAGACATTTTGTTGGGGAGCTTTTAAACATGAATGCCCCACACCCAAAGCGTCTCTGGCGCTCTGCGCTTGAAACTTCTTGTTGGCTGGCAAGGGCCAGCCCCCCTCGAGGAGGGCCTTGATTGAAGACCCCTCAGAAAGAATCCAAACACATCAAAGCAACTGCAGTTTCAAGTACCGATTTAAGAAGTTTTAGGAGTTACAAATGACCATCGAAATGATTGAAGTTGAAGAGTTCAACATGGGCACCCAGATCAAGGTGATTGGCGTGGGCGGCGGCGGCGGTAACGCCGTTGAGCACATGATCCAACGCCGCGTTCAAGGGGTTGAATTTGTTTGTGCCAACACCGATGCCCAAGCGCTGAGCCGCAGCGCGGCGCACCGCACCATTCAATTGGGTCAAAGCGGTTTGGGTGCCGGCAGCAAGCCCGACAAAGGCCGCGAAGCAGCTGAATTGGCCGTGGACGACATTCGCGATGCCATCGCTGGCTCGCACATGCTTTTCATCACCGCGGGCATGGGCGGTGGAACCGGTACGGGCGCCGCCCCTGTGATTGCCCGCGTGGCCAAAGAAATGGGCATCTTGACCGTGGGCGTCGTGACCAAGCCTTTCGATTGGGAAGGTCGCCGCCGCATGACGAATGCCGATGATGGCCTGGCAGAACTCGAAGCCAATGTCGACTCGCTGATCGTTGTCTTGAACGAAAAACTGCTCGACGTTTTGGGCGAAGAAATTACCCAAGACGAGGCCTTTGCCCACGCCAACGACGTGCTGAAGAACGCCGTCGGTGGTATCGCTGAAATCATCAACGAGTACGGCGAAGTCAACGTCGACTTTGAGGACGTTCGCACCGTAATGGGCGAACCCGGTAAGGCCATGATGGGCACCGCTGTGGCCAGCGGCCCTGATCGCGCTCGCATCGCTGCGGAACAAGCGGTCGCTTGCCCCTTGCTCGAAGGGGTGGACTTGTCAGGCGCCAAGGGCGTCTTGGTTTTGGTGACGGCCGCCAAGGGCAGCTTGAAGCTGTCTGAGTCGCGCCTGGCCATGACCACCATCAACGCTTACGCTTCGCCCGACGCCCATGTGATTTACGGCGCCGCCTATGACGACACTTTGGGTGACAACATCCGCGTGACCGTGGTCGCCACTGGCCTGAGCAAGCCCGGCATGCGCCGCCCCTCGATTCAGGTGGTTCAAACCCAACGCACCGGTACCTACGATGCCGTCGGCAACGACTTCATGTCGGCTGGGAACGCCGCCCCCAGCGCTCGTTTGGGCGGATTGGGGGGTGCCAGTCAAGGCACCGCCCAAGCCCCTGCTTCTGCGAATGCCGGTGTGGGTGGCGAGTTTGCGATCCCCAGCGTTTGGCGTCACAACCGCACGAACGCGGCGGCACGTGTTGACGCCATGTCATCCAGCGGCATGGACGACTTGGAAATCCCCGCCTTCCTGCGCAAGCAAGCCGATTGAGGCTTGATTAAAATCGGGGCATGTTGCAGCAAAGAACCTTGAAGTCCATCACCCGAGCGGTCGGGGTGGGCTTGCACAGCGGACAAAGGGTGGAACTCACCCTGCGCCCGGCCCAGCCCGATACGGGCATTGTGTTTCGCCGGGTCGATTTGGCGCAACCGGTGGACATTCCGGTGCGCGCCGAATCCGTCAGCGACACGCGTTTGGCCTCGACGATTTCAGCGGGGAACGCCCGCGTCAACACGATTGAACACCTGATGTCCGCCTGTTCGGGCTTGGGGCTGGACAATTTGTATGTGGACATCACGGCCGAAGAGGTGCCTATTTTGGATGGCTCGTCGGCCTCCTTTGTGTTCTTGCTGCAAAGCGCGGGGATTGAACTGCAAAAAGCCCCCAAACGATTTGTTCGC
>CAILKX010000029.1 GCA_903834975.1 uncultured Curvibacter sp.
ATTGATTCGGGCGTCACCAATTTGTGTCGCTGTGGCACGTACCCCCGCATCAAGACCGCCATTCACGAAGCGGCCCAATGGGGCCAAAGTGGCCAAAGTGGCCACGCCAAAGTTTAAAAAGGAGCAGCACCATGAACCCACACCAACTGCCCACCCCTTCAGATACCCCCAGCACTCGTCGGCGCTTTTTGAAATTCACCGCCTCTGCTGGCATTTCCGCCAGCTCCTTGGGTTTGACCTTGGGTTTTCACCTGCCTGCACAAGCCCAACACATGCAGGGGGATGATTCCAATAGCCAGGAAAATAGCCAAGCCATCAACGCGTGGCTCAGCATCTCGCCCACCAACCACGTGACGTGTCAGGTGGCCCAAGCAGAAATGGGGCAAGGCACCAGCACAGGCCTGCCCATGATGCTGGCCGAGGAGCTGGAATGCCAATGGTCTGATGTGCGCATGGCCTTCGCCTCGGTCAACAAGAATGCCGGGGCCAAATACGTTGAAGTCAACTTTGCCACCGGCGGCAGCAAGGGCATCCGAAACGGCCAGCTGATCATGCGCAAGGCCGGCGCCACGGCCCGTGAAATGCTAAAGGCCGCAGCGGCACAACTTTGGCAGGTGCAGATCACGGAATTGGTCGCCAAAAACGGACGAATCAGCCACCTGGCTTCGAATCGGAGCACGACTTACGGCGCCTTGGCCAGCGCCGCTGCCAAGCTGCCCGTCCCCCATGATGTGAAGTTGAAACCGCCGTCGGCTTGGAAAATCATGGGTCAATCCATGCCCCGTTTTGACATCCCCGCCAAAACCAATGGCTCGGCCCAATTCGGCATCGATGCGCGCTTGCCCCAGATGCTTTATGCGGCCATTGCGCATTGTCCGGTCTTTGGGGGCGCCCCTCAATCGGTCGACACCGCAGCCCTGCTGCTGCGCCGTGGCGTCAAAAAAGTGGTGATGGGACCCACCTTTGTCGCGGTCATTGCCGACAACTGGTGGCGCGCCCAACAAGCACTCTTGAGTCAAAAAATCAGCTGGGATTTTAAAGGTTTGGACCAGCTCGACGACGCGGCCATTTTGAAGGTCTTGCGTGAAGATTTAAGCAAAACCAAACCCCTGCGCCAAATCGGTCATTTTGAAACGGTTTGGGCTCAGGCCCCCGTTCAGATTGGCACCCAATTGCTGGAGGCCGAATACTTCACGCCTTACCTCGGCCACTTCACACTGGAGCCTCAAAACTGTACCGCTTTGGTCGAGTTGGCGCCAAACGGTTCGCCTCAGCAAGCCAAGATCACGCTCTGGGTTCCCACGCAAAATGCCAAAGCCTCACAAACCATGGCTGCCAAAACGCTCGGCATCCCTGAGGAAAACGTCGTCGTCAACCGGCCTTACCTCGGTGGTGGTTTTGGCCGGCGAGGCAATTACCAAGACTTTGTCAACCAAGCGGTGCTGGTGGCCAAGGAAATGCCCGGCGTTCCGGTCAAGTTGTTGTGGCGTCGTGAAGAGGACGTGCAGCACGACTTCTACCGTCCGGTCGCGCTGTATCGCCAACGCGCTGTGATCGATGCCCAAGGCCAGTTGCAGGCGTGGCAAGCCGTTTTTGCATCCCCTTCGATTGCCGCCATCTTGCAACCCAGCTCGCTGGAAAATGGACAAGACTTTCAGGCGGGCGATGGCTTTTACGACTCGCCCTATGACGTGCCCAATTACGAGACTCGACACGCCATGACCCAATTGAATGTGCCGATTGGTTATTGGCGCTCGGTTTATTACTCACAAAACCCGTTCGCCCGCGAATCCTTTTTAGATGAAATTTTTCTCGCAATGGGGAAAGACCCCTTGCAAGGTCGCTTGGGGCTTTTGCCCAAAGACAGCCGGGATGCCAAAGTATTGCAAGCCGTGACCCAAGCCGCCGGCTGGGGCAAGCCGTTGCCCCCTGGGCGGTTCCAGGGTTTGGCCATGCAAGACGCCTTTGGGAGTTACGCCGCGGCGGTGGTGGAGTTGTCGGTGAGTCCGCAAAAAGCCGTGACGGTGCACAAGGTTTATTTGGCCATTGACTCCGGCCACGTCAACAACCCCGACTCAGCCAAGGCCCAAATTCAGAGCAATGTGGTTTTCGCTTTGGGCACGGTGTTTTTGAACGCCATCACGATCCGAGACGGCCGTGTGCAGCAAAGCAATTTACCGGATTACCCCTTGCTGCATTTACGCCAAACACCTGAAATCATCCCGATTTTGGTCCCCATCGGCGGCGATGTCTGGGGTGGCATGGGAGAGCCGCCCTATGCGGCCTTGCCAGCGGCCTTGGGCAACGCAATCGCTGCGGCGACCGGAGTGCGCCTGCGAAAAATGCCCTTCGTGAATGAAGGCTTTACGTTGGCTTAATCAGTCCGGGCTGCTGTTTAACCCCAGCAGCCTGACCCTGACCATGCGTCCCTTGATGCGGCCTTCTGACAGCCGTTGCACGGCCTCGCGGGCAATGGCTGCTGAGACGGCAACGTACGTTGAGAATTCGTTGACATTGATCTTGCCCACCTGCTCTTTTTGAAAACCGGCCTCGCC
>CAILKX010000030.1 GCA_903834975.1 uncultured Curvibacter sp.
GAAGTTCATGCCGATGGCCCAGAAAAAACTCAAACGGCAGGCGAATTCGTCCACATCCATGCCTTTGGCGATGGCGGTTTTCACTTACTCTTTGCAGTCAGCCAAGGTAAAAGCCAGCTCCAACGCTTGGTTGGCGCAGGCCTCTTTCATGTGGTAACCCGAGATGCTGATCGAGTTGAATTTCGGCATGTTTTTGGCCGTGTACTCGATGATGTCACCGATGATTTTCATCGACGGTTGGGGCGGATAAATGTAGGTGTTTCGCACCATGAACTCTTTCAGAATGTCGTTCTGAATCGTTCCAGAGAGTTTGTCTTGGCTCACGCCCTGCTCTTCAGCGGCCACGACATAGCCCGCCAACACAGGCAGCACCGCGCCGTTCATGGTCATGGAGACCGAGACTTTGTCGAGCGGAATTTGGTCGAACAAAATCTTCATGTCTTCGACCGAATCAATCGCCACGCCCGCTTTGCCGACGTCGCCGGTGACCCGTGGGTGGTCGCTGTCGTAGCCGCGGTGGGTGGCCAAATCGAAGGCCACCGACACGCCCTGACCGCCTGCGGCCAAGGCCTTGCGGTAAAACGCATTGGATTCTTCAGCGGTCGAAAAGCCCGCGTATTGACGGATGGTCCAGGGACGCACGGCATACATGGTGGCCTGTGGGCCGCGCAAAAAAGGCTCAAACCCCGGCAAGGTGTTGGCATAAGGCAGGTTCGCCGTGTCTGCCGCGGTGTACAAAGGCTTGACCGTGATGCCATCGGGCGTGAGCCAATTCAACGCGTTCACGTCCCCACCGGGGGCCGACTTGGCCGCCGATTTGGCCCAATCTGCCAAAGAACTGGGGGCAAAACTGGGGGGAGCTGTATTGGTTTTTGAATCGTTTTGAGCGCTCATGTCGGGCCTTGTTGGAATGGGTTTTCCAGGTTGATTTCCGCTGAATTTTACCCGGTCATTCATAATTATGAATTAAGTTTCTATGGTTTTGCTTACAATCTGGGCATGCGAGCTTTGGCAGAACCGACCCGCCCCATCCTGACCCCACCGGTGACTTCATCCGTCGACCCGGCGGCCCGAGTGGCGCCCAAATTCAGCCAACAAGCGCTGTACGAACAGGTCGCCGAGCAACTTCGCTTGCAAATTTTTCAGCGTGAACTGGCCCCCGGCGACTGGATTGACGAACTCAAAATTGCACAAGACCTCGGCATCAGCCGCACCCCCTTGCGGGAAGCGCTCAAGGTTTTAGCGGCCGAAGGCTTGGTCACCATGAAGGTGCGCCGCGGCGCCTACGTCACCGAAGTCAACGAAAAAGACCTGCGCGATGTCTACCACCTGCTCGGCCTGCTGGAGAGCGACGCCGCAGCGGAGGTGGCCGCCCAAGCGTTGCCCGAGTCCTTGGCCCAGCTGAACGCCCTTCACACCCAACTGGAAGCCTCGGTGGGCGATGCAGAAGCCTTTTTTGTGCTGAACGAGCAGTTTCACCTGTTGTTATTGGAGCTCGCCAACAACCGCTGGCGACTGCAAATGGTGACCGACTTGCGCAAAGTGATGAAGCTCAACCGCCACCATTCTTTGTTCAAAGAAGGCCGCTTGGCCGACTCTTTGAAAGAGCACCAAGCCCTGATGGACGCCTTGAACCAAGCCGACGCCCCGGCTGCTCGCAAGCGCATGCAGGCCCACTTTGCGAACGGCTTGAAGGCGGCCGGTTAGAGGAATTCGCGCGCCCTCGCGCTGACCTCGTGGGCGCTCAAATGCCGCAGGGTCGGGTCGCTCCAAACCTGCCGCCAACGCCTTGCCCCTGGCAAGCCATGTCGCAACCCCAAAAGATGCCGCGCCAGGCTGTGCCAGGGCGTGCCGTGCTGCGCTTGCTCTTGTGCCATGTAATCGCACATCGCGTGTTCGACCTCGTCACGGCTCAAAGCCCGCTCGGTTTGGCCGAAAAAGCGAGCATCCCACTCGGCCATCAACCAGGGGTTGTGATAGGCCTCGCGCCCAATCATCACGCCGTCCACCTGCGTTAAGTGCGCTTCAATTTGGGGGTTGGTGGTGATGCCCCCGTTGATGGAAATGAGCAGATCGGGAAAGTCGCGCTTCAGTTGATAGACCACGTCGTAGCGGAGCGGCGGAATTTCGCGGTTTTCTTTGGGGCTGAGGCCCTTCAACCAAGCGTTGCGGGCATGGACGATGAAGGTGCGGCAACCGCCCTGCGCCACGGTGCCGACAAAGTCACGCACAAAGGCATAACTTTCAACTTGGTCCACGCCGATGCGGTGCTTGACCGTCACCGGCACCTGGTTGACCGAATCCAGCATGGCCTTGACGCCATCCATCACCAAGGTCGCTTCGTTCATCAGGCAAGCGCCAAAGGCGCCGCGTTGCACCCGTTCGCTGGGACAGCCGCAGTTCAGGTTGATTTCGTCATAGCCCCAAGCCTCGCCCAGCTTGGCACAAGCGGCCAGATCGGCCGGCTCGCTGCCCCCGAGTTGCAAGGCCACTGGGTGCTCTTGTTCGTTGTAACGCAGGTGGCGCGGCACATCGCCATGCAGCAAAGCCCCGGTGGTCACCATCTCGGTGTAGAGCAAGGCTTTCTGGGTGATGAGTCGGTGGAAGAAACGGCAATGCCGGTCGGTCCAATCCATCATCGGCGCCACACTGACCTTGTGGGGTGGCAGGGCTGAGAAAGAATTCAAAGTCAAGAACGGCTCCCCGAGTGCTCAGTCCGGGTTGGTGTTCAAGCCCAGCAAGCGCACCCGGACCATGCGTCCCTTGATGCGGCCTTCTGACAGCCGTTGCACGGCCTCGCGGGCAATGGCTGCTGAGACGGCAACGTACGTTGAGAATTCGTTGACATTGATCTTGCCCACCTGCTCTTTTTGAAAACCAGCCTCGCCGGTCAAGGCCCCCAAAACGTCGCCGGCGCGAATTTTTTCTTTGCGACCGCCCACGATTTGCAGCGTGGCCATGGGGGCTTTTAAGGGTGGTTCGCTGTCCTTGCTCTTTGACAATTCTGCCAACGGCAGCCAATCTGATTCGCGCCCTTGCAGCAACTCAATGCGGCCGACATAGCCCATCTCGTCCAAACTCGCGAGCGTCACCGCCAAGCCCTGCGCGCCGGCTCGGGCGGTGCGGCCAATGCGGTGCACATGCACTTCGGGGTCGGGACTGACATCGACGTTGATGACGGCGGCCAAATCGGCCACGTCCAAACCACGGGCCGCCACATCGGTCGCGACGAGGACATTGCAACTGCGGTTGGCAAATTGCACCATGACTTGATCACGCTCGCGCTGTTCCAACTCGCCAAACAAAGCCATGGCACTGAAGCCTTGGGCTTGCAACTGCGCCACCAATTGGCGACATTGGTTTTTGGTGTTGCAAAAGGCCAGCGCCGAGGTCGGCCGATAATGGCGCAGTACCTGCGAGACGGCCAACAAGCGCTCGTTTTCTTTGACTTCAACGAACACCTGTTGCAAAGTGCTCATGTCGTGCTGGGCCGCCACCTGAACGGTTTTTGGATTTTTCAAAAACTGCGAGGCCAAGCGGTCAATGCCTTCCGGGTAGGTGGCCGAGAACAACAGCGTCTGCCGATTCACGCCACATTGCTTGACCACTTTGGCGATGTCGTCCAAGAAACCCATGTCCAACATGCGGTCGGCCTCGTCCAGCACCAAGGTTTGAACGGCGCCCAAATGCAAGGCGTTGCGGTCAATCAAATCCAGAATGCGCCCCGGCGTACCGACCACCACGTGCGCGCCGTGCTCCAAGCTGAGAATTTGGCCGCGAAGGGGAACGCCACCACACAAGGTGACCACCTTGATGTTTTCAACGGCACGCGCCAGGCGGCGGATTTCTTGCGCCACTTGGTCGGCCAGTTCGCGGGTCGGGCACAAAATCAGCGCCTGCACATTCATGCGAGGGGCTTCCAAACGGTTAACCAAGGGCAAACCAAAGGCCACGGTTTTGCCGCTGCCGGTGCTGGCTTGGGCGATCAGGTCATGGCCCGCCAAGGTCAAGGGCAAGCTGGCGGCCTGAATGGGGGTCATTTGGGTCAGCCCCAATTGCTGCAAATTGTTCAAGGCGGCTGGCGTCAAGGCCAAGGCGTCGAAAGACAGCGAATGAGAAGCGGAGGCCCCAAAAGATGGGGCAGATTGAGCGCGGGTGTTCATGGGAGAATTATCGACGCCAAACCCTTCCCCTCGTTTTTCATCTGCTTTCCTTATGCGTCAATCGCCTCGCTGGTTGTTACTGGCCGCTCTGCCCGCTGAAATTTCGGCGTCTCAACTGCCTCATGGTGTCGAGTTGGTTTACACGGGGGTCGGAAAACTCAATGCAGCACTCCAAACAGGGCAAGCGATTGCACGTTTTAAACCACAAGGCCTCCTCAATTTCGGCACCGCAGGACGAACCCATCCGGGTGTGAGTGGTTTGGTCGAGGTGCGCGACGTGCTGCAACGCGACATGTCCGCCGAGCCGCTGTCGCCACGCGGCATCACGCCTTTTTGTGAGCGGCCCCAACGCTATTCGGCCGCGCGGCCTGTGGGAGCGCTAAACGCCGAAGTGTGCTGCGGCACCGGTGACAGCTTTGTCACCGCCCACGACCCTTGGCTGGCTGAAAACGGCGTGGACATCGTCGACATGGAGTTGTTCGCCATCGCCCATGTGGCCCACGAATTCGGGCTGCCTTGGCGGTCTTTTAAATACATCAGCGACGACGCCAACGAAGCGGCAGCGCGAACTTGGGAGCAATCGGTGAGCCACGGACAGGCCCTGTTCTTAAATACCTTGGCTGAGCTTGAAGGCCCATGAAGCATTAAGCATTGGGCCAAATTTGAACTGATTCAATTCACGGCATGATGTTGAGCTTTTGGCAAGCCAACAAGTAATTCGGGTCGTTCCGGTCCAATTGCCAGCCGCTGGTCAACATGCGCGTCATGTATTGGCGGTTGTACAAAAAAGGCAGCACAAGTTGGGAGAAGCCAAAGGTCACGCAATAAATGACCAAGTGCATGAGGGCAATCGCTATTTCGCCCCGAAAAATCGGCACCAGCCAGCCAAAGGCCAAATAGGTCCAGCTGTAACCCACATAGCCCGTTTTGATCATCCCCGTGGCGGGGTAAAACATATTCACCTTTTTTTGCAACCCAATCAGAAGCAGCGCCAAAATCAAGGGGCTGAACACGATCAGCAAGATGAGGGGAAAAATCGTTGAGATCATGGTGAGTTCAAACATGGTTTTTTTAATCAGCTAAGGCCTTGGCTCAATCGCCGAGTGGGATTGTGCACCGCCTGCGCCACCAAACCCGGGGTGGGTTCAAACAGCGAGAGGTGCGTCCGTGCCCGGGTCATGCCCGTATAAAGCAACTCACGCGTGAGCAAGGGGCCGCTGCGA
>CAILKX010000031.1 GCA_903834975.1 uncultured Curvibacter sp.
AGGAGTACACATGAAACTTGTCACTGCCATCATCAAACCGTTCAAGCTGGACGAGGTGCGTGAAGCCCTCTCTGCGATGGGGGTTCAAGGCATCACGGTGACCGAAGTCAAGGGCTTTGGTCGTCAAAAGGGCCACACCGAGCTGTACCGCGGCGCGGAGTACGTGGTGGACTTCTTGCCCAAGGTCAAGATTGAAGCGGCGGTGGCCGCTGATTTGGTGGACCGTGTGATCGAAGCCATCGAGGGTGCTGCGCGCACCGGCAAGATTGGCGACGGCAAGATTTTTGTCTACAACTTGGAACAAGTGGTGCGCATTCGCACGGGCGAAACGGGCCAAGAAGCGCTGTAAAGCGCTTGGAACCCCACGCAACATCCAGAAAGCACGAATATGAAAAAACTCCTTTCCTCCCTCGTCCTGAGTGCGGGCTTGGCCTTGACAGCGCTGGGCGGCTTTGCCGGCTCGGCCCAGCTGGCCATGGCCGCCGATGCACCTGCTGCCACATCAGCTGCCCCATCAGCGCCTGCTGCTGCAACGGCAGCCACACCCGCTGCGGCCCCCGCAGCAGCCCCCGCAGCCGCGCCTGCCCCGGCCGCTGACGCCGCCCCCGCCATCGTCCCCAACAAGGGCGACACCGCCTGGATGATGGTCTCCACCATCTTGGTCATCTTGATGACCATCCCAGGTCTGGCCCTGTTCTACGGCGGCTTGGTTCGCTCCAAGAACATGCTGTCGGTGCTCATGCAGGTCATGGTCACCTTCTCCCTGATCGTCGTGCTGTGGTTCCTGTATGGCTACAGCTTGGCGTTCACCGAAGGCAACGACTTCATTGGGGGCTTGGACCGCCTGTTCATGAACGGCGTTTGGGACAACGTGGCGGGCACCTTTGCCAACGCGGCCACCTTCAGCAAGGGCGTGGCCATTCCTGAAATCGTCTACGCCGCCTTCCAAGCGACCTTTGCGGGCATCACCTGCTGCTTGATCGTGGGCTCGTTTGCCGAGCGCATCAAGTTCTCGGCCATGCTGGCGTTCATGGTGCTGTGGTTCACCTTCAGCTACCTGCCCATCGCGCACATGGTGTGGTTCTGGATGGGTCCTGATGCCTACACCTCGGCGGACGTGGTTGACGCGGTCAACGCCAAGGCCGGTTTGCTGTGGCAATGGGGCGCGCTGGACTTTGCGGGCGGCACGGTGGTGCACATCAACTCAGCGGTGGCTGGCTTGGTCGGTGCCTTCATGGTCGGCAAGCGCATTGGTTACGGCAAAGAGTCGATGGCCCCTCACAGCCTGACGCTGACCATGGTGGGCTCGGCCCTGCTGTGGGTGGGCTGGTTTGGCTTTAACGCCGGCTCCGCTTTGGAAGCCAATGGCGTGGCGGGCTTGGCCTTCGTGAACACCTTCATTGCGACCTCGGCGGCGGTGCTGAGCTGGTCGGCAGGTGAAGCTTTGCACAAAGGCAAGGCCTCGATGCTGGGTGCCGCTTCGGGTGCTGTGGCGGGCTTGGTGGCGATCACCCCGGCTTGCGGCAACGTGGGCATTGGCGGCGCTTTGATCATTGGTTTGATTGCGGGCTTTGTGTGCCTGTGGGGCGTGACGGGTCTGAAGAAGATGATCGGCGCCGACGACACCTTGGACGTGTTCGGTGTGCACGGCGTGGGCGGCATCTTGGGGGCGTTGTTGACCGGTGTGTTCAACTCGCCCAACCTGGGTGGCCCCAGCTTCCCCGCTGACTGGTTCACGGTGGCCGCGGTGACGCCAGACGCTTACTCAATCGCCGCTCAAGTCTTGGTGCAAGCCAAGGCGATTGGCGTGACGATTGTGTGGTCGGGTGTAGTGGCCCTGATCGCCTACAAGCTGGTCGATTTGACCATCGGCCTGCGGGTGAGCGAAGAAGAAGAGCGCGAAGGCCTGGACATCAGCTCGCACGGCGAGTCTGCTTACGGTCGATAACCCCTCATTCAAACGGGTTCTTACTGGTTCTTACTGTTTTTTTGATCTCCTTGGATATTCGGCCCGCTTCGGCGGGCCTTTTTTTGTCCACAATTCGACTTCCTTCATTTTGATGAAAGCCGCCGCACCGATGTCACCCGACGTATTGCACCTGAATTGGCAAGCGCTCACCCCGCAGCGTCAGCAATTGGGCGAGTCACCCTTCTGGCACCCCGAAGAGCAGCGCTTGTATTGGGTGGACATTCCGGCCCAAGAAATTTGGCGATCCGGCCCAGAAGGGCAATCCATGGAAAGCTGGGCCTTGCCGTCAGAGCCCGGCTGCATGGCGCCGGCGCGTTCAGGGGGCTTGGTCATTGGTTTGCGAGACGGCATTTACCGCGCCCCGCATTGGGGCGGGGACTTGACTTGTTTGGCCCGCTTGCCACATGACCCGAAGACCACCCGCAGCAACGATGGCCGCTGCGACCCCATGGGGCGCTTTTGGGTCGGCACCATGTACGAGCCCAAAGACCAGCGCTTGGCCGCTTTGTACAGCCTTGATGCGCGCGGCGAAGAACCGGTGTTGTGCCAGCAGGCCAACGACAACGTCACAGCCAACGGCTTGGCTTTTTCACCTGAATCAGCACCCGGACACCCGACCGTTTATTGGGCCGACACCGGCAGTCACCGTGTCCATGCCTGGCGCTGGGATGCCCAGACGAATCAGTTGTCAGACCCCCAGGTGTGGTTGCAGCTGCCGGACAAACCCGCGGGCTTTGACCCCGCGAATTTGGCACAAGCCGACCTCTATGGCGGTCGCCCCGACGGGGCTGCCGTGGATGTCGAAGGCAATTATTGGAGCGCTCAATACGAGGGCGGCCAATTGCTCAAAATAGCACCCACTGGCCGCGTGCTGGCCCGTGTGCCCGTCCCCGCCCGTTGCCCGACCATGCCCTGCTTTGGTGGGCCGGATGGGCGAACCTTGTTTGTCACCACCGCGGTCAAAGGGCGGCCTGATGCCGAATTGACGCGGTGGCCCTTGGCGGGTTGTGTTTTGTCGGCACGGGTCGACGTGCCGGGTTTGCCGACGGCTTATTTTTTAGAGCCCAAATTTTCAGCGTCCAAATAGCGTTGACGCAACTGGTTCAGGGCCGTCGGGCCCAGGCCCATTTGACGCTCTAAATACGGCGTTAACCCGCCATGATCGGTTTCGATCACCGCCAGCGCGGCTTGTAGAAAAGCCGGTTGAACTTGCCAGACCACCGCCATGACGTCGCTGGGCAAAACCCGGGCGTGTTCGGCTGGGGCGTGCTTTTCCACCCGCTTGTAATGCTGGTTGGTCAGCAAGTAATCGGTTTGGATGCTGGCCATGGAAACACCGAGGGCGTGCAAAATTAAAACAGCGGCCAAGCCGGTGCGGTCTTTGCCGGCGGTGCAGTGGAACACCATCGGCGAGTCATCGGTCAGCAGGTGCTCAAACAACTCGGCAAAACGCGGCGAATGGTGTCGCACGAAGTCCCGGTAAGTGTCTTGCATCACCCGCACGGCGTCGTCGGGTGTGAGCGGCAGGTCCTTCAGGAATTGAGCCTGAAGGCGTTGCACCACGGTGGGTTCAATGGACAAAGCGTGCCGCTGAATGTCGGGCCACGCGTAGGCCTCCAAGGCGCTTTCTTGAACGCCTCTGAAGTCAAATGAGCGCGTGACGCCGAGCGCTTTTAACTGGTGCAGATCGGCTTCGGTGAGTCCTGCCAAGTGTTCAGAGCGGAACAATTTCCCCCAACGAACGGGGCGCCCTTGATCGCCGATATAGCCGCCCAAATCACGAAAGTTGGTGGCGCCTTCAAGCGGCAAAACCCGAGAAAAAGAGGATTGGGAAATGGTCATGAAGCCATTATCCGCGGCCCCTGTGGCAACGGTGTGGCACCAAAATTACAATACCGACAAATCAATTCAAGGACATGGCCGTTTATGGCGTCACAGATCAAAGGCTATGCCGACCGCATTTTGGCTGCAGCCGCGGACAAAACCCCGCTGCGTTGGCGCGGCGGCGGAACCAAAGATTTCTATGGCCAGACGCTCGTCGGTGACCTCGTCGACACGCGTGCCTTGGCTGGCATCACGGCCTATGAGCCCTCCGAGTTGGTCATCACCGCTGGCGCCGGCACCTCGCTCGCTGAAATTGAAAACGTGTTGGCAGAAAAGGGACAGTGCTTGGCTTTTGAGCCGCCGCACTTCACCCACTTGGCCGAGCCTGGCGCACAAGCCACGTTGGGCGGCATGGTCGCGGCCGGTTTGTCGGGCCCTTCCCGAGCCGCCGTGGGCAGTGTGCGCGATTTTGTTCTGGGCCTTGGGTTACTGAACGGTCGCGGCGAACACCTCGTGTTTGGCGGCCAGGTCATGAAAAATGTGGCGGGCTATGACGTGTCGCGCTTGCTGGCCGGGTCGATGGGCACGCTGGGCTTGATCACCTCGGTGTCGCTGAAGGTGTTGCCAGTAGCCCCGGCCGAGGCTTCTTTGCGCTTCGAGTGCGACAGTGCGGAGGCGTTACAAAAACTACACGCTTGGGGGGGGCAGCCATTGCCCATCAATGCGTCTTGTTTTCTGGACGGTGTGTTGACGGTGCGTTTGCGCGGCGCGAAAGCGGCGGTGCAGGCGGCCATTGAGCGCATGGGCGGTCAATGGTTGCCAGCCGTCGAGGCGCACGCTTTGTGGGGCGCTTTGCGCGAACAAACCCATCCCTTCTTTGCTTTGACGGGTCAAGAGAGCCTGTGGCGCGTCAGCGTGCCCGATACCGCGCCGCCGCTGGGCATTGGGCAGCGCAGCTTGATGGAGTGGGGCGGCGGCCAACGCTGGTACAAAGTCACGCCTCAAGACCCAGAGGACACACCGGCGCAGTTGCGCGAACGGGCCCTGCAGTGGGGCGGCCACGCCACACGCTTTCGGGGTTATTCGAGCGGACCGTTGGAACTGCCCGTGTTCACCCCGACCCAGGCGGTGCTGCAACGCATTCAACGCGACTTACAAAAACAATTTGACCCGGCGGGCATTTTTTGCCGCCAACGGCTGGAGAGCTGATGCAAACCCATTTGGCACCCGAATACCAGGACCGCGTGGAAGGCCGTGAAGCCGAGGCCATTTTGCGGCGTTGCGTGCACTGTGGTTTTTGTACCGCCACCTGCCCGACTTATCAACTGTTGGGCGACGAACTTGATGGACCGCGTGGCCGCATTTACCTCATCAAACAGGTGCTCGAAGGCGCCGAGCCGACGCGCAAAACGCAGCAACACTTGGACCGCTGTCTGACCTGTCGAAATTGCGAAACCACCTGCCCCAGTGGCGTCGAATACGGCCACTTGGTCGACATTGGCCGCCAGTTGGTGGAGGAAAAAGTAGAACGCCCCTTGGCAGAAAAGGCCGTGCGGTGGGCATTGAAAGAAGGTCTGAGTTCGCCCCTGTTCTCGCCCGCCATGAAGCTGGGTCAGGCGGTGCGCGGTCTCTTACCGAAAAGTCTGCAAGCCAAAGTGCCCCTGCCGCAAAACGCCGGCACCTGGCCCACACGCCCCCATCCGCGCAAGGTGCTGATGCTGGCGGGTTGTGTTCAACCGGCCATGTCGCCCAACATCAATGCCGCCACCGCCCGCGTGTTGGACGCGGCCGGAATTGAAACCTTGGTGGCGCCTGCTGCGGGTTGTTGTGGTGGGGTTAAATTTCACTTGAATGACCAAGACGGCGCTTTGGTGCAAATGCGCGCCAACATTGACGCTTGGTGGCCCTATGTTTCGAACGGCAACGGCGTCGAGGCCATCGTGATGAACGCCTCAGGCTGTGGCGTCACGGTGAAGGAATATGGGCACCTGTTGCAACACGACACGGCGTATGCAGAAAAAGCCGCCCGCATCAGCGCCCTGACCCGCGATTTGAGTGAGTTACTGCCCGATTTGGTGCCGGCCCTTTTGCCCCAAATGCGCTCGGTTCCGTCGGGCCCCATTGGCTACCACCCCCCTTGCACCTTGCAGCACGGCCAACAACTTCGAGGCGGCGTTGAAACCCAGCTCGGGGCCCTGGGTTTCAAAATTCGTGTGGCCACCAACGAGTCCAATTTGTGCTGCGGCTCGGCCGGCACTTACTCGGTCCTCAACCCCGAGCTGGCCTATGCTTTGCGGGATCGCAAGCTGGGCCATTTGAACGACTTGGCGCCTGAGGCCATTGTCAGCGCCAACATTGGCTGCATCACGCATCTGCAAAGCGGCACCCCAACCCCGGTTAAACACTGGGTTGAGTTGGTCGATGCGGCCTTGAACTGAATTTTTGATTGTTTTGAATGACCACATCCGTTGAAGCGAATCCAAACCCCCAAGCCAATCAGAGCCAACGGACGGCGGTGTTGAATCGATTGGCTTCGCTCTATCCAGCCCTCTTTGGTGCTGAGTTTTTGCCCATGAAGCGTGGCATTTATCAAGATTTGCTGGCGGCCCACCCGGATGAATTCGAGGCGGACGCCTTGAAACAGGCGCTGGCTTTTCACGCCCGTTCGACGCGCTATCTGAGCGCCGTGGCGTCAGGACTGGCGCGCCATGATTTGCAAGCCCAGCCTGTCGAGGCCATGGCGCCTGAGCATGTTCACCATGCCTTGCTGGAAGTCTTTAAGCGGCGCCAACAACGCAGTCGTGAAGACCTCCGTCCCAAGTTGCTGCGTCGCCTGATTCAGGCCCTGTTGGCTTCCGGCTTATCGGCCCAGGCTTATGCGGACTTGGTGCGCTCACCGCGTGACGAGGCGGCCAATACCTTGCTGGACGAGGCTTTGGCCCTCTGGCGCAGCGAGCAAGCCCGCGACCAAGCCTTGGCGCAGGCGTTTAAAAACAGCGGCTTGGAACTGGCTGAATTTGCCGATGCCTACGGCTTGAAATTGGCCGAAGTGAAGCAGCGCCTGGCCCGATTGGACCTTTTGAACCGGGTGGACACGGTGGACCGCGTAGAGCCGCTGGCAGCTGCATCCGCTTAAATAACGGCGAGGGCCTCGATATAACCGCCCGCTGGAGGCCCGCTAAGTGGCCGCTGAATGCCCGCTTAATGCCCGCGTAAAAGTGCCTTAAGCGCGCCTTGAGCACCTACCTGCCCTTTTGCCTACCTGCCCTTTTCTTAGGGCATGGCGTCGTCGTTGGTTTCCAGCAGCAGGGCTTCGATGACGTCGCCGTCTTCTTTGAGGTTGCGCTGGTAC
>CAILKX010000032.1 GCA_903834975.1 uncultured Curvibacter sp.
CCAGCCAAAGGCCAAATAGGTCCAGCTGTAACCCACATAGCCCGTTTTGATCATCCCCGTGGCGGGGTAAAACATATTCACCTTTTTTTGCAACCCCATCAGAAGCAGCGCCAAAATCAAGGGGCTGAACACGATCAGTAAGATGAGGGGAAAAATCGTTGAGATCATGGTGAGTTCAAACATGGTTTTTTAATCAGCTAAGGCCTTGGCTCAATCGCCGAGTGGGATTGTGCACCGCCTGAGCCACCAAACCCGGGGTGGGTTCAAACAGCGAGAGGTGCGTCCGTGCCCGGGTCATGCCCGTATAAAGCAACTCACGCGTGAGCAAGGGGCCGCTGCGATCGGGGAGCACCAAAGCGGTGTGGGCAAACTCTGAGCCTTGGCTCTTGTGGATGGTCATGGCGAAGGCCGTTTCAACCGATTGAAGGCGGCTGACGGCGACCGAGCGCAAGGCCTCGCCGTCCAAACTGTAGAAACGCAGGCCGCCGGTGAGGGACGTCAAAACCAGCCCCACATCGCCGTTGAACACGCCGACACCCGGGTCGTTTCGGGTGACCAGCACCGGACGGCCCTCAAACCAGTCGCCTTGCGATGCACTGGCGCTCAGCCACCCCGCTTGAACCAGCCCTTGTTGAACGGCTTGGTTGAGGGCCTTGTCGCCCCAAGGCCCCTCGTGAACGGCACACAAAATGCGAAAAGTGTCGAAGGTGGTCAGCACGTCGCGGACCCAAGCGCTGTGGTCGGCCTCGCTTTTCAAAGCCTCAGATCGGCCACTTTTGAGCACCCGAAGGTAGTCGGCGTAGCTGGGTAAACCCGTCGAGTCGCTGCGCCCTTTGACCGCCAGCGCCACCACGTCGGCGGGAACAGGGGGAACAGGGGGAACAGGGTCAACGGCGCCCGACCACCCACCAGACCACCAGATGGGGCTTGTTTTGGGACTGGTTGAATCTTGCGCCCCGGCCCTTGTCTGAGCCGCCTTCAAAATAGCCCCCACCGCGACGACTTGGCCTTGCCTGACGGCCTCGGCCAGCTGGCCAATGTCGGAGCCGAAGCGGTGGCTGTGCCGCAGCATCACGGTTTGTTGGTTCAGTGAATTGGCCACCGCCGATTCGTCAGGCGGCGTCTTGGTGGGCAAAACACAGCCCGTGGTTTCGGCCAGATAGGCCAAGGTGGCAGGGTCATAAAAAGCGCCTTCGGCTTGGGCGCACAAATCACCCAAAACCGAGCCAGCCTCCACCGAGGCAAGTTGGTCTTTGTCGCCCAGCATGACCAACTTGGCGCTCTTGGGAAGGGCCTCAAGCAAGCTGGCCATCATCTCCACATGCACCATCGAGGTTTCGTCGACGATCAATAAATCAAGTGGCAATGGATTCTGCGCGTTGTATTTGAAACGGCGACTGCCTGGCACCCGTCCCAGCAAAGCATGCAAGGTTTTGGCTGGCCCGAGCTGCCAGCTTGAACGCAAGGAACCCCGCAAAGGCGGCAGCGCTTGCTCGATGGATTGACGCAACCTCGCCGCCGCTTTGCCCGTGGGAGCGGCCAGGGCCACCCGCAAAGCGTCAGGTTCTGGGGCACTTGCCAAGGCGGCCACCAAAACCCGCGCGGCCGTGAACGTTTTGCCGGTGCCCGGACCGCCCGTGATGACGGTCAACTGGCCCCGCAATGCCAAGGCACAAGCGATTTTTTGCCAATTGGGCAGCGGGTCCGCGGTATTGACCGAGGCAGGAAACAAGCCGTCGAGCAAGGCCCTGGTTTTTTGCCAATCCAGCGCGCGTTCGGGGTGGGCGTCCGGCGCGATTGGGTTCATGATTTGAGTGCTGAATTGAGTGCTGATTTGGGTTCTCTGCGCGATGGCTTGGCCGATTTTGTTTTGATAAACCCAGTAGCGGCGAAGCGAAAGCCAAGCGTGCCCTTCATCCTCCATTTGCAAAACCAAGGGCTGACCCAGG
This sequence comes from uncultured Curvibacter sp., assembly GCA_903834975.1. Lineage (GTDB taxonomy): Bacteria > Pseudomonadota > Gammaproteobacteria > Burkholderiales > Burkholderiaceae_C > Curvibacter. The sequence goes on from CAILKX010000032.1 coordinate 1,950, forward strand.
TCTTTCGGTTCTGAAGCCAACGGATCTTCAGCATGAGCTGTCTTCTTCAGGCACCTGACCAACCGATTTGATTGCAAAGCGTCCCAAGAAAATCCTGGGCCCAACAGGTCTTGCGCCAGCGTCTTGAAGGCCTGCTCAATGGCAGGTGGCCAATCGAGCAAGTCCACAACCGACCCGAGGGCCGTCTGATCCAGACCGCCTGCGGCACTTAAATGGAGTGGCAATCCGGTGTGGCCCAAACCTTCAAGCCGCGCCAACACCGCCGTCAACAACAGCAAGGCGGGCGAACTCGACGGCTCTTGCTGGGCCATCCAACGGGCCAAGGCGCTGTCGAGTTGGCGCAACCCACCTTGGTCGGCCCAGTCGTTCAGCGTCGCCAATAGAGTGGAAGTGTTCACACCAACGCCTCCAGCGAAGCCCAAGCGCCAGCGGGCGGACGGAGCACCGTCACACCGTGATCGGGGCTGGTCACCCCTCGAATAAAGTAATAGATCGCCCCGCCCCAATGCTTTTCTGGGTCATAGGTGGCACCCAGTCGGCTTTTCAGCAAACGGTGCAAAGCCAAACTGTAGACCGCCGCTTGGACGTCGTAGCGGTGGTCAAGCATGGCTTGTTGAAGGGCCTCGGGGTGGTAAGCGGCATCGTCACTGCCCAAAAAATTCGACTTGTAATCCAGCACCCAAAAACGCCCTTGGTGCTCAAAAACCAAATCCATGAAGCCCATCAACATGCCATGCAAAACACTGCGACGCAAAGCGGGTCGAGGTGCACCCGGCCAAAAATGGTGCTGGCACCACCCATCCACGGCTTCGGTGTCGATGTGCTCAGTGGGCAACCAAAATTCGAGTTCCGTCAGAGGGCTGATGGGCGTTGGGTCATTGTGGTGCTCGACCTCAGACAGGCCTGAAAGCCCAGACAAGGCCACCCCCGGCCCTGGCAAGGGTGTGTTGGCCACGGTTTGCAGCCAGGTGGCCAAGTCAGCGGCCGGCTCAGTGTGTCCGGCGCGTTCGCAGCGTTGTTTTAAAAGCGGCATCGAAAAACGGCCGAAGCCTTCGCTGCCCATCCACTCCAACTGATCGTGCAAGAAGTTGCCGCTCAATGGCCCTTTTTTAAAGCGGTGCTGAATGGCCTCTGCTGGTTTTGAGTCGTTGCCGAGAAAGTCCCGTGATTCGATCAACAACAACGGGGAGCGACTGGCCGAGGGGCGTAATTCATCATCCGCAGGGCGCAGTGGCTGCGCCCGGGCGCTGGGGTGCAGTTCCCGTGTCAAGCGGGAGTAACTGGCCACGCTCCAGGTTTTGTCAAACTCGCCCTGGTAATCAAGCGACTCGGCAAGCGACTCGGTTGTTTTGATTGAATTCAGTGCAGTGCACCCCGTTTGATCTGCCTGCGCTTCTTGCAGACGGGTCAATGGCAAAGCGGCGCCAGGTTCAAGATCAGCCGTTTTATTGGCCCAAACGAAACCATCGGGGCCCGCCGCCTCTGCCCAGTCGTTCAAACTTTGGGCCCACTCAACCTTTGGCGCCAACAAATAACCCAAGGCACTTCGGTGGGTTTGATCGGCCGAAGAGGTGCCCAGTTTCACGGCGCTGAAACCCAGCCAAAGGCCATGCTGTGCACGGGTCAGGGCCACGTACAAAAGACGCAAATCTTCGCGCAGCCGCTCTTGCTCAAAACGCTGTTGGTTCTGCTCGTCCTCGAGGTCCAAAACGCATTCACGATGGCCCGCCGCATTCGGCAGAAAAGCCGACTTGACTCGGGTTTTATTCAAGGCTTTGAGAGGGGTCGCAAAGGGCAAAAAGACAACCGGGTACTCCAGGCCCTTGCTTTTGTGAATCGTCACGACCTTGACCAAATCATCGTCGCTTTCTAAGCGCAGCACCGCGGCATCCGCCTCCAAAGAAGTTGGCCCCTCATCCACGGTCATTTCTTCCTTTAACCAACGAATCAAGGCGTGTTCGCCTTCGATCGCTTGGCTGGCCGTTTGCAGCAACTCAGCAAGGTGCAAAAAATTGGTCAATCGACGCTCGCCACCGGTTTGTGTTGTCCAACGCGAAGGCAACTCAAACCCATGCAAGGTTTGACGCAACATGGCCATCACGCCTTGACTTTGCCAAATGGAGTGCAAGTCCTGGACCTTGCTGGCATAACGGTCAAACACCGCGTCGTCATCGGCCAAGGCCAACAACTCGGCGGGGGACAAGTCGATTAGTTTCAGCGCCAAGCCAGCGCGAACCAAACGGTTGTCGCGGGGCTCAGCCACCGCGCGCAGCCAATGCACCAAATCCCGGGCTTCTTCGCTTTCGAACACCGATTCCCGATCGGACAAATACACAGAAGCCAAACCGCGTTTACGCATCGCCTGTCGAACGGCTTGCGCTTCCACGCCCGAGCGCACCAGCACAGCGATGTCTTTGGGCCGAAGCCGACGCCATTGAGAACCCTTCAAGAACCCATTGCGGGCGTCATTCAACCAGTCCACCATTTGCTCAGCGGCCAACTCGGCCATGGAAGCCCGAACCTCGTTTTGGGTTTTGAGGTTCAGGTCCGCAACACAGGTTATGGCGGGCAAGGTGCCTGGTTCGTTCACCCAGGCTTCGTCGCGCCCCTGGGCCGCCACGGGCATGAAAGGCAGCAGCCCGAAAGCCCCTTCGGGCAAAGCCTGCTCGGCACGCTCAAAGAGTTGGTTAACGGCCTTCACCATGGCCTCGGTGGATCGAAAATTTCGCTCCAATCGGTAGTGCCTGCCTTGGGTCGCAGAACGGGCTTGCAAGTAGCTGTAAATGTCGGCCCCGCGAAAACCATATATCGATTGTTTGGGGTCACCAATCATCAAAAAGGCGCTGTTGGGTGCGTTGTCTTGGATTCGATAAATGTGATCGAAGAGCCGGTATTGCAGCGGCGACGTGTCTTGAAATTCATCGACCATGGCAACGGGAAATTGCCGCACCAATTGCTCACGCAAGGCGGGCGATTGGCGCAAGGCCTGCTCCAAGCGGCGCAGCAAATCAGCAAAACCAAATAGGCCCGCTTGTTGTTTCAACTGGGCCATTCGCTGAGCCACTCGCCGCGTTGCATGCTGGCGGATCAAGGCGTTGGGGCTATTAGAGGGATTTGATTCCCAGGCCGAATACTGGGCTTGCACCTGCTCGAACCAAGTGAAAGCAGATGGCGGCAAAAAATCAGGGGCGGCTTTCACCCTTCCATCGAGCAAACCTGGGGGCGTCAATCGCTTCAACCCGGTCTGCATTGCTTTGTCTTTGGGCAAAGCCAATGGCCGTGATAAGTTTGACCAAGGTTGCAGAATTTCAAACCATTTTTTCACCGAATCAACAGCGACTTTGGTTTTGCTCCAATGCGTCGGGTGCTCGGCCAGTTGGGCGGTCAGCCAACTTTTCATCTCGGCCACTTGGGCCGGCGCTTGCGACATCAGAGAGGCCAATGGCGCCGGAAATTCGGCCTCCAGGTGTTCTTGCAAAGACCGTTCAAAGCCCGCATTCACTTCTTCTGAGGGCGCTTCAAAGCGCAACAACTCGCCCACATCTTTCGCGCAAGCCTCCACCGTGGGCCACGTGTCCAAACAAAAAGCCAGCAGTCCCGACCGTGGTGAAAGGCCATAAAAGGCGCTGCGCCAATAGTCTTGCACCGCCTCGTTCAGCAACGCTTTTTCATCGCTCAAGAGTGTTTCGTCAAAGGCGGCTCCGCTGTCAAAAGCCTGCTCGCGAAGGACCCGTTGACACCATGCGTCGATGGTAAAAATGCTGGCTTCGTCCATGGCTTGCGCCGCCGCGTTCAAACGCCGGATCGCCTCGGCCCTGGCCTGTGGCTCGGCAAAATCCGTGTCCAGTTGCTCCAAAACCGGATCATCGGTTTTGCTGGAGTCCGGCTGACGCAAGAAGGCCGCGGCCTCCACCAAACGGGCGCGAATGCGTTCACCCAGTTCCCGGGTCGCGGCGCGGGTGAAGGTCATCACCAAAATTTCTTTGGGATGCAAGGGCTTTGCCAACGGCCCTTCCAAGCCGCCCTGCCCCAGAACGCACCGCAGATAAAGCGCGGCGATCGTCCATGTTTTACCCGTACCGGCGCTGGCTTCGATCAAGCGCGAGCCCCACATCGGCAGGCTGGCGAAATCAAGGACTTGGTTTTGGTGAGGGCTCACGGCTTCATTCCATTCAGGCCAATGGCTGCACTTTGGCGGTGGCGGCCCACTCGATCAGCGGCGTGTAAACGTGCTCTGCCAAAGCTGCAAAATCCGTCTCGTTCAGGTCGTCCCAAGTGGGGTAGACGCGTGCCCAGGCCATGTCAGCGGCTTCGGCCGACCGTTCGCTGAGCTCATCGTGACCGCCCTCATAACTTTTTAAAACATGCGCGGCATGGGTTTTTTTGTCTTTGCTTTGGAGCGACACCAAAGCGGTTTTCAAGGGCAGCGGCAAGGGCGCGTGCAGGCCTCGTTGCCAAAGCGCCAGCAAGATCGGCAACTGTTGCTGGGCCTTTTCAGGCGGGATCGGGGGCAGTTCAAGCAAAGCGTCTGGACCCAAAAGGCGTGCGCCGTGCAGACCTTGCATTGCAGGCGCTCCCTCTGAACCCGAATCCTGACTGGCGGCCAGCAGCATGAGCGTCAACCAAGTCGTCAACAACTTATGGGGTTTCAGTTTGCCCTTGGCCTTATCCAACAAACGGCCGGGGTCCAGTTGAATCAAGGTGCCTTCGTCCCATGGCCCCCTGACAGAGAGCGTCACCGTGTCTTCCAACACGACACCATCGTGTTCAAAGCGCAAATGGCGGGTCTTGGATTCGGGCCCCCATTCGGCTTGCAAACCTTGCCAGACTTCTGCCATGGGCGTCAGGGTTTGGATCAAATCGCGCGCCGTCACATCGCCCAAACTTTTCAGCGGCAACTCACCCGAGCGCCGCAAGCGCTGAATTTGGCGCTCCAATTCCAATGAAGGTGGCGTACTGACCTGCCCCTTCCCCTGCCCATGTACATGCCCCTCAATCTTCCATGTTTCTGTGAGCTTTTGAATGATTTGATACTGCGCCAAGGCGTCGAGCCCAAAAAGCTCGTGGTCCGGCGGCAAGTCATTGGGGTGCCAAAACGAAACGTGAAGTCGGTTTTTAAAAAAGGCGCGGGCGGGGTTTTTATAAAAATCAGTCAACAACTTGATCGACAAAGGGCCTTGGAAATCAACGGTGGTTTGAGACGCTGGCCACGCTGCTCGGCCCTTGATTTCCCCATTCTTCGGAGCGTGCATCGGATGCCACTCCTTGGCATAGGTGAATAACGGGCCAGAAAAATAATGGCGGCTAAAAGGCTGCAGTGGGTGCTCTGTGGTGCGGCTTTGCAAAGCCTCTTTGCCCCAAAGCGCGGCCACCTGATCGCGCAGCTGGGCCACCAAAACCGAGGGCGGTTGTGGCGTGTTGTCACGCACACTTCGCCCTGTCCAACTCAAAAGCAGTTGCCGCCGGGCCGACAACAAAGCGTCGAGCATGAGTTGACGATCGTCTTGTTGGCGTGAGCGGTCGCCGGGTCGAAACTGGCCGGCCTCGCCCATCAAATCAAAGCCCAAACGGTTGTCTCGACGCGGGAATTCACCTTCATTCATGCCGAGCAAACACACCACTTCGAAGGGGATGGCGCGCATCGGCATGAGCGTGCAGAAAGTGACCCCGCCAGCTTGAAAAGGTTGACCCAAATGGGGTGTCTGCAGGGCAGACATCCATGCCATGCGCAAAGCGGCCAAGGGCAGCGGGCTTTGAAGCTCGGCCAACTCGCAGGCGCTGAACCAGGTGTTGAGGGCCTCCTCCAAGGCCGTCAACGTTTGTGTTTCCGCTTCGTCTTGCGCTTTAAAAAAGCCGCGCATCAAGGCCATGCCGCGCTCTCGCCAAACTTGGGGGGAAGCCGGGCGGGTGGTTTCATCGCGCCAATCGCTCAAGGCCTGAACAAAACGCGATAAACCACCGACCCATTCGGCATCCAAACCGCTCACTTCGGTGTAGGGTTCGGTTTCAAAAATACCCGCCTCACCTGACGCCAAATTGCCGGTGTCCCCGACTGCGTAACCCATCAGCAGGCGTTGCAAACCGAACAAGGCGGTGTTTTGCTCACCGCAGTCGGGCAAGCCCAATTGCTGGCGTTGCCGGGCATCCAAGCCCCAGCGGATGCCGGCCCCTTGCATCCATTCACTCAGCAAGGGCAATTGCGCGGAGGGGATGCCAAAGCGCCGCGCCAGTGCCGGCACTTGCAACCAATCGAGCAGTTCACTCAAGCCCAAGCGCTGGCTGGGCCAGTTGAGCAAGGACATCAGCGCTTTGACGAGGGGACTTTGTGCCTCCGCACTCAGGTCGCTGATAGAAAACGGAATGAAACGCTTGTCGTGACGCGGGTATTGGCCAAAGATGGCTTGAATGGCGGGCGTGAGGCTTTTTACATCGGGCACCATGACCACGATGTCTTTGGGGCTCAAAGCGGCTTTGGGGTCTGCGAGCAAAGCCAGCAAGTGGTCGTGCAACACTTCCAGTTCTCGCACAGCGCTGTGAGCGCTGTGAAAAATCAAGGAACGATCTTCCGCTGCCAAGGGCTTCGCTTGCTGGTGCAAGTCGCGCATCTGCCGTTGCAATTGCTTCAGCAGGGGCAGTTGCTTCAGCAGGGGCATGGCGGGCGCTGTCCCGTTCTCATCAGCGGGGCCTGAGGTTGTGTCAACATCCAAGTGAAAAGCGTCTTGACGGGGCAGGCTGGGCTCCAGATGAATCAGGTGCCGAATGAAGTCGGCGTTCTGTCTTCCCCAAGCCGCGAGCAGGGGTTGCTCCTCCAACCCCACATCGACCCAAAATCCTTGGGAAGGGTTCGGCACGAACAGCATGACTTGGGTGTAACGCCCCAAAGCCATCAACAAATCCAAGGTGCTGGCCGGCAGGTTGTGGATGCCAAACACCACGACGCGACGGGGCAGGCGTTTAGCAAAACGCCCTCGCCCACCTTCGACGTCATCTGGGTTCTCGGAAGGACCGCGCTGCAAGGCCTGAACGACCTGAGCTTGCAAATGGGCGCGGTGGCTGCCGCGTTGTTCGGGCTGCAAACTCTCCACCAAGGCTTGCCACAAAGCCGGTTGCCAACGTTGCGACTCGGGGACCGGCGTCAAGCGACCCAAAGCATCTCGCAGTTGCGCGCGACCAGCGGCCCAGTCTTCAAGCCAATCGGAGCGGTAATTTTGGTATTGGTCAAACAGGTCCGCGAGCTGGGTGCACAGTTGCAACAAGCGTTCAGAGACCCGCGCTGAATCCCCAGAAGCCGGGGTCTTGCCATCGGTATTCACATAACGGGCCAACGGCGCAAAAACAGCCTGACTCAGCAGTTCAGGGAGCACACGCACCAAGCGCCAGGTCAGGGGCAATTTATCCAAAGGGGCCTCGCGAGGAACCGCGCGATCCCCCAACACCTGCCGGTAAGTCCGCCACAAAAAGCGCGCAGGCAATTCAACCCGAGTGGCCGAGCAAATGCCCAATTGCTGGGCCAACGTCATCTTCAGCCACTCGGCCATGCCGTTGCTTTGAACGAGGATGACCTCCTCTTCCAGTGGCCCCAAGGGATGCGCTTTCAAAACCCCCGCCAACAGGCTGGCCAAGTCCTCGGTGCGGTTGCCGTGAAGGGCCAGCAGGCCTGGCTTAGGCATGAATCATTTGAGGGTCAGAATCCAGTCGGCCAAGCGCTTGGCCTCTGCGGCATCCACTTGCAAGTTAGCGGGCATGGGAATCGGCCCCCAAACGCCGCCACCGCCCGACATGATCTTGCTGGCCAACAGCGAGGCGGCGTCTTTTTGACCCGCATATTTCGCGGCCACCTCTTTAAAGGAGGGCCCCACCACCTTCGCATTGACCGTGTGGCAAGCCAAACAATTTTTGGATTGCGCCAAAGCCATTTCGTCGGCACCGAACGCAGCCCCAGCCCCAGTCAAAACAAATCCCAGACCAGCAGACACCACCCAGCATTTCATCGTGTTTCTCCCAAAATAAAGGGGCATGCTAGCGCATTCTGCACAAACGAGACTATCTGACCGTCCCTGAGTACGACCTTGTGTGCAACACTGCAGAGAAACTCGCAGAAAAGAAGACTACTCACCAAGGCATTCCACTCACCATTGAAAAATACCTCATCCAGTTCATGGTGAACTCCTTACCGTCTACATCCAACCACCGATTCCGAAGCAGAAATTGAGGTTGGTGAAAGACTGGATTCTCTGGCGTAATCAGTCACTGGAGACTGGTCAGTTTCAACTCACATCAGACGAAAACTTTGTTCTGTACTACCACGCAGTCAATTTCGCTGGTGCTGCAAGCATTGACATTGCAGTCTTACAGAACATGTTTGATGGCGCAGTCAAAGAAATAAAAAAATCTACTATTCCTGATTAGACATGATGTTTAACTCATCTCGGGCAATTGCTTTTGTAAATATCAACAGCAAGCGGGATGATACTTAGCACACCCATACCATAGTCTTTTTTTAAGCAATCATCCTTTAATGATTTATGCACATCATTTGAAAATTGTTCTTTGTTCTTCTTATTCCTTGAGATTTCGTCTTCTTCAATCAATTGTTTTAAGGCGGTTTTCTTCTGACTTGAAATATATTTAAGATTGTCTGGTGTGATTGTTAAATCTAGACTGGGTCTCTCTTCGGTTGCCTTCTCACCATTCAAGTCTTTTCTTTCATCGTTGGTAACAAAATTGCTGGTTGTATCAGTTACTAGAGCACGAATTCCAGTTTCAACAAACGAAGTTACCGTTTTTTCAACCCCAACCTTAACTCTCAGAGGTTGAGTTGGCACTGGCGATGAAAGCAAATTCACAGTAACTTTCTGTGTAATTTTTTCATCAAAACTGAAAACAGGTTTACTCTTTTCCAAATAGAGCAAAGGGAAAAAGGTAAGCATCAAAGATGCAATAAGTGAGACGGTCTTGGCATTATTAGCAAATTTGAATTCTTTGAAATCATTATCCATGATGAAAATTAGATGCAAATTCAATGAATTAAACTCATGTCATCAAACGAACGATTTCCAACAGTCCGTCCATCGCACTAACAAAGTGTCAGAAAACTAGTGGTTGCCATTTCCACCAGGACCTTTAAGGTTACACCGTTTTCTAACACTAACGAGGTGAAATCATGGCAGTTTTTGGTTACGGTCGTGTCAGTACAAACTCTCAGCACACATCCAACCAGCGTCTAGAGATTGAGTCAGCGGGTTTCAAGATTGACTACTGGTTCACAGACACGGGTGTCAGCGGCAAAACTTGTGCATCGCAGAGACCTGAGTTTTCACAACTGCTTCAAAAGATTCGTGACGGTGAAACTCTTGTCGTTCAAAAACTTGACAGACTTGGTCGTGACTCAGTTGATGTACTTCAGACCGTCCGCTTGTTGGCGCAGCGAGGCATAGAAGTCATCGATCTTAAACTCGGCAAAGTAGACTTGGCATCAGTCGCTGGGAAATTACTGTTGACCATGTTGGTTGCAGTCGCCGAGATGGAAAGAGACCTGCTTGTTGAACGAACTCAAGCAGGTCTTGAACGAGCAAAGGCAGAAGGCAAAAGACTTGGTCGCCCGTCAAAGACGACCGAAGAACAACGAAAAGAAATTCATGAACTGTTGGCGCAGGGTAAGACAGTCAGTGAAGTTGCTCGTCAGTTCAATGTCTCTAGTGACCTGCTCCCTGCCTGCCGTACCAAAGTAATGGAACAAAGTCCGCTAATTTCGGAGAATAGCGGCCATGAAACATTCCAGATTTACCGATGAGCAAATCATCGGCTTCCTCAAACAGGCTGACGCGGGCATGTCCGTCAAGGAACTTTGCCGGTCCGGTGGCTTTAGTCAGCCTACCTTTTACAAGTGGCGTTCTCGCTTTGGAGGCATGGAGCCTTCCGACGCTGCCAAGCTTCGAGAGCTTGAAGCCGAGAACAATAAGCTCAAGAAGCTCCTTGCCGAGGCGCACCTAGATATACATGCTCTTAAGAGCGTGTTCTCTGTAAAGCGCTAGCCCCACAAGCCAAGCGCGAGGCGGTCAAGAAGATGGTGGAAGAACACAAACTCTCTGAACGCCGAGCATGCAGCCTTGTGGGGCTAAGCCGAGACAGTTACCGTAACCCGCCCCAGCCCGATCAGCTCACACGTGATCTGGGTGAGCGTATTGTGGATATTGCACACGTACGCCGCAGGTTCGGCTACAGACGCATTCATGATCTGCTGCGCTCAGAGTTTCCTGGGGTGAATCACAAACGTGTGTACCGGCTTTACAAGAATGCCAACTTGGCGGTGCGCCGCCGCAAGAAAGTTAAGCGTCCACCAAACGAGCGCGTGCCGCTTCAAATTGCACGCAAGGTCAACGATGTTTGGAGCATGGACTTTGTGTCTGACAGTTTGTCCAATGGCAGGCGAATCAAATGCCTCACTGTGGCCGATGACTTCAGCCACGAGTGCGTTGACATTGCAGTGGACTTTGGAATCTCAGGCCAATATGTCACTCGGCTTTTAGATCAGGCCGCAATATTTAGAGGCTATCCACTCACAGTTCGCACAGATAACGGTCCTGAATTCACCAGTCGCGCTTTCTTGGCTTGGACCACTTTGCATGGCATTCGCCACATTTTGATTCAACCTGGTAGGCCCATGCAAAACGGCTACATCGAGAGTTTCAATGGAAAGTTCAGAGACGAATGTTTGAATGAACAATGGTTTCAAAGCTTGCCACAAGCTAGAGATTGCATTGCTGAATGGCGCAAGGACTACAACGAAGTCAGGCCCCACAGCAGTCTGGGGAGGATTCCTCCCTCACAGTTCGCCCAGCAGCAGAGGATTCAAATCTTTGCCACTGATTCCAATAACAATCAATTTTTAGATTAACCTTGCAAAACCGGACTACTTCTTAATCAATGGTACGTCTCAAGGGGGCAGGTCACTCGCATAAAGGCTGGTCATTATTTTTTGCCAGATCTGTTAACCAACTTGGACATGGCTGATCTATCAAATAGCCTTTATGCATGGGAATTTTTTGTGTCTAAACGATTATTCTTGTTTAAGCTCGGCAAACTTAGCAGCCATAGTCGGGTTGTTTCGAGTCAGTTTTTTGATCGTCACATCATTGGCTTTGTTGTTAGCGATGCGAAGATTCTTGTCGGTACCCAAGAGGGCTTCTTTTGTTTTTTGTAGGTGGTCTATTGACTTATCGATCTCATCAATGGCCGTTTGGAATTTGCGTGAAGCCAAGTCATAGTTCCGACTGAATTCACTTTTGAAGGTCTCCAGTTCGTTTTCAAAGTTGGTGATGTCGATGTTTTGCGACCTCATGAGTGCCAACTCAGACTTGTACTTCAATGAGTTCATCGCTGCGTTGCGAAGCAAGGTGATGATCTGAATAAAGAACTGGGGGCGCACCACGTACATCTTTGGGTATCGGTGGAAGACTTCGACGATGCCTGTGTTGTAAAGCTCGTTGTCGGGCTCCAGTAACGACACCAGTACGGCGAACTCGCAGCCCTTTTCATTTCGGTCTTTGTCCAGCTCTTTGAAGAAATCCTCATTCCTCTTCTTGGTGGCCGTCGTGTCGCTCTCGTTTTTCATCTCAAACATGA
>CAILKX010000033.1 GCA_903834975.1 uncultured Curvibacter sp.
CCGAAGAGCAAGCCCAAAACGACGTCTTCATGCCCTGCTGCTCAAGATCCAAAAGCGATCTGCTCGTCATTGACCTTTAACCTTTAATCTGAATTTAGATCAGAATTTCGATCAAACTCAGCTGCCGCTCTCGAGCGCAAAGGCTGCATTTGCGTCTTGTCCCAGTAACTCCACCATCTGCGGCAAAGCCAATTTGAGTTGGTCTTTCAAGGTGTAGGGCGGGTTGATCAAGAACATGCCGCTGGCAGCCAGGCCTTGGCCGATCTTGCCGCCCTTGACGCTCAGCGTGGCATGGAGCCAGGGCTTGCCGAGTTTGGTGGCCATGGTCTTGAGGCGTTTGGGCAAATCGTGCGCTTCGGTGCGGGGGATGATGGGGTACCAAATGGCAAAGGTCCCGGTCACCAAACGGCGCAGGCCTTCGGCCACCATGTCTTGCACGCGGCCGTAATCGGTTTTGAGTTCGTAACTGGGGTCGCACAACACCAAAGCCCGGCGTGAGGGGGGCGGCAAAAACTTTTTAATGCCTTCAAACCCGTCTTCGACCAGCACCGCCACTTGGCGGCCTGCTTCCAATTGGGCCAAGTTGCCGCTCAAGGCGCGGGAGTCGGTGGGGTGCAGCTCGAAGGCTTTCAAGCGGTCTCTGTCGCCAATCAGTTTTTGAATGATGAACGGCGACCCTGGGTAGACCTTGATGCTCGTGCCGTTGTTAAAGCCTTGAATCATTTCCAGGTAATCGGCCAAGGCAGGGACCAAGGGCACAGACTTTTTGGCCGCTTCACTGGCTAACTTTTGCACGCCTTCGGCGGATTCACCGCTTTTGTTGGCATAGTCGCCATCGAGTCGGTACAAGCCGGCGCCGGCGTGGGTGTCGATGACGTTGAGCGCCGCGTCCTTTTCGGTCATGTAGCGCAGGACGGCGATCAAGATCGTGTGTTTGAGCACATCGGCATGGTTGCCGGCGTGAAAGGCGTGGCGGTAACTGAACATACGGATATGGTAACCCCTTGCGGCGGGTTCACTAAAAGTCTTATAATGGCGGGCTTCGCAGCGTTTTTGGCCCCGCGGCGGAGTTGAATTTAACCATTCATGCCCACCTAAGAGGTTCCCATCAGAGGAACGCCGACCGTGGAAAAGGGCCTGATTCCTCTCGAAAGCTTAATATGACTACGTTCAGCGCAAAACCCGCTGACGTGAAGCACGAGTGGTTTGTGATTGACGCCACCGATAAGGTGCTCGGACGGGTTGCCAGCGAAGTCGCCCTCCGTTTGCGTGGTAAACACAAAGCCATTTATACGCCTCACGTCGATACCGGTGACTTCATCGTCATCATCAACGCCGCGCAACTGCGCGTGACCGGTGCCAAATCTTTAGACAAGATTTACTACCGTCACTCCGGTTTCCCTGGTGGCATCACTGCGACCAACTTCCGCGACATGCAAGCCAAACACCCCGGCCGCGCTTTGGAAAAAGCCGTCAAGGGCATGCTGCCCAAGGGCCCGCTTGGCTACGCGATGATCAAAAAGCTCAAGGTTTATGGCGGTGCTGAGCATCCCCATGCCGCCCAACAGCCCAAAGTGCTGGAAATCTAAGGAGCCGACATGATTGGTGAATGGAACAATGGCACCGGCCGTCGCAAATCCAGCGTCGCTCGTGTGTTTCTGAAAAAAGGCACTGGCAAGATCACAGTGAATGGCAAGGATATTCAGGCTTATTTCGGCCGCGAAACCTCCATCATGATCGCCAAGCAACCCCTGTTTTTGACCAACCACGTTGAAACGTTTGATATTCAAATCAACGTTCACGGCGGTGGCGAATCCGGCCAAGCCGGTGCAGCCCGTCACGGCATCACCCGTGCATTGATCGACTACGACGCCACGCTGAAACCCGCCCTGAGCCAAGCCGGCTTCGTGACGCGTGACGCCCGCGAAGTGGAACGTAAAAAGGTCGGTCTGCGTTCAGCACGCCGCGCCAAGCAGTTCAGCAAGCGTTAATCTTTTACAGCTTACCGTTTGGTTCAAAAAAGCCGCTGTTTTCAGCGGCTTTTTTGTTTCTGGAAGGCCCTATTGAAAACCCCTTGGTTTATACTTGTACAGTATATTGAACAATTAAGGGTCGATGTCATGCGGGTCATCAATTTTTCTGAGGCGAGAAGCAGTCTGAAGGGCGTCATCGATCAGGTCATCGCCGACGCTGATTACACGGTCATTTCGCGCCGCGATGCACCCGACGCTGTGCTCATGTCGCTGGACACCTTCAACGGGCTGATGGAAACAGTGCACCTATTGAAGTCGCCCGCCAATGCCGCCCATCTCACACGCTCCCTTGAGCAGTACCGGCAAGGGCAGGTGGTGAGTCACGACCTGGTCGATGCCGATTGAGGTGACAGCGACAACGCCACTGAGGCTGAGCTGGACCTTGGCCGCTTGGGAAGACTACGCCTATTGGCAGGGCCAAGACAAAAAGACCCTCAGACGCATCAATGCGCTGATTAAGGACACGCTGCGAAATCCGTTTGATGGCATCGGCAAGCCCGAGCCCTTAAAAGAAAACCTCTCAGGATTTTGGTCTCGCCGAATTGATGACACGCATCGATTGGTTTATGGTGTGGAGGGTGAGTCCTTGGTGGTGATTGCTTGTCGTTACCACTACCGTTGATTTGTAACCCAGAGCCCCTGATGCCCACGCGGGCTTTGTGGGTTTACCCTCAATTCCCGACTGAATTGCTGTAGTATTGAATTCGTTTAAAAGTCAGTTTTGGAGAGAACCATGAGCGCTGTTGCCGAACAAACCGTTGCCGATTCGATGCCCACCCAGATGCCCGACCCGATTGTCTTCACCGACAGCGCGGCGGCCAAGGTGGCTGACCTGATCGCCGAGGAAGGCAACCCCGATTTGAAGCTCCGCGTTTTCGTGCAAGGCGGCGGCTGCTCGGGCTTCCAATATGGTTTTACCTTCGACGAAATCACCAACGAAGACGACACCACCATGACCAAAAATGGCGTGTCCCTGCTGATCGACGCCATGAGCTACCAATACCTCATTGGCGCTGAAATCGACTACAAAGAAGACCTGCAAGGCGCTCAGTTCGTCATCAAAAACCCCAACGCCACGACCACGTGCGGTTGTGGTTCGAGCTTCTCGGTTTAACTTCTCGGTTCAAATTACCGAGGCCGGGTAAATCGCGCCCAGCACCCGCGCGCCGCGCGCGCCGGTCACCGCTGGCAAATTGCTGGTGCGCCCGAGCCAAGTCTGCCGCGCCAACCAAGCAAAAGCCACCGCCTCCACTTGCAAAGGGGGAATGCCAGCGGCGTCTGAAGAAACCACTTCGACTGCAGGCAAATGCGCTTGTAAGCGCTCCATCAACGCCTTGTTCAACGCGCCGCCACCGCAAACCAACAAACGCTTGGGGCTGGCTGCGGCGGGGTGGGTGTTTTGCTGAACACTGTCTTTTAAAGCCTTTGCGCTGGACCATGCGGTCAGTTCGGTCAACGTGGCTTGAACATCTTGCGGCCGCAAAAATGTCGACCCATTGGCCTGTTCGGCAAACGGGGCCAGGTTCCCCTCCAGCCAAAGGGCATTAAACAAATCGCGCCCCGTGCTTTTGGGCGGCTTTTGCTGAAAAAACGGCTCTTGTTGCAGTGCGTGTAACAAAGGGGTCAAAACTTCCCCGGAGGCTGCCCAAGCACCGTCGCGGTCAAAAGCAGCGCCGGTGTGCAACTGGCACCAATGGTCCATCAGGGCGTTGCCGGGGCCGGTATCAAAGCCAAGCACCTCATCGCCCAGCAAAGTCAGGTTCGCTATGCCCCCAATGTTCAGGACCGCCGTGGCTTCGTTTGGTCTGCCAAACACCTCCACATGGAACGCTGGCACCAAGGGCGCGCCTTGACCGCCGGCGGCCACGTCGCGGCTTCGAAAATCGGCCACCACGGCGATGCCCGTCAACTCGGCCAGCAGGGACGGGTTGTTGAGTTGCAGGGTGTAGCCCGTGCCGTCGTGCGCTTGGGGTTGGTGGCGAACGGTTTGTCCGTGTGCGCCCATGGCCGTGACTTGTTCGGCGCTCGAACCTGTTTGCGTTAGCAACTGCTGCACAACCTCCGCATAAGCGCGTGCCAATTGATTCGCGGCCAAAGCGGCGCGGTGTAGCTCGTTGACATCGGGGCTGTTCAGGGCCAGCAGCGCTTGTTTGAACTCGGGCTCGAAGGGCAGGGCCACATGGGCCAAGGTGAGCACCTGGGTTCGGGCTGAAGTCGGCACAGCGCTTGGGGTGGCAGGGGGCGCGTCATCAAACTCGCACAGAACACCGTCAACGCCGTCGAGCGACGTGCCTGACATCAGGCCAATGAAGCGCTGCGTGCTCAAAGCTCAGTCGAGAGGGGGGGTGAGGGTGTTGCTGGCGACTTGCGCCAATTGCTGACGCGTCACGCCGGCCAACTTGTTGAAGTAGGGGCGCGCTTCAGGGGACAGCGGCACCGATTCACTGGCGCGGGCAATGGTCAAGGGGTCTTTGTGCTGGCCATTGACGCGGAACTCGAAGTGCAGATGCGGACCCGTGGCCCAGCCGGTCGAACCCACGGCACCCAGGTTTTGGCCTTGAGCCACGGATTGGCCTTTGCGAACGGCCATTTGGCTCAAGTGTGCATAAACGGTCATTTGGCCGCCGCTGTGTTTGACCATCACCACATTGCCGTAGCCGTTTTGAACACCAGCAAAGTCCACCGTGCCGTCGCCCACGCAGCGCACAGGCGTGCCGGTGGGCGCGCCGAAGTCGGTGCCCAAGTGGGCTTTCCATGTTTGCAAAATGGGGTGAAAACGCATTTGAAAACCGCTGGTCACCCGAGAGAAGGGCACAGGCGAGGCCAAGAACGCGTGGCGCAGGCTCTTGCCGTCCAAAGTGAAGTAGCCGCCTTTTTGGTTGGGCTGGGTTGGGTCTTGAAACCAAACCGATTGGTAGGTTTTGCCGCGGTTCACAAACTCTGCGCTCAATACGCGGCCGGATTTGATCACTTCGCCATCGGCTTCCAAGGTTTCGTACACTACCGAAAACCGGTCGCCCTTTTGCAAGCTGCGTTGGAAGTCAATGTCGCCACTGAAAATTTCGGCCAGCTGGGTGGCGACGCTGTCTGGAATGCGCGCAGCGTCGGTGGCCGCGAACAAATTGCTTTTGATGGTGCCGCTGGCAATCGCCTGATTGGCGGTCAAAGGCGCAGAATCCAAGCGGCTGGTGAAGCGACCCTCGGCGGTTTTTTCAATCACCAAGCGCAGAAATTGGCCGCCTTTGTTATCGGTGCCGCCTTCATCCACGCCCCAGCGGGCGGTCAACTTGACCAAGCGTTGGTCGTCGCTGGCCTCTGCAATCAGGTTGCGGCCTGTGCGGCCCAAAAGGGTCTTTTGGACCAAGCGGTCACTGCGCAAAAAGGCCGCGGCTTGGACATCACTCACCCCCAAACGGCGCAACAAGGCGTCGGCGCTGTCACCGCTGCGGCTGATGTCGGAGCGGAACAGGTTGAAATGCGGCGCTTGGTCTAAAGCCTTGATTTGATCGGCCAACTGCGGCAGCTCAAGGGAAGATTCCACTTGGTGCACGGGCTGCAATGCGATGTCGGGGCCAAAGTTGGCCACACTCGCGACCGCAAAGGCGAAACTGCCAGCCAATGTCAGCACGGCGGCGGCGCCGATGCGCACTTGTTTGGGGTGCTCGCCCAGCCAAGACAGGGTCTCTTGCAAAGCGGGCTGCCCCTGCGCATGCCAAAAAGCCAGCCACTGGCTTTGCGCCTTGGCTTTGGCATGGGACCACGCTTGCGAGCAGTTGATTTTCAAGAACAATCCTGGTTGAACCCCACGTAAAATCGGGGGAAACAATAAGCAATTGGCTAGTATAGCGGTTGGCCGTTGCCTGACAAATCGGTAAATATCCTTATGAATCAAGCTTCTGACTCTCTTTCCAGTGCGGTGCAGCACGCCCTCCAAGTCACGTTGCGGGGCTGCGAGGAGTTGTTGCCCCAAGAGGCCTGGATCAAAAAGCTGGTTCAGTCCGAGGCCAGCGGTGTGCCCCTGCGCATCAAATTGGGATTGGACCCCACGGCCCCTGACATCCACTTGGGCCACACGGTCGTGCTCAACAAGCTGCGCCAACTGCAGGACCTGGGTCACACCGTCATCTTCCTGATCGGCGACTTCACCAGCATGATCGGCGACCCTTCCGGCCGCAACACCACACGCCCCCCTTTGACGGCCGAGCAAATCAAGCTCAACGCCGAAACCTATTACCGCCAAGCCAGCCTGGTGCTGGACCCCGCCAAAACCGAAGTCCGCTACAACAGCGAATGGAGCGATGCGCTGGGTGCGCGCGGCATGATTCAGTTGTCGGCGAAATACACCGTGGCCCGCATGATGGAGCGCGACGACTTTCACAAGCGCTTCACCAGCGGCCAGTCGATCAGCGTGCACGAGTTTTTGTACCCCCTCATGCAGGGCTACGACTCGGTGGCGCTGAAAAGTGACTTGGAGCTCGGTGGCACCGATCAAAAATTCAACCTCTTGATGGGCCGCCACCTGCAACAAGAATTCGGCCAAGAGCCGCAATGCATTTTGACCATGCCCTTGCTCGAGGGCTTGGACGGCGTGGACAAAATGTCCAAGAGCAAAAACAACTACATCGGCATCAGCGAGGACGCCAACACCATGTTCGCCAAGGTGCTCTCCATTTCGGACGTTCTGATGTGGCGTTGGTACACGTTGTTGTCTTTCAAGTCTGAGGCCGACATTGCGGCGCTGAAAGCCGAGGTCGATGGGGGGCGCAACCCCAAGGACGCCAAGGTGGCCTTGGCCAAAGAAATCACCGCGCGCTTTCACAGTGCCGCCGCTGCCGATGCGGCCGAGCAAGACTTCATCAACCGCAGCAAGGGCGGCGTGCCTGACGTCTTGCCCCAGGTGTCACTCACTGGCGCGCCCCTGGGCATTGCGGCAATGCTGAAGGCGGCCGGCTTGGCCCCGTCGACCAGCGAAGCTTCGCGTCTGATTGACGGCGGCGGTGTTCGTGTGGATTCCCAGGTGGTCAGCGACAAGGGCCTCAAATTAGAAGCCGGCAGCTACGTGGTGCAGGTGGGCAAGCGCAAGTTTGCTCAGGTCCACTTGGCTTAATGCTTGAGTGAATCATGACCAGCGGCGAGCCTTAAGTTTCAGTGTGTAAAATTGTCAAAATAAACATGAATCAAGACAATTCCCCAAAACGGGACGCTTTGCCTGTAAGCGTCGTCGTCATGGCCGCTGGCAAGGGCACCCGCATGAAGAGTGAGCGACCCAAGGTGTTGCACCGCATTGCGGGTCGCGCCATGCTCAGCCACGTGCTGGCCACGGTGGAACAACTGGCCGACGCGCATGCGCTGCAAAAAGTGGTCGTTGTGACGGGGCACGGCGCTGAGGCCGTCGAAACCCATCTGTCCGGAAGCCCGTTGCAGGCCCAGCACCTGCTCGAGTTCGCCCGACAAATGCCCCAACTCGGCACGGGCCACGCGGTGCAACAAGCCGTCCCGCACCTGCCCGACAGTGGTGTGGTGGTCATCTTGAACGGGGACGTGCCGCTGATTCAGGCCGACACCGTGCAGGCCTTGATCCAAGCCTCGGCCGGTCAAAACCTGGCCCTGCTCACCGTGCAACTCGCCGACCCCACGGGCTACGGCCGCATCGTTCGTAAATGCGCCGGTGAAAGCAACGATGAACGCCAAGGCGCCGTTCAAGCCATTGTCGAACACAAGGACGCCACGCCCGAACAGCGCGCCATTCAAGAAATTTACACCGGCATCATGGCCGCCCCGGCCCAGTGGCTCAAAAGGGCGGTTTCTCTGCTCAAGAACAACAACAGCCAAGGCGAGTTTTACCTGACCGACATCGTCGCCATGGCCGTGGCCGAGGGCCTGCCCGTGGTCGGCCAACTCACCACTGACGAGGTGCAAGTCGCGGGGGTCAACAGCCCCGTTCAACTGGCTGAACTCGAGCGCGCCTTTCAGCAACGCCAAGCTCGCCGCTTCATGGAAGCCGGCGTCCGCATGGCCGACCCGGCCCGTTTTGACGTTCGGGGCGACTTGCAGTGCGCAAGCGACGTCGAAATCGACGTCAACTGCGTCTTCGAAGGCCAGGTGCGTTTGGGCCACCGCGTGCGCATTGGGGCGAATTGTTTTATTGCCAACGTGCAAATTGCCGACGACGCGGTCATCCACCCCTTCACCCACATCGACGGCGAAAAACCCGGGGTCGTCGTGGGTGAGGGCGCTTTGATTGGCCCCTTCGCGCGGCTGCGGCCGGGCGCGGTGCTGGGCGCCGAGGTGCACATTGGCAACTTTGTTGAGGTCAAAAACTCAACCATGGCCAAAGGTTCCAAGGCCAACCACTTGGCTTATCTCGGCGATGCGACGGTGGGTGAGCGCGTTAACTACGGCGCGGGCAGCATCACCGCCAACTACGACGGGGCCAACAAACACCGCACCGTCATCGAGGCCGATGTGCATGTGGGCTCCAACAGCGTGTTGGTGGCGCCCCTCACCTTGGGTGCGGGTGGCACGGTTGGGGCCGGCTCGGTGGTTTCGAAAGACACGCCACCCGGTGCCTTGACCGTCACCCGGGCGCGCCAAACGAGCTTGGCCGATTGGTCTCGCCCCGTCAAAGCTTCAAAAGACAAACCGAAAAACTAAGGCTCCCTTATGTGTGGCATCGTCGCCGCGGCCTCAAACCGCAACATCGTCCCCATCCTCGTGCAGGGTTTGCAGCGCTTGGAATACCGCGGCTATGACTCTTGCGGCGTGGCGGTTTGGCAAGACGGCTTGAAGCGCGGCCGCAGCACGGCGCGCGTGGCCGAACTGACACAAGAATTGCAAGCCGATGGCATTCAAGGCAGCACGGGCATCGCCCACACCCGCTGGGCCACCCACGGCGTGCCCGCGGTCAAGAATGCCCACCCGCACTTCAGCCACGGGCCCAAAGGGGGCGCGTCCGACGCCGCTCGAGTGGCTCTGGTGCACAACGGCATCATCGAAAACCACGACGAGCTGCGCGCCGAGCTGCAGGCCAAGGGCTACGTGTTCGACAGCCAAACCGACACCGAGGTCATCGTCCACTTGATCGACAGCGTCTACGAATCCCAGGCCCAGGTCGACTTGCTCAAGGCGGTGCAATTGGCGGTGCAACAGCTTCACGGCGCCTACGCCATTGCTGTTTTTCACAAAAACGAGCCGAAGCGCGTTGTCGGCGCCCGCGCCGGTTCACCCTTGATTTTGGGCGTGGGACAGGATGAAAACTTCTTGGCCAGCGACGCCATGGCCCTGGCCGGCGTGACCGACCAAATTGTTTACCTCGAAGAGGGCGACCTGGTCGACCTGCAGCCGAGCGGCTACACGGTTTATGGTCGCTCTAACGCTGACAATGCCCATTTTGAACGCACGGATCGCCACGCTCGCCCGATCCGTACCGTCCACGCCCACAGTGGCGCGGCCGACCTGGGGCCTTACCGCCACTACATGCAAAAGGAAATCTTCGAGCAACCCCGCGCCATCGCCGACACCCTGGAAGGGGTCGAGGCCATCGTGCCCGAGTTGTTTGAACCCCAAGATAAAAACCAAGGCAAGGCGGCACAGATTTTCAAGGACATCGACTCCGTGCTGATCCTGGCCTGCGGTACCAGTTACTACAGCGGCTGCACCGCCAAGTACTGGTTAGAGGCCATCGCCAAAATCCCGACCCAGGTGGAGATCGCCAGCGAGTACCGCTACCGCGAGTCCGTGCCCAACCCGCGCACCCTGGTCGTCACCATCACCCAGTCCGGGGAAACGGCCGACACCCTGGCCGCCCTGCGTCACGCGCAGAGTTTGGGCATGGCCCACACGCTCACCATCTGCAACGTGGCCACCAGCGCGATGGTGCGCGAGTGCGAGTTGGCCTACATCACCCGCGCTGGCGCCGAGATTGGCGTCGCCTCCACCAAGGCCTTCAGCACCCAACTGGCTGGCCTGTTCTTGTTGACCCTGGCGCTGGCCAAAACCCGGGGCCTGCTCAGCGCCGCAGACGAAGCCCAACACCCCAAGGACCTGCGCCACCTGCCCGCTGCCCTGCAGTCGGTGTTGGCGCTGGAGCCCCAGCTCATCGCCTGGGCAGAAGAATTTGCCCGCAAAGAAAACGCCTTGTTTTTGGGACGTGGCCTGCACTACCCCATCGCCCAGGAAGGCGCGCTCAAGCTTAAAGAGATCACCTACATCCACGCCGAAGCCTACGCGGCTGGCGAGCTGAAGCACGGCCCCCTGGCCCTGGTGACCAGCGAGATGCCCGTCGTCGCCGTGGCCCCCAACGACGCGCTGATTGAAAAACTCAAGAGTAAC
>CAILKX010000034.1 GCA_903834975.1 uncultured Curvibacter sp.
AAAACCGGGCAACTTGTTCAATTTTTCATTGATGCGCTTGACCAATTCGGCCTTGGATTCACGATCCGGCCAGGTTTCGTAGGGGTTCAAGCCGACAGGGGCTTCAATGTGGGAAGGCGTCCAAGGATCGGTGCCACTGTCGTTGCGGCCCAGTTGTGTCAATACGTATTTGATTTCAGGGAAAGTCAACATGGTTTGGCGAAGTTCAGCAGCCATGTCGTTGGCTTTGTCCATCGAAATGCCGCTGGGCAGATCCACTTGCAACCACAAATTACCCTCGTCCAACTCAGGCAAAAATTCCCGCCCTGCCGTCGCGCCCAAGGTCACCACGGCGCACAACACCCCCGCACTCACGACGTACGCAATCCAGGGGGCACGCAACAAGCGACCCAACAACTTTTCATAGGCAGCCGTCAACCAAATGAGGGGTTTGTTGTGGAAAATTTTGCGTGGTTTGCGCAAAGCCACAAAAGCCAGGCTGGGAATCAAAGTCAGCGAACACAGCAAGGCGCCCAGCAAAGCAAAACCAACCGTCCAGGCCATGGGCGTGAACAACTTGCCTTCAGCCCGTTCAAACGCGAACAAGGGGCAATACGCCGTGATGATGATCAAGGTGGCAAAAAACATCGGTTGGGCCACGTGACTGGTCATCTCCAGCACATCGGTCTCGGTCATTTGGACATCGGGATTTTCTTCACGGCGCCGCAAAATGGTCTCCATCACCACAATCGCACCATCGACAATGATGCCGAAGTCAATGGCCCCCAACGACAGCAAGTTGGCGGGCATCTTGGTCCAGGTCATGAGGACGAAGATAAAGATCAAAGCCACCGGAATGGCCACCGCGGCAACCACCGCGCTGCGGGGGCTGCCCAAGAAAAGAATCAACACAATGAGGACCAAACCAATGCCCTCGAGCACGGTGTGGGTGACCTTGTCGACGGTCAGTTTCACCAGATCGTCTCGGTCGATGTAGGGCACGATTTTGACGTCCATCGGGTCGAGTTTTTTCTGCAACTCGGCCATCTTGGCGTGAACACCTTCCAACACACGGGAGGGATTTTGGTACTTCAACATCAGCACGATGCCTTGCAAGGTGTCCGGGTTGGCGTTCTTGCCCAAGATCCCCTCGCGCTCCTGATGGCCGATTTTCAACTGACCCAAATCGCGAACCAAGACCGGCGCCCCAGATTTTTGAGTGACCACGACAGAACCCAAATCCTCGAGCGCATGTATTTGACCAATGGCCCGAATCACATAACCTTGCTCGCCCCGAACAATGCGCCCGCCGCCCGCGTTGGCGTTGTTGCTGTTGATGGCGCTCACCACGTCGTTCAAGGTCAGGTTGTATTGGCTCAACTTTTCAGGACTGAGCTCAAGCTGGTATTCACGAGAAAAACCGCCAAAGTTGGAAACATCCACCACGCCGGCGACTTCCTTGAAACCGGGCACCACAATCCAATTCTGAATTTCAGACAGTTGCATCAAGTTTTTGGAATCGGACTCCAACGTGTAGCGCAAAATCTCGCCGCCCGGCCCGGTCACGGGGCCCAGTCCCGGTTGCGCGCCCGCGGGCAAACTCACGCCGCTGATGCGCTCTAAAACACGCTGATTCGCAAAGTAATCGTCGGTGCCGTCCTTGAAAACCAGGGTGATCAGGGACAAGGCAAAGGTACTGCTGGAGCGAATGGTGACCAGCCCCGGCGTGTTGCGCAGCGCACGCTCCAGGGGAACGGTGATTTGTTGCTCAACCTCTTCCGCCGCCAAGCCCGGCACTTGGGTGGTCACCAAGGTGGTGACGTCGCCAATTTCGGGGTAGGCTTCGACGGTCATATTGACCCAGCAGAAGTAGCCATAGATGCCCAGTAAGATCGTGACCAACCAGACCAAATGTCGGCGCTTAAAGCAAAGCGCAATGAGCTGATTAATCATTCAGCAGCACCCCGCCACGCACCACAATCTTGTCCCCCGGATTCAACCCACTGAAGACACGCACCTCGCCTTTGTCCTCTTGACCCAACTGGACAACGCGAGGCTCAAAGGTCCACGGCTTGGTTTGGACGAAGACCAGGTTTTTATCGTTGGACATGATGACCGCTGACAAGGGCACCACCACCTGCGGGGGCTGCGGCACGTTGAATTTAACGGACGCGAACATGTTAGGCAACAGGCGGTGTTTTGGATTGGCTACCAAAGCGCGTACTTTGACACGGCGAGTGTCCGGATCCAAAACGGCGCCGATGCTTTGTACCTTGGCTTGAAGGACTTGATCGGGCCAAGCGGTGGTGGTCGCCGACAGCGTTTGACCCAGTTTAATTTGAGACAACAGATTTTCAGGCACCAGCAAGGTCAGGAAAACCGAATCGAGGTTGGTGACCGTCATCAAGCTGGCCGTAGGGTCGTTGATCACCGAATTGGTTCCGACATTCAAGCTGCTGATCGTGCCGGAAATGGGGGCTTTGACGGGCAAACTCAGCTTTAACAGGTCAACTTGCGAAGGCAATTCGTAGACTTTCAAACGCAGCTCGGAACGCTCCATTTCGCTGCGTGCTTGTTCAAAAGCACTCTGGGCTTGGTCAACATCCTTTTGTGAATTACCCCCACCGCTGAAGACTTGTTTGGTGCGCTCCAAGGCGGTTTGTGTCAGGTGAAAAGCATCGCGGGCCTTTTGCACATCGGCGCCGACTTGCAACAGGTCACTGGATTGAATGCTGGCCAAGAGTTGGCCAGAACGAACGGTGTCACCCAAGTTGACCTTCAGGTCCACCAAACGACCGGTCAAGGCAGGCAACACGCTCACGGAAGCAGCGGGATCGACTTCGATGACGCCTGGAATGGCTTGGTAGTGGGGTAAGGACTTTTGAACGGCCGTCCCCATTTCAATCCGTTTTCGGTAGGTGGACGTTTCAGGGACGCTGACTTGTTTGCCCTCGTGAATCAAGAGGGCCTCTTGTGCCTGGACACCACTTGCGCCGATCAATGACAAGCAAAGAACAACTGTCGACCTCAAAAGTGGCGTGAGAAAAGGCTTCATCGATGATTTTCCGTCAGGCTGTAACTAAATTTTGTCCGATGATAACGGCGTGATTTGTAATCCGTATGACAAAGTGCTTCGCGTTGAGAAATGACGCAAAGGCAAGACGCAAAGGCAAGACGCAAAGGCAAGGTGCAAATGCAAGGCGCAAAAAACTCAAGCCCCCTCTGACTTGTAAAAGGCCTCCACCCGACCTTTGAGTTTCAACAAAAGGGGTTTGCCCTTGCGGTCCAAGGTTTTACCAGCGGGCACTTTGATCCAGCCTTCGCTCACGCAGTACTCTTCGACGTCAAAACGCTCTCGGTCGTTGAATCGAATGCCAATGTCATGCTCAAAAACAGCGGCCACAAAATGCGGGCTGGTGGGATTAACACTTAAGTGATCGGGAAGTTCAGGGCGTTGCATGCAAATCAGTCGGTAACAAATAAAAAAGGGCTCAGATCACTCTGGGCCCTTTTGGAACTGGGTTGTATTTTCTAGTGGTGGGTGCTGACGGGCTCGAACCGCCGACCCGCGCCTTGTAAGGGCGCTGCTCTACCAACTGAGCTAAGCACCCCACAGAAAATGCTTGAATTAGTTCAGTGCGTCTTTCAGGGCTTTGCCTGGACGGAACTTAGGCACCTTGGCGGCCTTGATTTTGATGGTGGCGCCAGTGCGGGGATTGCGGCCAGCACGAGCAGCGCGCTTGGTCACGGCGAAAGAGCCAAAACCAACCAGGGAGACTGTGCCGCCCTTTTTCAGGGTTTTCTTGACCGCTTCGATGGTGGCGTCGATGGCGCGACCCGCAGCGGCTTTCGAAATGTCAGCTTGATTGGCGATGTGTTCGATGAGTTCAGACTTGTTCACAAAAATTTCCTCGAGAAAAAAAGCCAGCTGGACCGGCAATTCTATTTAAAAAATGGAGGCCATGTAGGACGTTGCCTGTGTGTCAATTGCGGGGTAAAGACAATGTTCACGCATGCAGTTGTCAATTTTAGACAGATTTAATCGCAAGAAAGTTAATTTATTAATAACTTTTTCTGATCTATCGAGCCGAACAAGTCACACTTCAGGCGCACCCTGTGGCATTCAAGGCTTGGGCGTTCGGACCACCAAGCTGACCCCCAAAGCGGTCAAGGCCGTCCCTGCCAAAGTAAAACCGGTGATGGGCTCGCCGAATAAAAGCCAAGCCAGCAAGGCCGTACAGGGCGGGACCAAATACATGAGGCTCGATACGCTGGTGGCAGCGCCGCGCTGAATCAGCAAATAGAGCAAAGAACTGGCGCCCACGGACAACGCCAGCACCGACCAGGCGACGGCGCCGAATAACTCGGGCACCCAATCGATGGGCTGTGGCTCTAACAACGCAAGCGGTAAGCTGATGAGCAACGCCGCCCCCAATTGCACCGCGCTGGCACTGCGCACATCACAGGGCTTGACGAAGCGTTTTTGATAAAGCGTCCCGGTGGTGATGCTGAGGAGGGCCATCACCGCAAAAGCCAAAGCCTGCCAAGACGCTTCCCCGCCCTGCTCCATCTTGGCGCTGACCACCAAGACCAAGCCGCCCAAACCCAAAAACAAACCGAGCCACTGTGCGCGGCTCACTTGACTGCCTCGAGAGGACATCCAAACGGCTGTCAACACCGGCTGCAGCCCGACAATGAGGGAAGACAATCCAGAGCCCATGCCGGCTTTGACCGCGGCCCAGACCCCACCCAAGTAACCGGCGTGCATGAAGATGCCCGTCAGGGCCAAGTGCCGCCATTGATCTCGCCCCACCGGCAAAGGCACTTTGGCCAACACAATCCACGCGCCAAAACACAGGACCGACAAGGTGTAGCGGACACACAAAAAGGAGAAAGGCGGCGCATGGGGCATGCCGTAGCGTGCGACGATGAAGCCGGTGCTCCAGATCAACACAAAGACCACCGGCATGGCGGCCAACCAGCGGCTGTCTTGCCGGGAATGGCCGTGCGGTGGGCTGACCGAAGTCGGGCTCATTTCACACGGGCCCGAATTTCAGGCAAGGCCTTTTGCAAGTAATAAACCATGGACCAAACGGTCAAAACGGCAGCGATCCAAATCAACACCGTTCCCCACCATTCGGTGTTGATGACTTCAAAAAGGAGGCCGTCAAACAAAAGAAAGGGAATGGCCACCATTTGCACGGTGGTTTTGATTTTGCCGATCATGTGCACCGCCACACTTTTGGAAGCGCCAAGTTGGGCCATCCATTCGCGCAAGGCCGATATGGCGATTTCGCGGCCAATGATGATCAGGGCCACGAAGACATTGACCCGGTGCAAAGACACCAACATCAGGAGCGAAGCACAGACCAAAAATTTGTCAGCCACTGGATCCAAGAAGGCGCCGAAAGCCGAGGCTTGGTTCAGCCGACGGGCCAAAAATCCATCGAGCCAATCGGTGGCCGCGAAAATCACGAAGAGGACCGTGGCGATGCCATTGCAGGTCGCCAAGGGCAAGTCGGTCGCGTAGATGCCCACGATCAAGGGGATCGCCACGATGCGGGCCCAGGTCATGAGGGTGGGAATGGTCCAAAACATGGCGTTGATTGTGCCTGTTTTTAATCCAGCGCTCAGCGCAGTGCGCGGTAAATGTCTTCGGCCAACTCTTTCGAAATGCCATCCACCGTCATGAGGTCGGCCACACTGGCCGCGCCGACACCGCGCACGCCGCCAAAGCGCTGCAAGAGTTTGGCGCGTTTTTTGGGGCCAATGCCGGCAATGTCTTCCAATCGACTGCCACCGACCCGCACCTTGGCACGCTGGGCCCGCATGCCGGTGATGGCAAAGCGGTGGGCCTCGTCACGAATTTGCGCGATCAACATCAAGGCGGCCGAATCGCGCCCCAAGTAAACCTTCTCACGGCCGTCTGCGAACACCAGCTCTTCCAAGCCGACTTTGCGGCCCTCGCCTTTTTCTACGCCGACGATGACCGAGAGGTCCAAGCCCAACGACTCGAAGACCTCGCGCGCCATGGCCACTTGGCCTTTGCCGCCGTCAACCAGCACCAGATCAGGCAAACGCCCAGACTCGGCCACCTTGCCATAACGGCGTGTCAGCACCTGGCGCATGGCGGCGTAGTCGTCGCCGCCAGTGATGCCATCAATGTTGAAGCGGCGGTACTCGGCGCTTTGCATTTTGTGGTGATGGAACACCACGCAAGAGGCCTGCGTGGCTTCCCCTGAAGTGTGCGAAATATCAAAGCACTCAATGCGAAATGAGGCCAAGGGGTCGCCGTCTGCGGTGGCATCGGGTGCCAAGTCCAGCGCTTCAATCAAGGCCCTTGTTCGCGCTTGTTGAGAACCTTCTTCTGACAGCAACCGCGCCAGTTGCAATTCGGCATTTTTTTGTGCCATTTCCAACCACACTCGACGGTGTTCGCGGGGCTGTTTGACCACCGATACTTTGACGCCAGCGTGCTCGACCACCGCGGCCAACAACTCGGCCTCCAATGGAATGTCGGTAACCCACACGGGCGGAACCGCGACCTCCAAGTAATGCTGGGCGACAAAAGCATTCAAGACTTGGGCCTCGTCGGCGTCTTCCACATGCACGGGAAAATAGGCCCGGTCGCCCAAATGACGTCCACCCCGCACCATCGCCAAGTTGACGCAGGCGCGGCCGCCTTGGACTTTGACGGCCAAAATATCCACGTCTTGATCGGTATCGGTCTCGATGGATTGCTGATGCAAGACCTTGGACAAGGCGCTGATTTGGTTGCGCAACTCGGCCGCTTGTTCGAATTCCAAACGGTCGGCATGGGCCATCATGCGGGCCTCCATCTGCTGCAACATGGTTTGGGTTTCGCCGCGTAGAAAACGCGCAGCGTCGTCGACATCTTGTGCATAGTCGGCGGGCG
The DNA here is from genome assembly GCA_903834975.1 of uncultured Curvibacter sp. Taxonomy (GTDB): domain Bacteria; phylum Pseudomonadota; class Gammaproteobacteria; order Burkholderiales; family Burkholderiaceae_C; genus Curvibacter. The sequence goes on from CAILKX010000034.1 coordinate 6,896, forward strand.
AGATGAGGTTCACACAAGGGCCGGAGCAGCGTTTGATTTGATACAACAAACAAGGTCGGCTTCGGTGGTTGAAGACCGAGTCTTCGCAGGTGCGCAATTGAAACACCTTTTGCATCAGCTGGATGGTCTCCTTCACCGCCCAACCACTGGGGTAAGGGCCAAAGTACTGGTTCTTTTTTTCAACCGCCCCGCGGTAATAGGCCATGCGTGGAAAGTCACCCCCACTGAACTTCAAATAGGGATAACTTTTGTCGTCCCGAAACAAAATGTTGTATTTGGGATTTTGGGTTTTGATGAGGTTGTTTTCCAACAACAAGGCCTCGGCCTCTGAACGCACCACGGTCGTGTCGAGGCGCACAATTTTGCGCACCATGTGCCCGATGCGGGTGCCCCCATGCTGCTTTTGAAAATAGCTGGAAACCCGCTTTTTTAAATGAATGGCCTTGCCAACATAGAGCAGTTGGTCATTGGCGTCAAAATAACGGTAAACGCCGGGCAAACTGGGCAAGGCGGCGACTTGTGCCAGCAACTCAGCGCCGTGTACCGTCACCCCTTCTGCCTCCGCGGCCTCAATCGGCTCCGGTTTGGGGTTCTGCTTGAGGTCGGTCGTGGCTTCCCGCTGGGGGTCGGCCATGGACGTTGGCTGGGGCAAATCTTCGTTGGTCATCTCACTCTATTTTGGCTCATTCAATGCTTTGGGATATTTTTTGCGACATCATTGACAACCACGGCGACTTGGGCGTCACCTGGCGCTTGTCGGAAGCTTTGGCGAATCGCGGTGAGTCGGTGCGATTGTGGATTCAGGGCGATGCCAGTGCGCTGGACTGGATGGCGCCCCAGGGCCATCCTCGAGTTCGGGTCCTGGGTTGGGAAGAATGCCCAACGTCGCCCGCTGGGCCACCTGGCGATGTCTTGTTAGAGGCTTTTGGCTGCGAGCCCCCGATGGCCTGGGTGCAGCACTGCGCTGAACAGGGCCGTGAGAACGAACAGGCTTTTCCGGTTTGGATCAACTTGGAGTATTTGTCGGCCGAGGCTTATGTCGAACGTTGCCACGGCCTGGCCTCACCGGTCATGAGCGGGCCTGGCAAGGGCCAAACCAAGTGGTTTTTTTACCCGGGGTTTACCGACAAAACGGGCGGATTAATCCACCGCTTGAGTCCCCAGGCGGTCACAACACCGACAAGGCCCTCCACATCAACGACGATTTCAAGCGAGTCGCCCCACGAGAACCTTGGGACCGATTTCAGTGCGGATTCAAGGCCGCATTCAAGGGCAACTCCAGAGCGCTCAATGCTTTCGAAGGTGAGGGGCTCAGATTTCCACATCAGCCTCTTCTGCTATGAACCCCCTGCACTGCCGGTTTGGTTGGCGTTTTTACAAGCCGGTGGCATGGGCCAACAGACAACGCTGCACATTGCCCCGGGCCGCGCTGCGGAGGCGGTACACCGAGCGCTGGCCGGCTCCAATGGCCAGCCTTCTCTCCGCCTTGATTTCTTCCCCAACGAATCGCAAGTCGCGTTTGACCAACGTTTAGCCCAATGCGACTTGAACTTCGTCCGGGGGGAGGATTCCTTGGTCAGTGCGTTGTTCGCCAACAAACCCTTTATTTGGCAAATTTACCCCCAATCGGATGGCGCGCACGTTGACAAGTTGAATGCGTTTTTAGATTGGTTGCAAGCCCCGCCCTCGCTTCGGCAGGCCCACCTTTGGTGGAATGGCTTGGCGCCCAATGAGCCCACTCAGGCTGATTTGATCGCCTGCTTTTCAGCTGAGGAACGTCAAAAATGGACTGCCGCAGTGACCCGAGCACGATCGCTTTGTAGTGGCCAAACCGACCTCGTCGACCAGTTGTTGCATTTCTGCTCCGAGCGAACAACCGCCAAGCCGCCAAAAACAAGCTAAAATCCTAGGCTTTGCCTCAAACCCTGCACTGGCCTTCAATCGGCCCATCCTTTTTATGAAAATCGCTCAAGAAATTCGCGCCGGCAACGTCATCATGCACGGCAAAGACCCGATGGTCGTCTTGAAAACCGAATACAGCCGCGGCGGCCGCAACTCGGCCACGGTGCGCATGAAGCTCAAAAGTCTGATTGCCAACTTCGGCACCGAAGTGGTTTTCAAGGCCGACGACAAAATGGACCAAGTCATTCTGGACAAAAAAGAATGCACCTACTCCTACTTTGCTGACCCCATGTACGTTTGCATGGACGGTGATTACAACCAATACGAAGTGGAAGCTGAAAACATGGGCGATTCGTTGAATTACCTCGAAGACGGCATGGCCGTTGAAGTGGTGTTCTATGACGGCAAGGCCATTTCGGTCGAATTGCCCACCAGCGTCGAACGCGAAATCACCTGGACCGAACCTGCCGTCAAGGGCGACACCTCCGGCAAGGTTATGAAGCCTGCCAAGATCGCCACGGGCTTCGAAGTCCCCGTGCCTTTGTTCGTCTCACAAGGTGACCGAATCGAAATCGACACCCGCACCGGCGAATACCGAAAGCGCGTCTAAATTCCAGTCCGCCATCAACAAAAAGGCCACCTGAGCATTTGCTCTGGTGGCCTTTTTGTTGGGCCGTGACCTCAGCGCAGCAGTGCCTTTAGCGCATTTTGCAAGCGCTTGGCGGTGGCCGCATCGGACGGACCTTGCAGCACCATGGCCGCGTCTTCGCTCCAAGTTTGAGCGGGCGCGGGATCGTTTCGGCGGGTCAAGAGTTGCAATTGAAGGAGCCGGCGGTCGCTCAAATGCTCGGCAGGCGTGGGGACTTCAGCGGCCATTTCCAAGCGCAACAAGGCGGTGCTGACTTGGTTCGCAGCATCCGCTTTGACCGGTGCGCTCAAGGCTTGCAGCCAGCGGGTGCGGGCAGCAGCGTTGACTTTACCGCCCAAGGTTTGAGCCGATGGCAGGGCCTCTGGATCGCGCTTTTCCCAGGCGGTGAGGAGTTGAGTCAAGGCCTCGCCATGGGCTTGCGCCGCCAACTTGCGCAGCGCCAATTGGGCCTGCTCCATCGCGTCGCGTTGCGCGCGGAAAGCCGCGTCTCCCAAGCGAGGACCGCGGTCTTCACGCGGACCACGGGCTGCATCGCGACCGCCGGGCCGCCCCTCGTTTCGGAAGTTGTCACGTCCGCCGTCACGTCGTTCACCTGGACGGCCTGGACGACCCGCTGGGGCCGCCTCGGTTTTCTTCATGCCAGGTCGATCGTCACCCCGCACGGCGACAACCGGGCGGGGGCGAGCCACAGGCACCGATGCCGGGGCGGCCAATGGCGTTTCCGTAGTGGCTGTTTCGGGTGCTGTTTCAGGGGCCATTTCAGGCGCCATTTCAGGCGCGATTTCTTGAGTTGACTCTGGGTTGGATTCTGCTTTGGATTCAGCGGTTGAATCGGGGGAAGGCGTTGTGGTTTCTGCGGCTTGTGTTTGGGCTTGGGCTTGTGTTTGGGCTTGTGCTTGTCCACGAATCGCGGCTTCCAATTGGGACAAGGCCGCGCGAATTTTTTGGGCATCGCCGGATGCGTTGGCGGCTTCGACGGCTTTGGCCGCGTCCAACACCCTGCGGTCAAGCTCGCTCAAGGCGGTCACGGCCTTTTCGCGTTCCGTTGTTTTGCGGTTAAAGGCCTCGTCAATTGGCTTTCTGAAGGCATCCCACAACTTCTGTTCAAACTTGCGGTCCAGGGGCACGCTTTGCGCCTCCGCGGTCCAACGTTGCTGCAAGGCGCGCACGGCGTCGACGCGCAGGTTCGCAGAAGTGCCCAAGACCTTGGCCTCTTCGATCAAGGCATGGCGCAGCGCCACACTGGCTTTTTGCGCCGCCTCCATGGGGGCAACCGCTACCGCAAAGGCCTCTTTCCACAAGCCTTGCATTTCGGCGAAGGCTTTTTCGCTCAAGTGACCGGCTTCTCGCCAACGCTCCACAAATTGGTGCAGGCTTCGGTTGACTGACTTCCAGTCCGTCGAAACGGCTTGTTGTTGCGCCGCCGACCACGCTGTTAATTCCTCGATGAGGGCGAGTCGTTTGGCCTTTTGTTCCACCGCCTCGGTTTTTATTTTTTCCAGCCAAACTTCAACCACTTTGTGGGCTTGGTTACAGGCTTCGTCGAAACGCTTCCACAAAGCATGGTTGGGCGCACCCCCTTGGTCGGTTTGCTTCCACTGCTCACGCAAACCCCGCAGGGTTTCTTGCATTTTGCGTCCACCCAAGACTTGGCCCTCGGGTCGGTTGATCAAAGCTTCGGCGCGTTGGACCAAGGCTTCGCGCACTTGATCCGCGCTCCAGCGCTGCCATCCCTCAAGTTCACCGGCCGCAATCAAGGCGGTGTGGACTTGATGCTCCATCGCGGCGTCAATTAATTTGCCGTGTTCTTTGAGCACATTCCGCAAAGCCGAGGCCGCCCCCGCGCTGGCCTTGCCATGGCCTTCAGCGGTTTCACGC
>CAILKX010000035.1 GCA_903834975.1 uncultured Curvibacter sp.
CTTCCCCTTGGAGGTCTTTGACGCCGTGCGCGCCGCGTTGCCCGAAAGCACGCCGGTGGGCGTGCGCTTGTCGGCCACCGATTGGGTGGAAGGCGGTTTGGACTTGGCGCAAACCACCGAATTCGGTTTGGCCCTGAAAACCCGCGGGGCTTCCTTTTTGCATGTGTCGAGTGCGGGTGTTTCGCCCTTGCAAAAGATTCCGTTGGGCCCCGGCTACCAAGTCGATTTGGCCGCGCATTTGAAGCGTGAGGTCGGCCTGCCCACCATGGCCGTGGGTTTGCTGACCGAGCCCCAACAGGCCGAAGACGTGTTGGCCAAGGGCGAGGCCGATATGGTGGCCTTGGCCCGTGGCATGCTCTACGACCCGCGCTGGCCTTGGCACGCCGCCGCCGAGTTGGGTGCTCAAGTCGAAGTGCCACCGCAATACTGGCGCTCCCAACCGCGCCACTTAAAAGACCTGTTTGCCGGTGCGGTCATGGGGCAAAGGTAAGCAAACGCTGGTTTTCTGTTGCAATTGCAAACAGACTTTTAAAGCGAAGGTTCTGACAATCGAGAGGCTTTTAAACCCACTCGAAAGAAACTGGTCATGAACCTCAAAACCCTCTCCCAAACCCTCCAACTCGGCGGTGTGACCGCCGTCTTATCCATGGCCTTGGGCGCCAGTGGAGAGGCCCTGGCGCAATCGGCTCTTGTACCCCACAGCGTCATGTTGAAGCGCAGCGACACGGTGTTGTTGTTGGTCGACGAACAGGTGGGTTTGTTGAGCGGGGTGCGTGACATTCCAACCGCCGACTTGTCTCGCAACGTGGGGGCTTTGGTCAAAGTGGCCAAGTTGTTGAATGTGCCCATCATCGTGACGGCCGTTGGACCTGGCAATTTGTGGGGCCCTGTGCTGCCCGAAATTTCATCGGAATTACCCAACCTCAAGGTCATCAAACGCACCACCATCAATGCCTGGGACGACCCGAACGTGGTCGCTGCCGTGAAAGCCACGGGCCGTCATCAACTCTTGGTGGCCGGCATCTCACTCGAAGTCTGCGCCGCTTTGCCTGCTCTTTCCGCCAAGCAAGCCGGCTATGACAGCCGCGTCGTGTTGGATGCATCGGGCACTTTTTATGAGGCCAAGCGGGTGGCGGGCATTCAGCGCTTGACCGTCGAAGGCGTGCCCTTGGTGGATTTCGCTACCGCCAGCGTCGAGCTCATGGGCGACAACGCGGACCCCAAAGCCCACGATGTTTACGCGGCTTTGAATTTGTCGTTTTCTAACATTGTTTGGGAGTTGAATGCCGCCGCCAAGGCCGACGTCAAAGAACATCCGAAGGCAGGCAATTAAAGGCGCTGCCTCGAGCGCATCACGCGCTGGATTGAATGGGGCGCTTCGGCGGAGGCGACCAAAGTCAAGCTGAACACCTCGGCACGGGGATGGGCATCGTCCAAGTCCCAATCACTCAGTACCTCACGGGTCAAGGCCTGGCCGGCGGCGTTGCGGCCAAGGGCATGGCATTGGGGGGCGTGGGTGTGGCCGTGGATCAGCGTGGTGCAATCGGCCTCACTCAAAGCGGCCAGAACGGCGTTGGCGTTGAGGTCGATCCAGTCGGGCTGGTTTTGTGCGTTGGCGGTTTTAACGCCCATGCTCTGCTCGCGGATGTTTTTCGCCAGCGCCAATCGGTCTGCCAAGGGCTGGCTCAGCACGGCGGCTTGCCACTTTGGGTCGCGCACCATTTGCCGAAATTTTTGGTAAGGCAGATCGTCCAGGCACAGCGCATCGCCGTGGCTCAACAAAAAGCGTTCGCCGCCAAACGCCAACACCGTCGGGTCATCGAGCCACGTGATGCCCAACGAGGCGAGCAATTGGGGGCTTAACAAAAAATCGCGGTTGCCGACCATCAAGAAAAGCGGCTGGCGCGCTGCTGCGGCCTTGAGCAGGGCGAGCGCCTCAGCGGGAAACCCGCTCTCTGCCGAGTCATCACCCACCCACACCTCAAACACATCGCCCAACAAAAACACCGCATCAGCGGTGTTGTTTTGCAAGAAGTGGGCGAAGCCCTGAACCGTTTTTTCAAGCGAGGCTTGCAAGTGCAGGTCGGAGATGAAAGCCACCGCCTGCCAAGTCGCCGGCGCTTGAAGCAGGTGCGGGGGCATTATTCCGAAGCGTCTTCCGAGTCGGCTGCATCGTCACCGACGAGGACCACTTTTTCAATCACCACGTCTTCTTTCGGCACATCGTCAAACATGCCTTTGCGGCCGGTTTTGACGACATTGATGTCGTCCACCACGTCTTGACCGGCCACCACTTGACCAAACACGGCATAGCCCCAGCCATTCGCGGTGGGCGAGGTGTGGTTCAAAAAGTCGTTGTCGGTGGTGTTGATGAAGAACTGCGCCGATGCCGAATGGGGCGCGCTGGTGCGGGCCATGGCGATGGTGTAGTGGTCGTTTTTGAGGCCGTTGTTGGCTTCGTTGTCGATGGGCGCGGCGGTGGGGCGTTGTTTCATGCCGGGCTCAAAACCGCCGCCTTGGATCATGAAGTTTTCAATGACGCGGTGGAAGACGGTGCCGTTGTAATGGCCTTTTTTGACGTACTTCAAAAAGTTTTCAACGGTTTTGGGTGCTTTTTCAGCATCCAACTCAACGGTGATGACGCCGACGCCGGCGACGTGGATTTCAACTTGTGGGTTGCTCATGGTGTTTCCTTGGGTTCGTAAACGAGGTAAATGGGGTTCAAGTTAGTGAATCAAACTGGCACTGACGATCACCACAGGCGTCACCGGGACATCTTGAAAGGGGTTGCGGCGCGTGGTGGGGACGGTTTTGATTTTATCGACCACGTCCATGCCGCTCAATACACGGCCGAACACCGCATAGCCGTTGGCGTTGGGGTTGGTGGTATCAAGGCTGGTATTGTCGGCCACGTTGATGAAAAACTGGCTGGTGGCCGAGTTGGCGGCCATGGTTCTGGCCATGGCTATCGTGCCGCGCTCGTTTTTCAAATCAGGGCTGGTTTCCAAAGAAATGGGCGCGCGCGTGGGCTTTTCTTTCAGGTCAGCGGTATAGCCGCCGCCTTGGATCATGAAGCCGTTGATGACGCGGTGAAACACGGTGCCGTTGTAAGTGCCTTCTTTGACGTATTTGACAAAATTAGCCACCGTTTTGGGGGCTTTGTCAGGCTCCAAGGCCAACACGATGTCGCCTTCACTGGTGACGAGCTTGACACGCACCTCTTCGGCCTGGGCCGACGTGACCGCCACCCCGCTGAGCACCAAGACGCCGATCAGGCCGAGTGCCGAAACCTGAGAACGAAAAAATGAACGGGGTAAAAAAGAAAAAAAAGAGATAAAAGACATGGGCATTACTCGTCAGCAGACTCTCGGACAATCAACCAGCGATTGTCAATGCGTTTCAATTCCATCACTTTTTGATGGGTTAAAGACAGCCCGTCGGCTTGGTAGGTTTCGAGGAAAGTGGCCACCGCGGTGTGGTCGGTTGGGTACTGAATGCGCAGGTCTTTCAGGCCGACCTGGATCCGCTTTCGGGACGTGATGCGTTGGTAACGCTCGGTGCGCCATTGGTCGAAGGCTTGTTGCTTGGCAGGCTGGAAGTCGGGGGCATAGCTGGCCAGATACGCTGGCATGTCGCGCAAGGACCAGGCTTTGGCCCAAGCTTGCAGGGCCTTCACCACGGGCTCGTTGGCCAAGTCCGGTGGGTTGGTGCCGTCGATGGAAACGGCGGCATTGGAGGCGTTTTCAAACACCTGAGACAAGCGGTCCATTTTGACCGGCAGGGAGAGGCTGGCCGGGTTCAAGGCCAGGGCCTGGGCGTACTGCTCGCTGGCCAACTTGGCGTAAACGTCGCCCAAGTTTTCAATGGCGGTGAGGTAGCGCGGATTGGCTTTGATGGCCATCTCCAAGGCCGCCCGGGCTTTGTCGTAAGCCCCCTGCTTGGCGTACAAAGCGGCCAGGTTGTTGTAAGGCTCGGGCAGTTCGGGGTATTCGGCGCGGAGGGTTTCAAGCAGCGAAATGGCCTCTACCGTTTGCCCCTGCAGGGACAGCACTTCGGCCTTCAGCACCCGCATTTGGGGATCGCGCGGGTTGCTGCTGATGTAGGCGTCGGCCAGCGCCTGGGCTTGGCTCAGTTTGCCTGAGTTCATGGCCTGCATGACTTCGCCGTAATGATTGACGCCGTTGTCGGCGAAAGCGCAGGGGGCATTGAGGCCAAAAGCGGTTGCCCAAGCACAGGCCCACAACACCCATGCACAGGCCTTGGAAGGGAGAAAAGAGGAGGCGAATTTCATGGGCAAGCTATACTGAAATCATTGTATCCGAGGGGTTTTTGAGTTTGCGCATCTACAACACACTGGCCCGCCAATTGCAGGTGTTTACGCCTATTGAGCCAGGCCATGTCCGACTGTATGTTTGCGGTTTGACGGTTTACGATTACTGCCACATCGGTCATGCCCGCGCCAACGTGGCATTCGATGTGGTGCAACGCTGGCTCCAAGTTTCTGGATACAAGGTGACTTATGTTCGCAACATCACCGACATTGACGACAAGATCATTCGCCGTGCTTTGGAAAACGGTGAGAGCATTCGCGCCCTGACCAGTCGCATGATCGACGCCATGCACCAAGACTTTGACGCCCTCAACATCGAGCGCCCCAGCTTTGAGCCCCGCGCCACCGACCATGTGCCCGCGATGCTGAACATGATCCAAACTTTGGAACAAAAGGGTTTGGCCTATCGCTCGAACAGCGGTGCCGGTGCGGGCGGTGAACACGCCAGTGACGTGAATTTGTCGATCCGGCACTTTCCCAACTACGGGCAACTGAGCGGCAAATCGCTCGATGATTTGCGCGCTGGTGAGCGCGTGGCGGTGAGCGAAGGCAAACAAGACCCGCTCGACCCCGTGCTCTGGAAGAGCGCCAAACCCGAAGAACCCGACGACGCCAAATGGCCCAGCGTGTTTGGCCCGGGGCGCCCCGGCTGGCACATTGAGTGCTCGGCCATGGCCTGCGAATTGCTCGGTAAAACGCTGGACATTCACGGCGGCGGCGCCGACCTGCAGTTTCCGCACCACGAAACCGAAATTGCCCAAAGCGAAGGCGCCAATGGCCAAACCTTTGTGAACACTTGGATGCACAACGGTTTTATCAATGTGGACAACGAAAAAATGTCCAAAAGTTTGGGCAATTTTTTCACCATCCGCGATGTGCTGAAAAGCTTTGACGCCGAAACCATTCGCTTCTTTGTGGTGCGCGCGCATTACCGCAGCCCGCTGAATTACAGCGATGTGCATTTGAAAGACGCCCGTCAGTCGCTGCGCCGGCTTTACACGGCGCTGGACACCGGCCCGGTGGGGGAGGCTAAGGTGGCCAGCATCGATTGGAGCCACCCCTTCGCCGCCCGCTTCAAGGCCGCCATGGACGAAGACTTCGCCACCCCCGAAGCCGTGGCCGTGCTGTTTGACCTGGCGAGCGAAATTAACAAAGCCAACGCAGACAAAGCCAACACAGACAAAGCCCAAGACGCAACCGCCGCGACGTCACTCAGAACCTTGCTCAAGGCGTTGGGCGCCTGCTTGGGGCTCTTGCAGTCCGATCCGCGCGCTTACTTGCAAGGGCTGTTGAATGCCCCCGGGTCTTCAACCGAGGCAGAGGGCCGCGAAGCTGCCGCCGGCTTGTCTCCCACCGAGATTCAAGCCCAAATTGACCTGCGAACGCAAGCCAAAAAAGACAAAAACTTTGCCGAAGCCGACCGCATTCGGCAAGGCTTATTGGCCCAAGGCATTGCCCTGAAAGACAGCCCCAGCGGCACCACTTGGGAGGCCGTGCCATGAGCAAAGCGCCGCAAGTCACCAAAGCACCTCATTATTGGGAAGAGGCCTGCAAGCACCTGGTCAAAAAAGACCGCGTCATGAAGCGGCTCATTCCCCAATTCGACGACCTGACTTTGGAAACCCGGGGCGATGCGTTCACCACCTTGGCGCGCAGCATTGTGGGGCAACAAATTTCGGTCAAAGCGGCGCAAGCGGTTTGGGACCGGGTCGTGGTCTTGCCCAAAAAGTTTGTGCCCGCCCAGGTCTTGAAGCTCAAGGTCGACGACATGCGCGCGGCGGGTTTGAGTGCCCGAAAAGTGGAGTATTTGGTGGACCTCGCCATTCACTTCAACGACGGCGCGGTCCACGTCAAAAACTGGGACGAGATGGACGACGAGGCCATCATCGCCGAGTTGACGGCCATCCGCGGCATTGGCCGCTGGACGGCCGAAATGTTTTTGATCTTTCACCTGATGCGCCCCAATGTGCTGCCCCTGGATGACATTGGTTTGATCAACGGCATCAGCCAAAATTACTTTTCTGGCGAACCCGTCAGCCGCAGCGACGCCCGCGAGGTGGCAGCGGCTTGGGCGCCTTATTGCAGTGTCGCCACTTGGTACATTTGGCGGGCGTTGGACCCCATTCCGGTCGCCTACTAAATAAAGCCCAAAATAAAGCCCCAAATAAAGCCCAAAA
>CAILKX010000036.1 GCA_903834975.1 uncultured Curvibacter sp.
TCCAAGGCTTGGGTCAAGAAGAAGCCGAGAGCATTTTGGCTGAACGCGAAAAAATCGAAGTCACTTGTGAGTTTTGCGGTCAGCAATATGCGTTTGATGTCGTCGATGCGGCGGGACTCTTTGCCCCCAAAGCCGAGTGGGTCAGCGGCTCGAATACGGTGCAGTAAACGAAAAAATCTTCGTTGATCAGCGCGTCAGCTGCACAAAGATTTCGTTGGGCTTGACCATGCCCAATTCCAGCCGAGCCCGCTGCTCGACACGGTCCAAGCCTTCTTTGAGGTCGGTGACTTCAGACACCAAGCGGGTGTTTTCACGCAAGGCTTCGGCATTTTGGGCTTTTTGCAGTTCAATTTTGTGCTGCAAAGACGCCACGTTGGGTATGCTGCCGCGGCCAAACCAAAGCTGAGCCTGCAGCAGGCCCAACAGGACCAGCAGCAGCAACGTCAGTCGACCCGCGGTGGTATTCAGCATGCCCTAAAGATTAACGCAAATTCAGCGCAAATTGTAGAAGGCGGCGCGGCCAGGGTACTCGGCCACATCGCCCAGGTCTTCTTCGATGCGCAACAGTTGGTTGTACTTGGCCATGCGGTCTGAGCGGGACAAAGAACCGGTTTTAATTTGACCGGCATTCAAGCCCACGGCGATGTCTGAAATGGTCGAATCTTCGGTTTCGCCCGAGCGGTGCGAGATCACCGCGGTGTAGCCAGCGCGCTTGGCCATTTCGATGGCAGCGAAGGTTTCGGTCAAGGTGCCAATTTGGTTGATCTTGATCAGAATTGAATTGGCGATGCCTTTTTGGATGCCTTCTTTCAAGATCTTGGTATTGGTCACAAAGAGGTCGTCACCGACGATTTGGACCTTTTGGCCCAAGCGCTCGGTCAGGTGTTTCCAGCCGTCCCAGTCGCCTTCGGCCATGCCGTCTTCGATGCTGATGATGGGGTATTTGTCGACCCAAGTGGCCAACATATCGGTCCACTGTTCGGCGCTCAGGGCGATGCCGCCTTCGCCTTCCAACACATATTTGCCGTCTTTGTAGAACTCGCTGGCCGCGCAGTCCAAGCCCAATGCAATTTGTTCACCGGCCACATAACCGGCTTTGTCGATGGCTTGCAAGATCAGTTGAATGGCCGCTTCGTGGCTGTCCACACTCGGTGCAAAACCGCCTTCGTCACCCACGGCCGTGCTGATGTGTTGGTCATGCAAAATGGCTTTCAAGGCGTGGAACACTTCAGCACCCCAACGCAGGGCTTCGCGAAAGGTGGGGGCGCCCAAGGGGATGATCATGAACTCTTGCAAGTCCAAGCTGTTGTTGGCGTGCGCGCCGCCGTTGATGACGTTCATCATGGGAACAGGCAATTGGCAAGCGCCCATGCCGCCAAAGTAGCGGTACAAGGGCAAACCGGCTTCTTCAGCCGCTGCACGGGCCACGGCCATTGAGACGGCCAACATGGCATTGGCGCCCAAACGGCTCTTGTTGTCGGTGCCGTCGAGGTCGATCAAGGTTTTGTCCAAGAAGGCTTGCTCAGACGCGTCCAAGCCCAAGACGGCCTCAGAAATTTCGGTGTTGATGTGCTCGACGGCCTTCAACACGCCCTTGCCCAAATAGCGTTTTTTGTCACCGTCGCGGAGTTCAATGGCTTCGCGGCTGCCGGTGGATGCCCCAGAAGGCACGGCGGCGCGGCCCATCACGCCGGACTCCAGCAACACATCACATTCCACCGTGGGGTTGCCACGGCTGTCCAAAATTTCACGTCCGACGATGTCAACAATAGCGCTCATGTTTTCTACTTTCTCAGTTCAAAGTCACTCAAAATCGTTTTCTAGCAATGGCTGGCTTTTGACCACTTGGTCCAAGGCCACCAACGTCTCCAGCAAGGCCTTCATGTGTTTCAGGGGCACGGCGTTGGGTCCGTCGGACCACGCTTGTGCCGGTGTCGGGTGGGTTTCCATGAAGAGGCCCGCCACGCCAGCGCCCACGCCGGCGCGTGCCAGCACCGGCACCATCTCGCGGGCACCGCCACTGACGGCGCCCAAGCCGCCGGGTTTTTGCACCGAGTGGGTGACGTCAAAAACCACAGGCGCGCCGGACTTGCGCATCTCGGCCAAGCTGCTCATGTCGGCCACGAGGTTGTTGTAGCCAAAACTCACGCCGCGTTCGCAGGCCAAAAAGCGGTCTTCAGACAAACCTGCTTCGCGGGCTGCGGCGCGGGCTTTGTCGATGACGTTTTTCATGTCCCAAGGGGCGAGAAATTGCCCCTTCTTGATGTTGACGGGTTTGCCCGATTGCGCCACCGCCCGAATGAAATCGGTTTGGCGGCACAAAAAGGCAGGGGTTTGCAGCACATCGACCACGGCGGCCACATCGCCCACTTGGTCAGCCTCATGCACGTCGGTGAGCACGGGCAATTGCAGTTGTCGGCGCACTTCGTCCAAAATTTTCAAGCCCGCATCAAGGCCCACGCCGCGCTGACTGCTGCCGGAAGAGCGGTTGGCTTTGTCGAAAGAACCTTTGTAGATCAAAGGGATGCCCAATGCGGTGCATGCTTCTTTGAGTTGCCCCGCGACGTCCAGTGACATTTGCAGGCCCTCGATGGAGCAGGTTCCCGCAATCAGGAAAAAGGGTTGGTCGAGGCCGACTTCAAAGTTGCACAGTTTCATGGGGCTTCCCCTTTTGGGGCGCTGGTTTGGGCTTTTTTATGGGCCAGAGCCGCCGCCACAAACGCGTTGAACAAAGGGTGGCCTGCCCAAGGCGTTGATTTGAATTCTGGGTGGAATTGCACGCCCACAAACCAAGGGTGGACCGAGGCGGGCAGCTCGACAATTTCAGTCAACTGCTCGCGTTGGGTCAGGGCTGAAATCACCAAGCCAGCGTCGCGCAGTTGGTCAAGGTAATGCACGTTGGCTTCGTAGCGGTGACGGTGACGTTCGGTGACGACGTCGCCATAAATTTGGTGGGCCAAACTGCCAGGGGCAACGTCTGAGCTTTGGGCGCCCAAGCGCATCGTGCCGCCCAGGTCGGAATTGGCGTCCCGGGTTTTGATGCTGCCGTCGGCGTCCTTCCACTCGGTGATCAAGGCGATCACGGGGTGGGGTGTTTCGGGCTCAAACTCGGTGCTGTTGGCGTTGGTCAGGCCGGCCACGTGGCGCGCATACTCGATGGTGGCGACCTGCATGCCCAAGCAAATGCCCAGGTAAGGCATTTTGTTTTCGCGGGCAAATTGAGCCGCCAGAATTTTGCCCTCAACGCCCCGTTTGCCAAAACCGCCAGGCACCAAAATGGCGTCGTATTGGGCCAAATCTTGGGCCTGCTGTGCGGTCTCAATGGTCTCGGAATCCAAGTACTCGATCTTGACCCGCACGTGGTTGTGCATGCCGGCGTGACGCAGGGCTTCGTTCAGCGATTTGTAGCTGTCGGAGAGGTCGACATATTTGCCCACCATCGCAATCCGAACGTCGCCCTGGGGGTTCTCGGTTTCATAAACCAAATCGTCCCAACGCTTGAGGTTGGTGGGCGGGGTGGAGAGGCGCAATTTTTCACAAATCAAACCGTCCAAACCTTGCTCGTGCAACATGCGTGGCACTTTGTAGATGGTGTCCACGTCCCACATGGAAATCACGCCCCACTCGGGCACGTTGGTGAACAAGGAAATTTTGGCGCGCTCGTCTTCGGGGACTCGGCGGTCAGCACGGCACAACAAGGCGTCGGCTTGAATGCCGATTTCGCGCAGTTTTTGCACGGTGTGTTGGGTGGGCTTGGTTTTGAGTTCGCCGGCGGCGGCAATCCAGGGTACGTAGGTCAGGTGCACAAAGGCCGCGTTGTTGGGGCCCATGCGCAGGCTCATTTGGCGCGCCGCTTCCAAGAAGGGCAGGGACTCGATGTCACCCACGGTGCCGCCCACTTCGACAATCGCCACGTCCACCGCATCGGGCGTGCCAATCCCGGCGCCGCGCTTGATGAACTCTTGGATTTCGTTGGTGACATGGGGGATGACCTGGACCGTTTTGCCCAAGTAGTCGCCGCGCCGTTCTTTTTCCAGCACCGACTGGTAAATCCGGCCCGTGGTGAAGTTGTTGGTTTTTTTCATGCGCGTTTCAATGAAACGCTCGTAGTGGCCCAAGTCCAGGTCGGTTTCAGCGCCGTCGTCGGTGACGAAAACCTCGCCGTGCTGGAACGGCGACATCGTCCCGGGATCGACGTTGATGTAGGGATCCAGCTTGATGAGAGTGACTTTAAGGCCCCGCGATTCAAGAAGCGCTGCGAGGCTGGCTGAGGCGATTCCCTTGCCCAGGGAGGACACCACACCGCCTGTGACGAAGACAAATTTGGTCATGTCTGGAGGGACTCTGAAGTTCCCTGGAGGTGGTAAACGGAGATTATAAAGGGGGACAAAGGGGGTCAACGGCCAAGCGAGCCTGCTTTTCGGGTAATCTTCGACCGCATGAACACTTTTGATTTACAGGGCAAACACATTGTGCTGGGTCTGACGGGCGGGGTGGCCTGCTACAAGGCCGCGCAGTTGTGTCGGGACTTGCAACGCGAAGGCGCCACCGTTCAAGTGGTGATGACCGAGGCCGCGACCCATTTCATCACCGAAGTCACGATGCAAGCTTTGTCGGGTCGGCCGGTTTTCACCTCGCAATGGGATGCGCGTCCTGACAACAACATGGCCCACATTCATTTGAGCCGAGAGGCCGATGCGGTGTTGATTGCCCCTTGCAGTGCCGATTTCATCGCCAAGCTGGCCCAGGGTCGTGCGGACGAGTTGCTGAGTCTGTTGTGTTTGGCCAGACCGCTCGAGTCCACCCCCTTGCTGCTGTCGCCCGCCATGAACCGAGAAATGTGGTCCCATCCCGCCACCCAACGCAACCTCGACCAGGTCGCTGCCGACGGCGCCGTGGTGCTGGGCGTGGGAACCGGCGACCAAGCCTGCGGCGAAACCGGCGATGGGCGCATGCTGGAGCCGGCCGACATCGTGACCGAACTCATTGCCCACTTCCAACCCAAGCGCCTGACTGGGCGCAAAGTCTTGGTGACGGCAGGCCCCACCTTCGAGGCGATAGACCCCGTGCGCGGCATCACCAACCATTCTTCCGGCAAGATGGGTTTTGCCATTGCCCGGGCCGCGCAAGAGGCGGGCGCTGAAGTGCTGCTGATTGCAGGCCCGGTGCAACTGCCCACCCCGCATGGCGTGCAACGGGTGGACGTGGTCTCGGCGCAAGACATGATGGCCGCGACCCAGCAAGCCCTGCCTTGGGCAACGGTCTTAATCGCCACCGCCGCAGTGGCCGATTGGCGCCCCGCCTCGGCCAGCCAGCAAAAAATCAAAAAAGACGGCAGCGGCGAAGTGCCCGATCTGCACTTTGTAGAAAACCCCGACATTCTTAAGTCCGCAGCGCAATCGGCCAGGGCCCAAGCGGGCGAACTTTATTGCGTGGGCTTTGCCGCTGAGAGCCAAGACCTGGTGGCCAACGCCCAACACAAGCGGGCCCGCAAAGGGGTGCCGCTGTTGGTGGGCAACATTGGGCCGACCGCTTTTGGCCGCGACGACAACCAGTTGATCTTGGTCGATGCGCAGGGCGTGACCGAATTGCCCCGCGCTTCAAAATTGTTATTGGCGCGCCAATTGGTCGCCGAGTTGGCCAGGCGTTTGGACCCCCTCAAAGCAGCTTAGGTCTTTGACGCCACCCCGGTGGAGCCGAAACCGCCTTCACCGCGTTCGCTGCTGGCGCTGAAGGCGCTCACCACTTGAAACCGAGGGCGAACCACGGGCAAGAACAACATTTGCGCGATGCGCTCGCCGGGGTTGATGACGATGGATTCGCCCGAACCCGCTGGGTTGCGGTTCCACACGCTGATGAAACACTGCGCGGTGTAGTCGGCGTCGATCAAGCCAGCGCTGTTGCCCAGCACCAGGCCTTTTTTATGGCCCAAACCCGAGCGGGGCAGGATCACCGCGCACAACTCGGCCGAGTTCATGTGCATGGCAAAGCCCGTGGGCACCAACACAGCCGGGGCTTGTGGGGCAATTTCTAGGGGGGCATCCAGGCAAGCGATCAAGTCGATGGCGGCCGCCAAAGCCGTTTGGTAGTTCGGCAGACCCCAAGTGTGGAGTCGTTCGTCCAAAATTTTGATTTCAACTTCAGGGTTCATGGGTTTCAAGCGCTTTGAATTTTGAAAAAACCCGTGCCGGCTGTCCCTGCCGCCACCTCTTCCAAGGTGGCCTCGCGCACCGACACCACCTTCAAAGTGAGCCGCAGGGCAATGCCAGCCAACGGGTGGTTGCCGTCCAGCACCACGTGCTCGGGGTAAATTTCAGCCACGGTGTAAAGCGCGTCTTTCGGGGCTTCAGGATTCACGCCGGCCGGCAAAGCATGGCCGTCAAAGGTCATGCCTTCTTCTAACTCGGTGGGGAACAACGATCGAGGCTCCAAGAAAATGAGTTGGTCGTTGTAATCGCCAAAGCCCTGCTCGGGTTCAATTTGCATTTGAACTTTGGCCCCAGGGCCACGGCCTTGCAGCTGCTCTTCGATGATTTTGAGGAGGTCGTCGCCGCCCACCAAGAAGTCAACGGGCGCTTCCAGCACGTCGAGTTCTTCGCCCAAGGTATCGGTCAAAACCCATGTCAGGCCGACCACGCATTGATTGTTGATGTCCATGGGCGAGAATTGTCGCAGTTTCAAAGCCGACTTTTTGACCCTTTAACCTGAAAAAACGATGGACATCCAACAAGCCTTGCCCCTTTTAGGGGGCCTCAGCCCCGCGCAATTCATGAAACAGTATTGGCAAAAAAAGCCCTTGCTGGTGCG
The DNA here is from genome assembly GCA_903834975.1 of uncultured Curvibacter sp. Classification (GTDB taxonomy): domain Bacteria; phylum Pseudomonadota; class Gammaproteobacteria; order Burkholderiales; family Burkholderiaceae_C; genus Curvibacter. The sequence goes on from CAILKX010000036.1 coordinate 6,808, forward strand.
CCAAGCGATTCCCCAGTTTCAAGCCTTGTTGTCTCGCACCGACCTGTTGGCGTTGGCCGAACAAGAAGACGTGGAGTCGCGTTTGGTGAAAAAAATCAAGGGCGATGCGGGCTGGCAAGTGCGCTCGGGGCCATTTGAGCGACGCCAATTGCCCCCCTTTAAAACCCCGGATTGGACGCTCTTGGTGCAAGGCGTTGACTTGCATCTGGACGCCGCCCACGAACTCTTACAAGCGTTTCGTTTTTTGCCAGCCGCTCGTTTGGACGACTTGATGATCAGCTTTGCCAGCGACGGCGGTGGCGTGGGCCCACACTTTGACAGCTACGACGTTTTTCTTCTGCAAGCCCATGGCACCCGCGAATGGCGGATTGGCCAGCAAAAGGACCTCACTTTGCGAGACGACACGCCGCTCAAGGTGCTGGCCCATTTTGAGCCCGAGCAAACCTTTTTGCTCGAGCCCGGCGACCTGCTTTACTTGCCCCCCCGTTATGCCCACGACGGCATCGCCCGCGGCGAATGCATGACGTATTCCATTGGTTTTCGGGCTCCCAAGGCCAGTGAGTTGGCCCAAGGCCTGTTGCAGCGGTTGGCCGAGCAGGCTGAAAGCGAAGAAAACGCGGCGCTTTACAGCGACCCCAAGCAAGAAGCGTTGAGTCATCCTGGAGGTGTTCCGGCAGGTTTGCAAAACTTTGCATCAAAGGTAACTTCGCGTTGGTTGTCAGACCCCAAGGCTTTGGCCCTGGCGTTGGGCGAATGGCTTACCGAGCCCAAGCCGCGCATCTGGTTTGATGCGCCTCAGCAGGCCCCGGAGTGGGCGGACGTAGAAGGTGGCGTGGGGTTGGATCGGCGCACCAAAGCACTCTATGACGCGCATTATTTCTTCATCAACGGCGAAGGCTTCCGGGCGGGCGGGAAAGACGCCAAGCTGATGCGCCAATTGGCGGATGTGCGGCAGTTGAGTCCCCAAGAAATGACCGCTTTGAGTCCCTTGGCGAAGGAACTGGTGTTGGAGTGGTGTGACTCAGGCTGGTTGCGACCGATGGCGGCTTGAAATCACTTGGTAACTCTTTTATTGAATTTTGATTTGTGCCTATAATTCGCCTCTGAGTAGTTTTGCGTAGGTATTTTGCCTAGCTTAGGTGCTTATCACGGGGTCCTCGGATTGTCCAAAGGGCTCACTAATTTTTATTTTGTCAACATCTCTTAAGGAAATTGAAATGAACAAGTCGCTCGTTTTGGCCGCCGTGATCGCTGCTGCTGCTTTGGCTGCCTGCGGTAAAAAAGAAGAAGCCGCTCCTGCACCTGCTCCCGCTCCCGCTGCTGCACCCGCTCCTGCTGCTGCTGAACCTGCTGCCGCTCCTGCTGCTGCTGCTCCTGCCGCCGCTCCTGCTGCTGAACCCGCAGCTGCTGAAAAGAAATAAGCTTTCTTTTCCCAACAAAAAAGCCACCCTCGGGTGGCTTTTTTGTTGGCTTGCCAGGTTTGGTTTATTTCAAGTCGGCCTGCAGCACATTCAGAATGTCATCAACATTCTTAGAGCTGTCGGGTTTGCCGTCTGAGTTCAAGACAGTCAGACGGGTCACGCCGGCATCGCCGATCAGCTGCATTTGGTATTTGATCGGGGCCAAAGACTTCTCGCCGCCAAAAAGCTTGCTGAAAAAGTTGGGTTCAGCGCGGTTCGGGTCTGGGGGCACGTAGCGTACAAAGTAAAGGCCCTTGGCACGGTCACGGTCTTCTACGGTGAAGCCGGTGCGGTCCAAAGTCAAGCCCACCCGACGCCAAGCGCGGTCAAAGCTTTCGCTCAATTCCAGCACCTTGAGGTTGTTGGCCTGGACCACCTTGGCCTTGCTCGGTAAGGTGGTGGTGTTCGCGCCCGCAATCGCGGCGCCGTCGATGCTGGCCTTTTTGCCGTCCGCGGTGGTGGTGCCATTGGGCGCCAAGGCGGGGTTCAGTTTGACCATCAGGCGGCCCAAAAATTCGGCCTCCAAAGTGGGGTCAACCGGGCGGGGCTGCCAGGTCGTGCTGTTTTTCTGGCTGTCGCTGTACACCTCGAGCATGCCGCGGTGGCTGATAAAAATCAGCGAGTTACCGTCTTCGTCACGCTCAATGCGGGTGATGAAACGGTCGCGCTCATCGGTGGAATACAAAGAATCCAAGAGCGAGCCCAAGGTGCTGCGGATGATGTCCATCGGCACTTTGGCACGGTTTTCGGCCCAGTCGGTTTCCAGTAAACCCAAGAGGCGGTCGTCACGGGTGTAGACAAAACCGTTGTCCAGCCAAAAGGCGTGAACGGGGTCCCAAATTTGTTCGGGTGGGCGGTTGACCTTCAACCAACGGTGGTCCCCTTCCCGAATGATCTTGGTGTCGCCGATGGGGTTTAGCGCCACGGTGGCGTTGGCTTTTTGACCGGTCTGGCCTGTCTGACCTGTGGCAGCACCGGTTCCGGCTTTGCCTGAACGGGTGGCCACGCTGTCGGCCAAAGAAACGGAGGTCGAGTTGGCGTAACGGCCTGTGGTGGAGAGTTGCACCAGGTCAGGGGGCACCACCAACGAAGGGGCGGAAGATTGGCTGGAAGCGCTCTTGTAATCGACTTTCTCGCCTTCGAGGTAGGTACAAGCCGAAGTCAAAAAGCTCAAAGCCAAAACGGCACCCCAACTCAGTCGGGCAGTGGTTGGCACTTGAAGGGGGGTCAGATTCACGAGGGCAGTCCTTAATTAGTCCTTGGAGGAATGGGGCGGGTCAGAGGAGACCCGAGGCTTTCAGGGCGGCTTCAACGACGCTGTGCAAGGGCTCTGACAGCGGGGTCATGGGCAAGCGCAAGTGCCCCCCACACAAACCCAAGCGGGTCATCGCCCACTTGACGGGGATGGGGTTGGCCTCGACAAACAGGTTTTTGTGCAAAGGCATCAGCTTGAACTGAATGGCCATGGCGGTTTCAACGTCGCCGCGAAGGGCCGCAGCGCACAACGCATGCATCAACTTGGGGGCCACGTTCGCCGTCACGCTGATGTTGCCTTGACCGCCGCAGAGCATCAAAGCCACCGCGGTCGGGTCATCACCGGAATAGATGCCAAAGCGGTGTTGCAAGCCCAAATCACGGATGCCTCGAATCAGCCATTGCGCGCGTTCAATGTTGCCGGTGGCTTCTTTAATGCCCACGACGCCGTCCACTTGTGCCAAGCGCATGACGGTGTCATGGGCCATATCGGCGACGGTGCGGCCGGGCACGTTGTACAGAAAAATGGGCAGGTCGCCGGTGGCCTCTGCGATCGCCTTGAAGTGTTGATACTGGCCCTCTTGGGTGGGCTTGTTGTAATAGGGGACCACCTGCAACTGTGAATCAGCGCCGACGGATTTGGCGAACTGGGCCAACTCAATGGCCTCGGCGGTCGAATTCGCACCACAACCCGCCATGATGGGGACGCGTTTTTCGCCGTGTTGGGCGGCTTGTTCGACGGCCACGCGGATGATTTCGCAATGCTCTTCCACATTGACGGTGGGCGATTCGCCGGTGGTGCCCACCACGCCAATGCAGTCGGTGCCTTCGGCGATGTGCCAATCAATCAAACGGCGCAGGGCGGGGTAATCAACGCTGCCATCGTCGAGCATGGGGGTGGCAAGCGCCACGATGCTGCCAGTCAGCAGCGGGTTGGGGGAGGTCATGTCCGCAGTCTAAAACGGTAATTTGAAGTTGAGGAGCATTCTAACGACAACGGCCTCTTGACGGCCACAATCCGCTGGACATAGCGCTCGGGATCGTCCAGAAAGACTTCTTGGAAAGCCACTACGCGCAGGCCTTCGCACAAACGCAGCAATTCGCCGTTTTGCAGCAGGAAGTCGGGGTTGCTGGGCCGGCCGACGGTTTCGTTGCCCGCCGCAAAGGTTTCATAAATCAGCACCCCGCCGGGCGCCAAGTTGTCGAGCAGGTCATGAAAGCGAGGGCGCCAAAGGTAGTTCGTGACCACGGCACCCAAAAAAAGCCGACCTGGGAGTGGCCAGGGGCCGTTTTCAAGGTCGCCAGACAAAACCTCGAGTCGCTGAGCAACGGAGGCACATTCTTGTGTTTCATCTGGTGTCCACAAGGCCTTGACCGAGGCCAGCGCCGCTGGGTCACGGTCAATCGCCGTGACGTTCAGGCCTTGCGCCAGCAAATAACGGGTGTGTCGGCCAGTGCCGCAGGCCAAATCCAAAATTCGGCCTTCTGCGGGCTCCCGGGGCAGAAGATGCGCCCAAAGTGCCAGCCAGCGGGAAGGCGAGAGGGCGGGGAGCGCAGGGTGGGGATCGGTCATGTTGCTGAATCTTACAATCCGCGCCATGGCCACCCAATCTTCTTCCTCGACTCCTCCTGCTTACTCTGAATCTTCCATCCGTGTCCTCAAGGGACTCGAGCCCGTTAAACAGCGGCCGGGCATGTACACCCGCACCGACAACCCCCTGCACATCATTCAAGAAGTGCTGGACAACGCCGCCGACGAAGCGCTGGCGGGGCATGGCAAAAAAATCAAAGTCATTTTGCACAGCGACGGCTCGGTCACCATCGAAGACGATGGTCGCGGCATCCCTTTTGGTCTGCATCCCGAAGAAAACGCGCCGGTGATCGAATTGGTGTTCACCCGGCTTCACGCCGGAGGCAAGTTTGACAAGGGCAAAGGGGGCGCCTACAGCTTTTCAGGGGGTTTGCACGGCGTGGGCGTGAGCGTCACCAACGCCTTGGGCAAACGCTTAGAGGCCACGTCCTACCGCGAAGGCAAGGTGGCCCACTTGGTGTTTGCGGGTGGCGATTTGGTTGAGCCCTTGACCTTGCGGGCGGCGCAAGCCGGTCAAGACCGCAAACAAGGCACGACGGTGCGGGTCTGGCCCGATGCGAAATACTTTGAGTCAGCCGCTTTGCCCATGGCCGAGTTGACGCATTTGCTGCGCTCCAAAGCGGTCTTGATGCCGGGCGTTTCGGTGAGCTTGTTGGTGGAAAAAACCAAGGACAGCCAAACCTGGCTCTACAAAGGCGGTTTGCGCGATTACTTGATGCAAACCTTGCCCGCTGACCCGGTGATTCCGATGTTTGAAGGCCAGGGCTTTGCCGACGGGGCTGGCGACTTCGCCGAGGGCGAGGGGGCCGATTGGGCCGTCGCCTTCACCGAAGACGGCGCACCTGTGCGAGAAAGCTATGTGAACCTGATCCCCACCAGCGCCGGAGGCACGCACGACAGCGGTTTGCGCGACGGCTTGTTCAATGCCGTCAAAAGTTTTATTGAGCTGCATTCCTTGTTGCCCAAGGGCGTCAAACTGATGCCTGAAGATGTGTTTGCGCGCGCCAGCTATGTGCTGTCGGCCAAGGTGTTGGACCCGCAGTTTCAAGGCCAAATCAAAGAACGTTTGAACTCCCGCGACGCGGTGCGATTGGTGTCAAGTTTTGTTCGCCCCGCCTTGGAGTTGTGGCTCAACGAACACGTGGAATACGGCAAAAAATTGGCCGAACTCGCCATCAAAGCCGCCCAAACCCGCCAACGGGCGGGCCAGAAGGTGGAAAAGCGCAAAGGCTCCGGCGTGGCGGTGTTGCCGGGCAAATTGACCGATTGTGAAAGCCGCGACATCGCCCACAACGAGGTTTTTTTGGTTGAGGGCGACTCGGCCGGCGGCAGCGCCAAAATGGGCCGAGACAAAGAATGCCAAGCCATTTTGCCCTTGCGCGGCAAGGTGCTGAACACGTGGGAGGTCGAGCGCGACCGCTTGTTTGCCAACACCGAAATCCACGACATTGCGGTGGCCATCGGCGTCGATCCGCATGGCCCAGACGACAGCCCCGATTTGTCGGGATTGCGCTACGGCAAAGTCTGCATTTTGTCCGACGCCGATGTGGATGGCTCGCACATCCAGGTCTTGTTGTTGACCTTGTTTTTCCGCCACTTTCCCAAGCTCATTGAGGCAGGGCATGTATTTGTGGCCCGCCCGCCTTTGTTCCGCATTGACGCACCGGCGCGCGGCAAAAAGCCTGCCGCCAAGTTTTACGCCTTGGATGAAGGCGAACTGACGGCTATTTTGGACAAGTTGCGCAAGGACGGCGTGAAAGAAAACGCCTGGAGCATCAGCCGCTTCAAAGGCTTGGGTGAAATGAATGCCGAGCAACTCTGGGACACCACCTTGAACCCGGACACCCGTCGGTTGTTGCCGGTGCAACTCGGCGCGCAAGGCTTCGCTCAAACCGTGGGTTTGATGACCCAGCTCATGGGCAAGGGCGAGGCCGCTGCTCGGCGAGAGTTGATGGAATTGCACGGCGACAGCGTGGACATTGACGTTTAAGTTGGCCTCGCTGATTTTTTGAACAAGCCCCTATTTCGATGACTCGATGACTCAATGACTGCTTATGACTGCTTATGACTGAACAAGTGACCTTAGATCTCGCCTCTGGTGGCGCCGACGGCGGCCTGAGCCTGGCCGATTACGCGCAGCAGGCTTACCTCGAATATGCCCTGAGCGTCGTCAAGGGCCGGGCATTGCCCGACATCACTGACGGTCAAAAGCCGGTGCAACGCCGCATTTTGTACGCCATGTCGCGCATGGGCTTGGACTTCAGCGGGAACACCGCCGCGCGTCCCGTCAAGAGCGCCCGGGTGGTGGGCGATGTGCTGGGGCGATTTCACCCCCACGGCGACCAAGCGGCTTACGACGCCATGGTCCGCATGGCGCAAGACTTTAGTCAGCGCTATCCCTTGGTTGACGGGCAAGGCAACTTTGGCAGCCGCGACGGCGACGGCGCCGCGGCCATGCGCTACACCGAAGTTCGCCTCGCCAAGATCAGTGGCCTGTTGATGGACGAGATTGACCAAGGCACGGTCGACTTTGGCCCCAACTACGACGGCTCGACCACCGAGCCACACCGCTTGCCTGCGCGGTTGCCCTTCTCTTTGTTGAACGGCGCCAGTGGCATTGCGGTCGGTTTGGCCACTGAAATACCGAGCCACAACCTGCGTGAAGTGGCCGATGCCTGCGTGGCCTTGATCAAGAGCCCGCAACTCAGCGACGCCGATTTGGCGGCCTTGCTGCCCGGCCCCGACTACCCTGGCGGCGGCCAAATCATCAGCTCGGCGCACGACTTGGCCGAGGCTTATCGCACGGGGCGTGGCTCGGTCAAAGTGCGGGCGCGTTGGAAAATTGAAGAACTGGCGCGCGGTCAATGGCAGTTGGTGGTGCACGAACTGCCCCCCGGCGTGAGCACACAAAAGGTCTTGGAAGAGGTGGAAGAAATCACCAACCCCAAAGTCAAGGCCGGCAAAAAAGCGTTGTCGTCCGATCAAAACCTGCTCAAAGCCACCGTGTTGGCTGTGGTCGACGCGGTGCGCGACGAGTCCAGCAAAGACGCGCCGGTCCGTTTGGTGATTGAGCCTAAAACCAGCAAGATCAGCCAAACGGAACTGATCACCACCTTGCTCGCCCACACCAGTCTGGAGACCTCCGCGCCCATCAACTTGACCCTGATCGGGTTGGACGGTCGGCCCACGCAAAAATCCTTGCGTCAAATGCTCGTCGAGTGGATTGAGTTCCGCCAAACCACCATCACCCGCCGCAGCCAGCACCGCTTGGACAAGGTGCGCGACCGCATCCACATATTGGAAGGGCGGCAAACCGTGCTGCTCAACATCGACGAGGTGATCGCCATCATTCGCCAGGCGGATGAGCCCAAGGCGGCCTTGATCGAGCGCTTCAAGTTGTCGGACCGCCAGGCCGAAGACATTCTTGAAATTCGACTGCGTCAACTGGCGCGTTTGGAAGCCATCAAGATCGAGCAAGAGCTGAAAGAATTGTTTGAAGAACAGGGCAAGCTCGAAGACATTTTGGCCAACCCCAACAGCCTGCGGCGTTTGATGGTGAAGGAAATCGAAGCGGATGCCAAGCAGTTTGCCGATCCCCGTCGCACCTTGATTCAAGAAGAAAAACGCGCCGTGGCCGAAGTCAAAATTGTTGACGAACCCGTCACGGTGGTGGTCTCCGAAAAAGGCTGGGTGCGGGCCCGCAACGGCCATGGGCACGAAGCCGCCAGTTTTGCCTTCAAAGCCGGCGACGGCCTTTACGGCACGTTTGAGTGCCGCACGGTCGACACCCTTTTGGTGTTCGGCAACTTGGGCCGGGTCTACTCGGTGCCAGTGGCTGCTTTGCCCGGCGCACGGGGCGATGGTCAACCGGTCACCACCTTGATCGACTTAGAGCCCGGCACCCAGCCCGCGCATTACTTTGCAGGCGCAGCGGCGACGCCTTTGCTCCTGTCGAGTTCGGGCGGATATGGGTTTTTGGCGACCGTCGAGAACATGGTCTCGCGAAACAAAAGCGGCAAGTCTTTTGTCACCGTGGCCGAGGGCGAGACTTTGTGCACGCCTTCTCTGGCGCAAGACGCCACCCATGTGGCTTGCGCCTCTGTGGGGGGCCGTATCTTGACCTTTGAACTCGCTGATTTGAAGCTGCAAGAAAAAGGCGGACGCGGTCTGATGTTGATCGACTTGGAGGCCAAAGACCGGCTGGCTGGCGCGGTCGCCTACACCCGCAGCGTCCGCATCGAAGGCACCGGCCGAGGCGGCAAAGCGCGCGATGAAACCTTGGAAATTCGTTCGCTCAACAATGCACGAGCGCCCAGGGGACGCAAGGGCAAGTTGGCTGATTTGGGCTTCAAGCCCGAACGCTTGATTCGGGTGGAATAACACGCCCCCAGGGGCGTCTTGAAGGCGTCTAAGGTGTGGAGGGTGGCTTTAGGCCACTTCTGCAATCAACTCAATCTCCACGCAAGCGCCCATGGGGATTTGGGCGACGCCAAAGGCGCTGCGGGCGTGCGCGCCGGCGGCGCCAAAAACCTGGCCCAACAATTCGCTGCAGCCATTGGTCACCAAGTGCTGTTCGGTGAAGTCGGGCGTCGAGTTCACCAAGCTCATGACTTTGACGATGCGCTTAATTTGATTCAAATCACCGACCGCCGCGTGCAGGGTGCCCAGCAAGTCAATGGCGACGGCACGTGCGGCCGATTTGCCTTCTTCGGTGCTGGTGTTTTTGCCCAATTGACCTGTCCAAACCGCGCCGTCTTTTTTGGCAATGTGGCCCGACAAATAAACCAAGTTGCCACTGCGCACAAAAGGCACGTAGGCCGCCGCTGGCGTCGCCACGGCGGGCAAAGTGATGTTCAGGGATTGGAGTTGTTCGTAGACGTTCATGGCGGGACTTTGAGTCAGTAGGGAAAAAAGAGTCGGGTGATTTCAGACAAGGACCCCCATTTTAAGGAGCTCGGCCTTACTCAATCTTCAGGGGCTCGACGGTCACCGCGACTTCCAAAGTGTGGTTGGCCCCGCCGTGGATGACGCCCCGCATGGGCGAGACGTCGCCGAAATCTCGGCCCCACGCAACGGTCACGTAGTCCTCGCCGAGCAGTCGGTTGTTGGTCGGGTCAAAGTCCAGCCAAAGGCCTTGTTGAGGGTCGTAGACCGAGACCCAAGCGTGGGTGGCGTCGTTGCCAATCAGACGGGGTTGGCCGGGTGGAGGCTCGGTCAGCAAATAGCCGCTGACGTAGCGCGCAGGCAGACCCAGGTTGCGGCAGCAAGCAATCATGATGTGGGCAAAGTCTTGGCAGACCCCTTTGCGCTGGCGCAAGGCCTCGAGGGCGGGGGTGCTGACCTCGGTGCTCTTGGGGTCGTATTTAAATTCACGGTGAATTTTTTGCATCAAGCCCTGCACCGCCAGAAACAGGGGCTTGTCCGCTTGGAATTCCGGTTGGGCAAAGTCCGCAAATTCAGGTGCCCATGGCACATAGGGCGAGGGAAAAACAAACTCATTGGCCGGGTCAAACGCCACGCCAGCGCGGTAGCGAAAATGCGCTCGGACCGACTCCCAAGCTTGGCTTTCTTCCAGTGCGGGGGTTGGACCGTTGTCGGTTTCAACAACGCTGCGTGCGGTGACCACCAATTCGGGGTGCACCGTTTGCAGCGAAAAATACTGCGAGGTGTTGCCGAAAACATCCAACACGTCTTGCTTGTGCTCGGTTTCGGGCAGGATATTCAGTTGGTGGCTCAGCAGTCGCTGGTGTTGCGTGTCGCGCGGTTTCATGTGCGCGATGTGCATCGCCGTGCCAACGGCTGGCTGGTAGTGGTAGCGCGTTTCGTGGGTGATGCCCAAATACATGGTCGTTTCCTGAATCAGGCGCCGAGAATTTTGTTGGTGTTCAAGGAATGGGTGAAATACAAAGCGCTGCTGCTGTCAGAGAGGTTGAGGGCGGCGTCCTGGCATTCTTTGAGCACCTGAACCAAATTGGGCACTTCGTCAGAAGGCGCGCTCACCAACCCTTCTAAGGTCCAGTGGCTGGGGTCGGGCAGCGTCAGCGACACGGTGTTCAATTGCCCGTTGGCTTGGCTGCCCGTCAAGCCTTTGACGCGGCGTCGCAGGGCGTCGCACACACACGCCAAGGCGCGTGGGTTGTCTGGGGCCATGACCAGCAAGGACAGCAGTGGCAGCAATTCACGACTTTGTTGGAATTGGGCACGGAAGGTGATGGTGCTGTCAAACAAGGCCAAGAGGGCTTCAAAACCAGCGACATGGTCCCAAAGCCCGGTGGCCTGGGCTTTTTGCAAGGCGCTCGATAAAAACCACATGCGCTCAAGTTGACGGCCAATCGTCATCAAGCGCCAGCCATTGTCTCGGGTCATGCGGTCGGTTTGGGCCCCAGTGATGGCGGCCATGTTCACACTCACCGCAGCCAAGGCTTGAATGGCTTGGTTGGGGTTCATGCCTTCGTTTTGACCGCTTTTCAAGCTCTGCTCGAAAGACGACTCGGTTTGCAAAATCAACGACCAAGTTTCTGGCGACAAACGCTCCCGCACCGAGTCGGCAGCCGACCTTAAGGCGCGCAAATTGAAACCCACACTTTGGGTGTTGCGGTTGCGTTGAGCGCTGAGTCCGTTGATCAAGGTGCGCTCAAAGACACGCTTAGACAAAGCAGCGGAGGGCACGCTGGGCAACACCAGTCCGGCCTGAACGGACAAGGCATTCAGCCATTGCATCAGCGGCGCTGAACGGCTGGCACCACTGTTCAGACTGATTAAGACGAGTTTGGCCAAGCGGGCGGTGTTCTCACTGCGCTCGGTGTAACGGCCCAGCCAAAATAAATTTTCAGCCGAGCGGCTGGTCACCACCCGCTTGCTGGCCAACACCGCGGCGGGTGTTTTCGCGGCGGTGAGCAAGGTGGTTTGGTCGACCACGCCGTGGGTTTGCACCCACACATCGGCACTGCCGCCACCCCGTTGCATGGAGGCCATTTCGGCGTTGTCGCCCACAATGCGCGCCATGCCGCCGGGCAACACGCGCCAGTGGTCATCGGAAGTTCGAACCGCAAACACGCGCAACACCGTGGGGTGGTGTTCAAGGTGGCTTTGATGGGGACGGGTGGGTTCGCTTTTCCAAATGGGCAACGCCGACCAAGGCATGGCACTTTGTATGGTGTGTTCGTCGGGTTGACGCCGGATGCGCTCGGCCCACTCGTTGCGCTCGGCTTCGCTCAGGCCTTGACCCGCCACAGAAGTAAACGAGTAACGGGTGCTCATGGGGTGGTAGCTGAACGGGAAGGTGGGCTTGATCACCGAATCGGGCAACGCAACCAGCGCTTCTTTCAGCACCGCGGGCTCGCCGCACCACCAAGTGGGCACGGCCGGCAATTGGAGTTCTTCGCCAATTAAATGCTCGGCCAGTGCGGGCAGAAACCCCAGCAAAGCAGGTGACTCCAAAAAGGCCGATCCGGGCATATTGGCCACCAACACATGGCCTGCACGGATGGCTTGCAACAGCCCGGGAACCCCCAAGCTGGAGTCGGGCCTCAGTTCAAGGGGGTCTAAGTACTCGTCATCCAAGCGTTTGAGTAAGCCATGAACAGGCATCAAACCGTCGACGGTCTTCAAAAACAAGTGCTGGTCTCGCACGGTCAAGTCGTTGCCTTCAACCAAGGTCAGCCCCAAATAGCGGGCCAGATAAGCGTGTTCGAAATAGGTTTCGCTATAAGGGCCCGGGGTGAGCAACGCAATGTGGGCTTCTTCACCGGCGGGGCTGTGGGCTTTAAGGCCTTCGATCAGCGCGCGGTAAGTACTGGCCAAGCGCTGCACCTTGAGGGATTCAAAGGCCGAAGGAAATTGGCGTGACACCGCCAGTCGGTTTTCCAGCAAATAACCCAAACCAGAGGGCGCTTGTGTTCGTTGACCGACGACCCACCACAGACCATCGGGGCCACGCGCCATGTCGAACGCCACCAAGTGCAGAAAATGACCGCCCGCCGGTTTGACGCCGTGCATCTCGCGCAAATAGCCAGGGTTGCCTTGCACCAAGGCGGCCGGTATCAAGCCTTCACGCAGCAAGGTTTGAGGGCCATACACATCGGCCATCAGGCGCTCGAGCACGCGCACACGCTGGATGACGCCGGTTTCAATGTGGGCCCAGGTGTCGGGGCTGATGATGAGTGGAAACAAATCGACCGCCCAAGCGCGTTGCGGGCCACTGCTTTCGGCGTAGACGTTGTAGGTCACGCCGTTGTCTTGAATTTGTTGCTTGATTTGAGCCAGGCGTTGATCGAAATCCGCCGGTGTCGCCAAGTCGCCGGTGGCGGCGGCCTCAAAGAAGGCCTGCCAAACCAAGCTCAGGTCTGAAAGCTGCAGTTCACCCGCCGCTGAGCGGGCCCCTGTTTTGGCGTCAACTGTGCGGCCCAGCAGCTCGTCAAATTCGCCTTTGGCTGCCGATTTCAGCCAAGGCAAGCTGCTGAGCAAGGGGTAGCTGTGACCGTTTTTTTCCATGCTCAGGATTCTGACAGGTTCAGGCGTTGCTGAAGTTGCTGAAGTTGCTGAAGATGTTGATTGGGGCAGCAGCCTCTGTCCAACACTCAGCGCCTCAAATCCAAGGTGAACGGAAATTCCTTCGAACCCGGTTGTCCCACCGCGGAAGTCGGCAATTGAACGGCGCCCGGGGTGTGGCCCATTTCAAAGAAGCGGGCCAAGCGACGGCTTTCGGCTTCGTAAGCGTTGACAGGGTAAGTCACGTAGTTGCGCCCGCCGGGGTGGGCCACATGGTATTGACAACCGCCAACAGCGCGCTGGGACCAGGTGTCAATCACGTCAATCACCAAGGGGGCGTGAACCCCAATGGTGGGGTGCAGCGCTGAAGGCGGGTTCCAGGCTTTGTAGCGCACGCCAGCCACATACTCTTGTTGCACGCCGGTGGGTTGCAGCGGCAGCGGATGACCGTTGACCGTGATGACATAGCGCTGGTCATTGAAGCCATTCACGCGCACTTCAATGCGCTCCAAGGACGAGTCCACATAGCGCACCGTGCCACCGGCGCTGCCTTCTTCGCCCATCACATGCCAAGGCTCCAAAGCGTTTCGGAGCGTCAGTTCCATGCCCAGGGTTTTGAGGCTGCCCACGAGGGGGAAACGGAATTCAAAGTGCGGTGCAAACCAGGACGAGTCAAAGGCGTAACCCGCTTGTCGCAGGTCTTCCATGACGTCTTCAAAGTCCATTTTCACAAAGCTCGGCAGCAAGAATCGGTCGTGCAATGTGGTGCCCCAACGCGCCACAGGCGCTTGGTAAGGCGTTTGCCAGAAACGAGCAACCAAGGCGCGCAAGAGCAATTGCTGGGCAATGCTCATGCGGGCATGGGGTGGCATCTCGAAGGCCCGCAGTTCCAACAAGCCCAAGCGGCCGGTGCTCGAGTCTGGCGAGTAGAGCTTGTCGATGCAGAACTCGCTGCGGTGGGTGTTGCCAGTGACGTCAATCAAGATGTTGCGCAGCGTACGGTCGACCAACCAGGGCGGCAAACTGTCGCCATAAAGGGCGCGACTTTTGTGAATTTGCTCCAGGGCAATTTCCAGTTCATACAACTGGTCGTTGCGGGCCTCATCCACACGCGGGGCTTGCGAGGTGGGCCCAATGAACATGCCCGAAAACAGGTAGCTCAAAGACGGGTGGTTGTGCCAATACAAAATCAGCGAGGCCAACAACTCGGGTCGGCGCAGGAAGGGGCTGTCGGCCGGCGTGGCGCCGCCCAGCACAAAGTGGTTGCCACCGCCAGTGCCAGTGTGACGGCCATCGGTCATGAACTTTTCAGCAGTCAGTCGGGTCTCAAAAGCCGCTTGGTAAAGGAATTCGGTGTGTTCCACCAACTCGCCCCAGTTGTGGGCGGGGTGGATGTTGACTTCGATGACGCCGGGATCGGGGGTGACTTGAAGGAGCTTCAGACGAGGGTCGCGTGGGGGTGGGTAGCCTTCCAGCACGATTTGAACTTGCAACGCTTCGGCCGTGGCTTCGACGGCGGCCAGCAACGCCAAGTAGTCTTCCAAACGTTGCAAAGGCGGCATGAAAACATACAAGGCTTTGGAAGCCGTGCTGTCGGTCAAAGTGGGGCCATTGGCACGGGCCGGGTCACGGGCCTCCACGCACAGGGCGGTGCGGGTGATCCAATGGGCCGACTCGAACCGCGCCGGGTGTTTATCAAGCGCAGCGGTCGTTTGTGTGTTGCTGGCCCTGTCGCCGGCGACCTCAGCGACCCCAGCCACCCCAGCCACTCCCGAGTTGGCATTGCTTCGGCTTTGCGCCACGCGCGGCGCCTCTGCTTCGCGGGAAATGCGCGCCATTCTCTGGAAGTCGTCGGCGCTGGGCAGGGGGGCACGGGGCTCCATCGGGTCCCGTTCCTGGGCATAGGGGTACTCAGCAGAGGTCACCCAGGGCAAGGAATCGAGTGGCAGGCGATAGCCCATCGGCGAGTCGCCGGGCATCAAATACAAACGCTCATCGCGCAAGAACCAAGGGCCGGTGCGCCAGTGGGGGCCACTCAGGGCGTTGGCACCGGGCAAAGCTTCAATCGGGATTAAATAACCGACGACCTTGTCGAGGCCTTGTTCGAAGACGCGGAGCAAACGGGCGCGCTCGAGTTCGTCGTCCAGCTTGGCGTCAAACGGGTCGACGTTGACCGGCAAGCGGCGTTCGCGCCAAAGGTAATAAAAAACATCTTCATAACCCGGTTGGATGTAGCGCGTGCTCAAGCCCAGGCGGGTCGCCAAATGTTGGATGAAACGTTGGGCGTCCTCGGAGGTGTATTGCTGGGGTTCGCGCTCGTCGGCAAAGAGAGCCGGGTTTTGCCAGATCGGTTGGCCATCGGCGCGCCAGCAAATCGACAAGGCCCAACGCGGCAGTTGCTCGCCGGGGTACCACTTGCCTTGACCAAAATGCAAGAAACCGCCTTGGCCATAGTGATCGCGTAGTTTGTGCACCAATTCGCCCGCGTAGCCGCGCTTGGTCGGGCCCAGCGCGTCCGTGTTCCATTCGGCGCCTTCGCGGTCCATGGTAGACACAAAAGTGGGTTCGCCGCCCATGGTCAGGCGCACATCGCCGTCGACCAACTCTTGGTCAACGGCTTCGCCCAAAGCTTGAATGGCGGCCCATTGCGCGTCCGTGTAGGGCAAAGTGACGCGGGGCGACTCGTAAATGCGGGTCACGGCCATGTGGTGCTCGAAGGTCACCTCGCATTCGTCGATCAGGCCTTCCACCGGCGCGGCACCGGAGGGTTGGGGGGTGCAAGCGAGCGGAATGTGGCCTTCTCCGGCCATCAAACCGGAAGTGGGGTCGAGGCCAATCCAGCCCGCACCCGGCAAATACACCTCGCACCAGGCGTGCAGGTCGGTAAAGTCAACCTCGGTGCCGCTGGGGCCATCGAGGGATTTCACGTCGGGCTTGAGTTGAATCAAGTAGCCCGACACAAAGCGGGCCGCCAAGCCGGAGTGACGCAGCATTTGCACCAACAACCAACCCGTGTCGCGGCAAGAGCCCGATCCTTTGCTCAGGGTTTCTTCGGGCGTTTGCACCCCGGGTTCCATGCGGATGGTGTAGTTGATGTCTTGCTGGAGTTTTTGGTTGATGTCCACCAAAAAATCAATCGTGCGCCGCTCGGTGCGGTCAATTTGGGCCAAGTACTTGGCCAGCAAGGGCGTGAGTGGGGCTTTGGCGAGGTAAGGGGCGAGTTCTTGTTTGACTTCGTCGTTGTAGGCGAACGGGAAGTTCTCGGCCTCGGGCTCCAGGAAGAAGTCGAAGGGGTTGTAAACCGCCATTTCCACGACCAAGTCCACCGTGACTTTGAACTCGGTGGTTGGCTTCAAGAAAACCAAACGCGCTTGGTAATTAGAAAAAGGGTCTTGTTGCCAGTTGATGAAGTGATCTGCGGGCTCAATCTTGAGTGAATAAGAAATCACTTTGCTGCGGCAATGCGGTGCAGGGCGCAAACGGACCACTTGCGGACCCAACTCGATCGGTCGGTCGTATCGGTAGTGGGTGATGTGGTTGAGCGCAGCGTGAATGGACATGGGTGAACTTTCTTGATTCTTTATCCTAGCAAGAGATGCGCCAAACTTCTGTGACAAGCCCTGCAAAGTCGCTAGAAGCCAAGAAAACCAACTGAAAAACTCGGGAACGACTGCATTGGGGTGGTTGGCTGACCAAGGGCGCTCGACGCAGTTTCAAAGGGTTGCCCTGGGCCGGCTGAAATCAAGGCACTGCGGCATGCTGAAGCATGACCGCTCCATTTGCCCTCAAGGCGTTTGACCGCCTGCGACTGCCTTGGCCCTCCGTCGGGCCTTGGTGTCTTGGACTGTTGCTCGGGACCGCCTTGCAGTTGCAGCAAAGGGCGCTTTGGCCGCTGCACCTTTATTGGGCGGTGCTCGGTGTGGCACTGGTTGGCGCTGTTTTGTTGCTTTGGCTGCAAAGAAAGGGCGCATTCTGGCGGGGGGGCGGCCTGGTTTTGAGTGGGCTGCTGGCCGCTGCCATGGCCTTTGGGGGGACCGGCTGGCGCGCGACGGTTCGGGCCGCCCAGATTTTGTCGCCGGCCGCTGAGTCAGTGGACTGGGCGGTCAGCGGGGTGGTGGTGAGCCTGCCCCAGAAGGGACTGGATGGCTGGCGCTTCGA
>CAILKX010000037.1 GCA_903834975.1 uncultured Curvibacter sp.
ATTCAAAGGCCCTAACCAAGCCCCCAGAGCCGCGAGCAACTTGAAGTCCCCCGCCCCCATGCCATCCTTGCCGGTCAGGCCCTTGAAGGCCGAGGCAACACCCCACAAAATACCGAAGCCCAAGACAGCGCCCCACAAAGCGTCGGACAAGCTGAGTCCTGTCAGGTGAAATTCAGCTGCGATGAAACCGCCCCAAAGCAGGGGCTGGGTTAATTCGGACGGCAGGTAAAGGGTTTTCCAGTCGATCCAAGCCAGCGCCAATAAGGCGCTGGAAAAAAGGCCCCATGCCATGCCCATCCAAAGCGGGCCCGGCCCCTGGCTCGAAGCGACAGAGATGCCCAGGGCATTAAAGGTACCCAGGCTGTCTTGGGCGCTGAAAGCATGCGCCACACAAAAGCCCCACAAAAGCGCATTGCTCAATTCCATCAAGGGGTATCGCCAAGCAATCGCCCCACCGCAATGGCGGCAGTGTCCACGCTGGCACAAAAAACCCAGCAAGGGCAGATTGTCAAACCAACGCAAGGGGGATTCACACAAAGGGCAATGTGAGCCCGGCCACCAAAGTGAGAGGGTTTGACCGTTGCTGAGGGTGTTTTCTTCGGTCAAGATTTTGGGCAAACGGTGCACCAACATGCTCAAAAAACTGCCCACCAACAAACCCAAGCCCACGCCCAAGCCAATAGACAGGCTAATAGACTGGCTAATAGACTGGCTAATAGACTGGCTAATAGACAGGCCAATCCACAAGCCGAGACCGTGGCCAACAACATAATCCGACATTTATAAAACTTGTCCCAATTGGAAGATGGGGAGGTACATGGCCACCACCATGCCCCCAATGATGCCACCTAAAACCACGATGATCACCGGCTCCAATAAAGTTGAAAGTCCCGCGACTTGCTCATCCACGGCGCGCTCGTGGTACTCGGCTGCTTTGGCCAACAGGGCGTCCAAGGTGCCCGAAGCCTCGCCAATCGCCACCAACTGAACCAACATGGCTGGGAAAACCTTGGCCTCCAGCAACGCCGCGTTCACACTGGAGCCGCGGACCACGGCCAACCTCAAAGCCTGCGTGGCTTCCTCAAACAAAAGATTCCCAGCCACCCGCCCGACCGGAACCAAGGCGTCAACCAAAGGCACGCCAGCGGCCAACAGCGTGGCCAAGGTCCTCGCCCATCTGGCCACGGCTGCATCGCGCAACAGCGGCCCCAAGACGGGAAACCTCAGCCATGCCACGTCACATAACCGGCGCCAGCGGGGCCATTGACGCCATGCCCTTCTCAGGCCCCAGACGCCCGCCACCAAGGCGAGCAACCACCACAGCCCATAAGCCAAAAGGCCATCACTCAAAGCCAGCAGCAACCGGGTGGGCACGGGCAACTCAGCCCCGAGGGATGAAAATACCGTTTTGAAGCTCGGAATCACCCAGCCCAAAACCACCAAGACCACACCCAAGGCCACCACCAAGACAGCCATCGGGTACAACAAGGCACCACGCACCTTGGCTTTCAGGGCTTGGGTTTTTTCCAGGTACAAGGCCAACCGATCCAAGACCGTGTCCAATACGCCGCCCAACTCACCGGCCGAGACCAAACTGACATAAAGCGTGCCAAATTGTTGCGGGTACTTGGCCAAGGCTTGACTCAATGAAGTGCCGGCCGCCACTTGGATTTTGAGTTGGTTGACCAAGTCCAAAAGGGCCTTGTTTTGTTGCCCCCTTCTTAACAAATCGAAGGCTTGCAAGACGGGCACGCCGGCGTGCATCATGGCCGCCAGTTGACGGGTCAAGAGCGCGATGTCTTTGGACTTGATTGGGCGTGACATGCGCAAGGGTGACCTGGGTAGGTGTGAAATTTTTCAGCTCAGTCTGGCGTGGTTTGCATCACTTCTTCGAGCGAGGTCAGCCCAGCCAGCACCTGCAGCCAAGCCGATTGCCGCAGCGTCAAAACCCCGTCACGGGCCGCTTGTGCCGCCAATTCTGTGGCGTTGCCGTCGCGTAAAACGATTTGCTGCAAATCCTCGGTCATGGGCATCACCTGGTAAATGCCCAACCGTCCTTTGTAACCGTGGTGGCAAGCAGCGCAGCCAACAGGATGGAACAGGGTGACGCTTGGGTTGAGGCCTCCCGGCTCCTTGTTCTGTGCTGTTTCGAGCTCAAGCGAGGTCAGCCCGGCGGCTTGCAAGGCAGACCCACTCCAAACACGGGGCGCTTTGCAAACCTGGCACAGACGCCGAAGCAATCGTTGGGCCGTGACCAAGGTCAGGCTGGTGGCAATGTGAAAGGGCAAGACCCCCATGTGGCGCAAACGGGTGAGGACGCCCGGGGCGTCATTCGTGTGCAAGGTGCTGAGCACCAAATGACCGGTCTGAGCGGCTTTCAAAGCGACATCGGCGGTTTCCAAATCGCGAATTTCACCGACCATCAACACATCCGGGTCTTGCCTCAAGAAAGCCCTTAGCGCCACGGCAAACGTTAACCCTGCCCGCTCATTCACGTGCACCTGATTCACCCCGCTGAGCTGAATTTCGCACGGGTCTTCGACGGTTGAAATGTTCAAAGCGCGCTGATTCAATAAATCCAAACAGGCATACAAAGACACCGTTTTTCCTGAACCTGTCGGGCCCGTCACCAAGACCATGCCCTGAGGCTTGGCGATGGCCTCCAGCAAGGCTTGCTTTTGGGCAGGCAGGTAGCCCAACTCATCCAAAGTCAAGCGCTTGGAGCCGCCTTCCAAAATGCGAATGACCACTTTTTCTCCGAACAGAGTGGGCAAGGTGCTGACCCGAAAATCCACCGCCCGGGCGGGTCCCTGGCACGAGGGCGGGGTCAGCATCAATTTCATGCCGCCGTCTTGCGGTAAACGCCTTTCGGAAATGTCCAGATTCGCCATGACCTTGATGCGGGAGGTCAATTGGTCTTTGGCCCCCAATGGCGGCGCTTCTTGATCATGCAACGCACCGTCCAATCGAAAGCGCAGTCGGTAACAATCTTCAAAGGGCTCAAAATGCAAGTCGGAGGCCCCTTGTTGCCAAGCCGACCACAAGGCTTGATCCAAAAACTTCACCACCGGAGTGGTGTCTGAATCGGACAGATCATGGGCTGCCCTGCCTTCAGCCGCCCCCTCAGAGGTCAGGGTTTGGGCGACAAAATCCGCCATGTCGTGGCGCTCTTGGCGCACCCGATCTGCTTTCGCGCTGGCCACCCGGTTGGCCTTGCTTTGCGTCTCGCGGGTTCTGATCGCTGCTTCCAAAACATCCAAAGGCAGCACCACATAATCAGCGCCAATGCCGGTGGTGAATTCAATCGCGCTCAAAGGCAGGCGGTTGGATGGGTCGGCGGTGGCCACTTGCACCCGTCCCCCTTTCAAACCCAGCAAATAGACCGGCCAGTTGGCGGTGAAACTCCAATCCAGGGACGGCAAGGGATCAAAATTGCCAGCCACATCGGGCGAATACGCCACATCAAAGGACTGGGCCAAGGTTTCAGCCAAGCGCGTCGCGCTGAAGTGGCCCGCCTCTATCAAAGCCGCCATGGAGCCGCCCCAGTCATCCCCAGGCAAGCGCTTGGTTGGCCTCAACACCTGGACCCAAAGGGGCCGATTGGGGCTCGCCCGAGAAGCAGGCGCAGCATCAGGCGCATGAGGAGCCTGCGGCGTGAACGGCTGTGAAGTCATCTGATGGCCTCCGTCAAGCATGAACGGTAATGAGGGGGGATGAGGGGGGATGAACGAGGTCTCTTTAGGCCCTTATCATGAAGTTAATCTTGTTTCTCGGGGGCTGCTCCCTGATCCGTGTTTTGAACCCCTCCCCCCCTTCGCACCGCGCCCGCTCGGTCTCTTTCAGTCTGGTGGACAGAGGCATTCTGGCCTTCGGCCTGGTGTTTTGGCTGTGTCTTTCTATCTGGGCTCGACCCATGGCACTACCGGACGAGGGGCGTTATGTGGGTGTTGCATGGGAGATGGCGCAATCGGGCCAATGGGGGGTGCCCACTTTGGATGGCCTACCGTTCTTTCACAAGCCACCGTTGTTCTACTGGATTACCGCGTTCAGCTTAAAAATGCTGGGCTTTCATGCGGCTACGGCCCGAGTGGCTTCGGTTTTGGGTGGCTGCCTGGCCATCGGCTCCGTGGCGGCTTTGACATGGCGATGGGCCAGCCCTGCGTTGGCGCGGCGGGTGCTGGCAGTGGCCGCGACCACCCCTTTGCTGTTTTTAGCCAGCCAATACGCCAACCTCGACATGTTGGTGGCCGGCTGCATCACCGCCACGGTGGCCTTGGCAGCGCATGCTTGCCTGCTGCGAATGAGCGACTTGGAAAACTTGCAAAGGGTTGAAAAGCAAAAAAACCAAGCCCGTCGTGCTTTGTGGGGGGCTTACGCCATGGCGGCGCTGGGGGTTTTGGCCAAGGGTCTGATTGGCGCCGTGATACCGGCGGCCAGTTTGCTCTTGTGGTTGGCTTGGCAACGCCAATGGCGCCTGATGGCACGCTTGTTTGATGGGGTCGGTTGCTTTGTGTTTTTGGGCTTGGCAGCGCCTTGGTTTTTGCTGATGGAAAGGGCCTTCCCCGACTTCTTTCATTACTTTTTTGTCGTGCAACATTTCCAACGCTTTGCGACCCAAGGCTTTAACAATGTCCAGCCCCTGTGGTTCTATCCGGCTGTGCTGTTTTTGTTTTGCCTGCCCTGGACCCTTGTCAGTGCATGGCAACTCGTCAAACGTTGGCGGGCACCCCAACGGGCCGCCAATGACCAAGGTCTTGAGACAACAGGCCCTCGGTTGAACGCCTTGATGGGCTGCACGGTGCTGGTGGTGCTTGTGTTTTTCTCTTTGCCTGCCTCTAAATTAGTGGGCTATGTGTTGCCTGCTGCTGCGCCACTGGCCTTCTTGATGGCTCAAAGCTTGTCGGGGCTTTCCACCAAGCACTTCAAAATCTGGGTGATCTTGAGTGGTTTATTGGGTTTGATCTTGGTTGCTTTTTTTACGCTGGAGGCCCCAAAATCCAGCCAGGCGCTGGGTGAACAATTGCGACGCGAACGCACCTCGAATGAGCCGGTTTACATGTGGCATCACTACTATTACGACCTCCCTTTGTATGCCCAGCTCCCATCGCCAGCCCGAGTGGTTGGCGATTGGTCCGGCGAGGCCATTCGAGCCCACGACAACTGGCAACGAGAACTGGTCGATGCGCGTGACTTTGCGACGGCATTAAACAGCGCCCACAACCTGATTGAGGTGGACGAATTTCACCAGCAACTCTGCGCGGCGCCAAGGGCTTGGATTTTGGCCAGTGAGCAAGAGGCCCAGTCCGATCCGTGGCTGAGCCCGCTCAAAATCACTTTGAAGCAGAACCAAACGGCCTTGTTGCGCTGGGAGCTGGACGCGGGCAACTCGGCACAAAAGTCATCCGCCCTTTGTTCTGAACGGCTGACTCACTGAGTGCTTTTAAGTTTGGCTGTTAAGGCGCGGCGCTGGTGTAAAACGCGTCCAAGAACTGATACCGATCCGGATGGGGCTCGGACACCACGCCGATGTTTTCACCCAAACCCATGACCTGGTTTGAAGGGGCCTTGTAGGCTGGCCATTGAGGCAAACCAGACCCGTTGGGGTTGCCCGTTTTGGCAAAGTTGGTCCAGTAATCGGCCATGGCTTTGGCCAAGGTGTGGTCGGCCTTTTGCCAGCCCCAATCGGGTCGAACGGCCAAATTATCAAAGGCGTAAACCACCTCGGCGAAATGGTAAGCACCCGGTGCAGTGAGCGGATAAATCGACAACTCGGGTGCCAAAGGCGGACGGCGACTAAAAAAGTAACGGTACACCGGCGCACGGTTGTTTTTAGCCGCGCGATCGGCCCACGCCCAAGTACCGTAATTGATGATTTGGTCACCAATCAAATCGCTGAAAGACGACTTGATCAATTCGCCTTGCGCCCCTGCCGGATACAAAGCCAAGGCCTTGGGGGCTTGGCCCTTGAACTGCGCCGTCATCAAAGCTTCATAGGCCGTGGCATTGGGGGGCAATGGCATGCGGGCTGAAAACAAGCTGCCTTCATCGGCATTGCTGCCCAACAGCAGGGGAACATCGGCGCCCTTGCCTTGCAGCATCAAGCGAGTCGGCGATTCAGGCACCACATACCCATCGATCACGCCCAAACCCACAATGCTGGGCTGCTTGGCTGAAGCTTGCAACACCTCGGCAGAAGTGGCTTGACGCATTTGTGCAACGCTTTTTGCACCCAAAGCGTCGGCCATGCGCAGTCCGTGGGCTTCGCCTTGCGCCAAAGGCCTGGGGCTGAACAGGCCGATGGGCACCAAAGCGCTACCGCTTTGACCCACGGCTTTTTGGAAGAGGCCTTTGCTCAGCGGTGAAACGAGCAACAAGCTGACATCAATGGCCCCTGCTGATTCACCCAAAATGGTGACGTTTTTGGGATCACCACCCAACTGGGCGATGTTGCGTTGCACCCACTTCAAGGCCGCGATTTGATCCAACAGCCCATAGTTACCGGAGGACTGGGTACCCGACTCAGCGGTCAGTTCGGGGTGCGCCATGAAACCAAAAACATCAACGCGGTAATTGATGCTGACCGCCACCACACCGCGCTTGGCCCATGCGGCCGCATCGAATTCGGGCTGGGAGGCAGCGCCGTTCAAGTTGCTGCCGCCATGAATCCAAACCATGACCGGCAAGCCCTTGGCTTTGCTCGGCGCCCAGACATTGAGGTAAAGACAGTCTTCACTCATGTTGGGGTTATTCGGGTCCAGGGCGCCCAAGCGTTGGCTTTGGTAGCAGCGTGCGCCCCATTGGTCAACGGCCAAAGTCCCTTGCCAAGGGTTCACGGCTTGGGGCGGTTTCCAGCGCAATTCACCGACCGGTGGGGCTGCAAAAGGGATGCCTTTGTAAATGTGCAGTCCCTGCTCGTTGGCGGCAGGCTGAGCAATCTGGCCGCCTTCGATCTTCAGGACATTCATGCTGACGCCTCCTTTTTCATTGGCTTGGGCCCCCCCCAATAAGCTGGCACTGAGCGCCAAGCCGAGCAGCGCAGATGGTAAGAATTTGGTTTTGGTGTGCACGTGGTCTCCTTGGTAGGTCGTTTGATTTTGCGTCATTTTTCAAGACAACGGCCCCAGAGAAAACACCCATTAAAAAAGCCCCAGACCTTGCGATCTGGGGCTGATGTGTTTGGTAGGCGCGATTGGATTCGAACCAACGACCCCCACCATGTCAAGGTGATGCTCTAACCAACTGAGCTACGCGCCTGGGGACTCCGAAGCCCACGATTATAGCCCACTTTAGGTAGGCTTTAACGGCGTTTGGCTGATGTCACGCCTTTGACGCCCTTGAGTTCATGCAAAACCTTGTCAAGGCGGGTGGAGTCGCTCACCTCCACCGTGAACGTCATCCACGCCACGTCTTGAATGGTCTGGGTCTGAACGCCGATCACATTGGTCTTTTGTCGCGAGAACACATCGGAAACGTCGCGCAGCAGGCCTTGGCGGTCATTCGCCTCCACCGACACGTCAACCGGGTACTTGGCACTGTCCGCCCCCGATCCGTTGGCGTTCTTGGCCGGTTGGCCCCAAGTGACTTGAATCACGCGCTCATGGCTGCGTTGAACCAACTCTTTGAAGTTGCGGCAATCCAGTCGGTGGACGCTAACGCCTTTGCCTCGTGTCACGAAGCCCCCAATCGGGTCGGGGGGCGCGGGTTTACAGCATTTGGCCAGTTGTGTCATGAGCGAATCGATGCCCACCACCAAGATACCGCCTTTCGGCGTTAAGGCCTCAGAAGCCGCTCTTTTTAACAAACGCTCATCTGGCGGCGGCAAGGCTTCGGGTGGGCGCAACACCGTTTCGATGCTGCGCAAAGACAACTCGTCTTTGCCCACGACTTCAAACAATGCGTCGGCGCCTTTGAAGCCGAGTTGCTCGGCCAAAGTATCCAGCTTCAGCGCGGTTTTACCTTCACGTTGCAATAACTTTTCAACCGCCTCGCGCCCTTTGGCGATGGTCGATTGCAAGGCCTGCGCATTGAACCAAGCGCGAATTTTGGTCTTGGCCCTGGAACTGACCACAAAGCCCAACTCGAAATTCAGCCAATCCCGCGAAGGGCCGCCGTCCTTGGCGGCCACAATGGAGACGGTTTGGCCGTTTTGCAGTGCCGTGTTCAAGGGCACCAAAACACCGTCCACGTGCGCCCCTCGGCAGCGATGGCCCAAGTCGGTGTGCAAGGCATAAGCAAAGTCCACGGGGGTCGCGCCTTTCGGTAAATCAACCACGGCGGCTTCCGGGGTCAACACGTAAATTCGGTCGTCAAACAGCCCCGCATTCGAAATGCCTTCGGTGGCCAAACTGCCCGACAAGTCGCGCTCCCAGGCCAACAGCTGGCGTAACATGGCAATTTTGCTGTCGTAATCGCTGTTGGCCAAAACGCCGGCGTAGCCTTTGGTACCCGCTTCTTTGTAGGCCCAATGCGCCGCCACGCCGCTCTCGGCGTGCTCGTGCATGGCGCGGGTGCGAATTTGAACTTCAATCGGCGCGCCACGGCCATCGCGAACCACGGTGTGCAACGATTGGTAGCCATTCGGCTTGGGGCGGGCGATGTAGTCGTCGAACTCACTTTCAATGGGCGTGAAGTGCTCGTGCACCCAGCTCAAGGCGGCATAGCAATCGGTCACGCTGGGGGTAATGATGCGCAGCGCCTGGACGTCGAACACGTGGTCAAAGGCCAGTGATTTGCCCCGCATTTTTTTGACGATGCTGTAAATGTGCTTGGGTCGACCCTGCACCTCCAGCCCATGGGTGTTCAATTGCGCCTGACCTGGACCGTGGCCGGTCAGGCCGCGCAAAATGGCCTCGGTCAGCGCCTGAATGCCCTGCTCGCGTTCACCCCGCTTTTGCTGCAACTTGGCCGCAATGTCTCGGTAAACGTCGGGCTCAGAAAAACGAAACGCCAGGTCTTCCAGCTCCCATTTGATTTGCCAAATACCCAGCCGGTTCGCCAAAGGGGCAAATACCTGTAAAGACTCTGCAGCGATCGCGGGGTCCAGCGGCAACTTGTTCGCCGCATGGAAGCGCAAGGTTTGCAAGCGAGACGCCAAGCGCATCAACACCACGCGCAAATCACGCGAAAAGGCCAACAACATTTTGCGGACGGTATCGATCTTGGCGGGGGCGGAACCCCGCGCTTGCGCCTGGACTCGGGTCAACTGGTGCGTGGTGACGGCCAAACTGGCCAGCGGAGCGCCAAAAACCTTGGTCAGCACCTCTTGCGGACGACTCAAATGCGCGCAGGCGTAAACCAAATAGGGCGCCGCCAACAACTCATCGGCGCCGCCCAAGGATCGCAAAATGGCCGACTCAGCATCCGCATGGGTGAGTTCGTTCTCGCCCGAAACCAATTGCTCATGCCCAATGAAGGGCTCGGCAAATTGGCGCGCTTGGGCCGTGATGGAAACAGGGATCGGAATATCGTTTTTGGGCGAGATAATGACCATTGGTGCATCCTAAGTCATCATTTCTATTATTTCCCCCCTTTTTAGAAAGACCCCCATGTTGAAAAACAAAACAGCCCTTGTCACAGGATCCACCAGCGGAATTGGCTTGGGTATCGCCAAAAGCCTGGCCGCTCAAGGTGCACATTTGATTCTCAATGGCTTTGGCGACGCCAGTGGCCCGATGGCCGAAGTCAAAGCCGCCGCGTCGGCTGCAGGCCACGACATCCAAGTTTTGTTCCATGCCGCCGACATGAGTCAACCCCACCAAATTGCCGACATGATGGCTTTTGCGACTGCTCAAAGGGGCCAAGTCGACATCTTGGTCAACAACGCAGGCATTCAGTATGTGGCGCCGGTTCAAGACTTCCCCAACGAAAAGTGGGACGCCATTTTGGCCATCAACCTCAGCAGTGCATTTCACACCACCAAGTTGGCCCTGCCAGCGATGCTGAAAGCCAACTGGGGCCGCATCATCAACGTGGCTTCAGCGCACGGTTTGGTGGGCTCGGCAGAAAAAGCCGCTTACGTCGCGGCCAAACACGGCATCGTCGGTTTGACCAAGGTAGTGGCATTGGAAACAGCCACTTCCGGCGTGACGTGCAACGCCATTTGCCCCGGCTGGGTCTTGACGCCCTTGGTGCAAAAACAGGTCGACGCCCGAGCCGCCGCCAACCACTGGACGAACGCCCAAGCCACTCAAGAACTGCTGGCAGAAAAAGAGCCTTCGCTCCAGTTCACCACCCCCGAAGAGTTGGGCGCATTGACGGTGTTCTTTTGCTCGCCAGGCGCCAATAACACACGCGGCGTGGCTTGGGCGATGGATGGGGGCTGGACGGCCCAATAATCGCCCTTTTTCTGCTCACTTTAGAGTAGGAAAACTAATACCGTATGGCGGATGACTGTTTGCATATGTAACAGTCATAACATTGGGTCAGATTTGCTTGGGAATGCGCTTTTTGGATTGTTACAAGTTCCAAAATGCGCACACACCAACAACAGGAAGTGCCATGACAACGACCCACCACCGCCCCGACAAAATCGTGGTTCTTGACGACGATGCGCGCATTCGAGATTTGTTACGTCGGTATCTCAGCCAAGAAGGCTTTGAAGTGTCCGTGGCTGAAGACGCGAAGGCCTTGAACCGCATCATGCTGCGTGAATCCATGGATTTGCTGATCTTGGATTTGATGATGCCGGGCGAAGATGGCCTGTCGATTTGCCGCCGACTGCGGGCCTTGAACGACCGCACACCCATCATCATGCTGACCGCCAAAAGCGAAGACGTCGACCGCATTGTGGGCTTGGAAGTGGGGGCCGACGATTACCTCGGTAAACCCTTCAACCCGCGTGAATTGCTGGCCCGGGTGCACGCCGTGCTGCGGCGTCGACCGCCCACCGAAGCCCCGGGGGCACCTTCTGGCGAAAACCAACAAATTCACTTTGGCCCCTTCAACTTTGACATGGGCGCCCGCGCGCTGACTCGGGGCGACGAAGACCTGCCCCTGACAACGGGTGAATTTGCCATGCTCAAAGCCTTGGTTCGCCATCCGCGTCAACCGCTGTCGCGAGAAAAACTGGCCTTGCTGGCACGGGGCCGGGAGTTCGAACCCTTTGACCGAAGCCTGGACGTGCAAGTCTCCAGATTGCGCAAATTGATTGAAGTGGACGCCTCCACCCCGCGCTACATTCAAACCGTTTGGGGTGTCGGCTACGTGTTCGTGCCAGACGGCGGCTCATGAAGCGCAACCCGCCAAAACTGAACTTGTTTTGGCGCACCTTCATCTTGCTGGTGGTCTTGCTGGGGGGCGGCACCTTGGCTTGGTTGCAGACCTACCGCATCTTGGAGTTGGCGCCGCAAAATCGGGCCGTCGCCGCCCAAGTGGCCGAGCTGTTGCGCGTCAACGCGACCTTGCTCGACCTCTTGCCCGAAGACAACGAGAAGCAGGTTTTTAAGGTCTTGGGCAATTCCCAAAATGTGCGCTTTAAAACGGCGCTCTCAGAGGATGTGATTCGCCCCTTCCAACCACAAGATGCTTTTGGGATGGCGCTCGCTTCGGCCATCGCACAAGCCCTTGACAGGCCCATGATTTTGGCTGAATCGGTCAATGGGGTCCACGGCATTTGGGTGCGCATCCATGTGCAACAAAACGACATTTGGCTGACCCTCAGAGACCTCAGACAATCAGAGCCGAGCGACCAAACTTGGCTGTTTTGGATTGGCATTGCGGGCATTTTTTCTTTGGCAGGCGCTGCCGCGATTGCCCAACTGCTCAACCGCCCCCTGACGCAAATTGTGGACGCCACCGCCAGCGTTCAAAGCGGCCAATTTCATCAGGCCCAATTGGATGAAAACGTCCTGATCCACGAGGTCAGCATCGTCAATCGGCGTTTCAACGAAATGACCGCCAAGCTGGCCAAGGTCGAAGCCGACCGCACGCTCATGCTGGCGGGCATCTCGCATGATTTGCGAACGCCCCTGGCCCGCATTCGACTGGAGTTGGAGCTGAGCGTCACCGACCCCTTGGCGCGCGAATTGATTGCCCAAGACATTGAGCAACTCAACCACATCATCGACAAATTTTTGGACTACGCAAGGCCCCTGCACAAAACCTTGATCGCCGTGCCAATCGCCCCCCTCATTGAGCAGGCTTGTCAGGCTTTTGCGCATGACCCTCAGTTACAACTCAACTTGAAAATGCCCCCCGTACCGGGCCCGATGGCCATCGTAGATGCCGTGGAATTAAAACGAATTTTGAGCAATTTGATTGAGAACGCGGCCCGCTATGGCCGTTTTCCGGAAGACACCATGTCCGTGGTCGATGTGACCCTGACGCTGGAAGACGATTGGATAGTGTTGACCGTTCGAGACCACGGCCCCGGCGTCGAAGCCAGCACACTCAGCCGTTTGACAGAGCCGTTTTACCGAGGGGACACCGCCAGGTCACAAGCCAATGGATCGGGGCTGGGGCTGGCGATTGTGGACAAAACCCTCAAGCGCATGAAGGGCAACATCGAATTCAGCAATCACCCTGAGGGGGGTTTGGTGGCGACGCTGAAAATTCGCGCGGCATGAGTCAGCCCGCCGTTGCGCAAAGCAGCACAACCGCTCGGGCTTCAATGCCCAAACCCTGCCCCACGGGGCCCAGTTTTTCAGCGGTCTTGGCCTTGACATTGACGCGGGCCAAATCAATGCCCAAGGCCTTGGCGATGCGCTCACACATCGCCGGTAGGTGGGACGCCAACCTGGGCGCCTGGGCCACGACCGTGCTGTCCACGTTCACCAGCTCCCAGCCTGCAGCGCGCACCCGGGCCATGGCCTCGGCCAACAAAACGCTGGAATCGGCGCCGCTGAACTGCGGGTCGGTGTCTGAGAAATGCCGACCGATGTCGCCCAAACCCGCAGCGCCCAAGACCGCATCGGTGATGGCGTGCAGCAAGGCATCGGCATCGGAGTGGCCCAACAAACCCGTGGGGTGGGGAATCTCCACGCCCCCCAAAATCAAACGCCGGCCCGGCACCATGGCATGCACATCCCAGCCTTCGCCAACGCGGATCAGGGGCAAGGTGGGTGTCGCCACAGAAATAGTTGTCGTTGACGTGGATTCTGAAAGTCCGGTGGACATGTGGGATGGAGAGGAAGGGGTTGTGGCCATAAATAGGCTTTGAAAATGGGCTTTAAAGTCGTTAAGAAGCTTGTCGAGTCTGCAACACCGCCTCGGCCAAAGCAAAGTCCTCGGGGTAGGTGACTTTGAGGTTTGGCCCCAAGGGGGGCACCAGCAAGGGGGACAAGCCTTGCGCCTCCATCGCAGAGGCTTCATCGGTGACAGCGATCCCTTCGGAAAATGCGCTCGCCAACGCTTGACGCAGCTCGCCCAAGCGGAACATTTGAGGCGTTTGGGCCAGCCATTTGTCACTGCGGTCCAGCGTGGAGCTGACCCGGTTTAGCCCTGCCCCAGAGACCTTGAGCGTATCGGCCAAAGGTTGGGCCAAGAGCCCACCCACCGGATCGTTCGCGCAGGCAGCGATCAAGCGTTGTATTTGGGGGGGCGTAATCAGGCAACGGGCCGCGTCGTGAACCAAAACCCAGTCGGCGTCGCGGGCCTGCAGAACGGTCTGCAAATGCGCCAAACCATTCGCCACGCTGTCGGCGCGGGTCTCGCCGCCGCAAAAAACGGGTTGGTGTTCCCGCAGCAAGTCGGCACCGACCTCGTCTCCGGGGGCCAACACCAGCAGCACGCCCGACAACTCGGTGACCGCCTGAAACGCCGCCAAAGTGTGCAAGACCAAGGCCTTGCCCGCCAAGGGCTGATACTGCTTGGGCTGGACCGTGCCCGCCCTGGCTCCAGAACCTGCGCACGGAATTAGGGCCCAAAAACGGGCCTCAGGCGCAGCGTCTAAGGTGGCGGCTGAGGAGGTGACAGGCGATTGCATCGGGGCATTCTAGAATCAGTTGCT
Organism: uncultured Curvibacter sp.; assembly: GCA_903834975.1. Lineage (GTDB taxonomy): Bacteria > Pseudomonadota > Gammaproteobacteria > Burkholderiales > Burkholderiaceae_C > Curvibacter. The sequence continues at coordinate 13,946 of CAILKX010000037.1, forward strand.
TGAACCCCATGACCGATTCTTCTATTTCCCCTTTCCCGTCCCTGACACCCGTCCCGCTGCCCAAACTCAGCACCGGCAAACGCTTTACGCTGCCCCGTCCCCCCGGCTCTGCAGACGCCTTGATGTTGGCCCAATTGGCGCAACGAGAAAAAGAGGCCGGACGCCCCACCGCCATCGTCTGCGCGGATGCCAGCGACGCCCAGCGGCTCATGGAAGAAATGGCGTTTTTTGCGCCCGAGTTGCGTTTGGCGTTGTTTCCCGATTGGGAAACCTTGCCCTACGATTCTTTTTCACCGCACCAAGACCTGATTTCTGAGCGCTTGGCGACGCTGTGGCGCATCCAGCAACGTGACCGCGACAACGGCGCAGATGTGGTCATTGTTCCGGCTGCCACGGCCCTGTACCGCTTGGCTCCCCCGAGCTTTATGGCCGGTTACACCTTTCACTTCAAGGTCAAACAAGCCTTGGACGAGGCCAAACTCAAAAGCCAACTGACTTTGGCGGGTTACAGCCACGTCACCCAAGTGGTCAGTCCCGGCGAATACGCAGTGCGCGGCAGCTTGATTGATTTGTACCCCATGGGCTCGCCAATGCCCTTTCGGGTTGATTTGTTTGACAACGAAATCGACTCCATCCGCACCTTCGACCCCGACACCCAGCGCAGCCTTTATCCGGTGCCTGAGGTGCGGCTCTTGCCCGGCCGCGAGTTCCCGATGGACGACAACGCCCGTGCCAAATTCCGCCAACGTTGGCGCGAAATGCTGGAAGGTGACCCGACCAAAAGCCGACTCTACAAAGACATGGGCAATGGCGTGGCGACGGCGGGCATCGAGTATTACTTGCCGCTGTTTTTTGAAGAAACCGCCACCGTATTTGATTACCTGGGGCCCGATGCGACTTGGGTTTTGCACGGTGATTTAGAGCAGCCTTTCCAAGGCTTTTGGCAAGATGCGCGTGAGCGTTTCCGCTTGGGCCAAGGCGACCCCGAGCGGCCTTTGCTGCCCCCTGAGGCCTTGTTTTTAACGGCCGAGCAGTTTTATTTACGAGCCAAAGAACACCCGCAATTGAGCCTTCGTTCGGGTTCAGCCAAGGCGCCGGAGGCGGGCCCAGATCAGGAGCCCGTTTCTGCATTCTTGGCCCTGCCTGACCTGTCGGTTCAACGGGGCAGCGACGAGCCACTGGGCCGACTCAAAAGCCATCTGAAGAACTCCCCGCAACGGCTCTTGATCTTGGCCGAGAGCGATGGCCGCCGCGAGAGCCTGCTCGACTTTTTACGCGCCAGTGGGGTGAACCCGCCGGCCTTTGATTCGCTGGCTGAATTTCTCGACAATGCCGCCCCAGAAAAAGCGGCTGCATCGGGTGAAATGCCGGAGCGAATCGGCATCGCCACCGCCGCCCTGAGCCAAGGCTTTTCATGGCCTTTGGCGGGTTTGGACCTGATCACAGAAACGGAACTCTTTGCCACCGGCGTGACGGTGCGCCGACGTCAAAAACAAGAGCAAACCAGCGATGTCGAAGCCCTCATCAAAGACCTTTCCGAGCTGAATGTGGGCGACCCCGTGGTGCATGCCCAGCACGGCATTGGCCGCTACCGGGGCCTTCTGCACATGAACTTGGGCTCGAACGAGCAGCCCGAAATGCAAGAATTTTTGCACCTGGAATACGCCGACAAAGCCGTGCTCTATGTGCCGGTCAGCCAACTTCAGCAAATCAGCCGCTACACCGGCGTGAGTGCTGATGAAGCGCCGCTGCACAAACTGGGCAGCGGCCAGTGGGAAAAGGCCAAGCGCCGAGCCGCCGAACAGGTGCGCGACGCAGCCGCTGAATTGCTGAATCTGTATGCCCGTCGCGCGGCCCGCGAAGGCCATGCCTTTCGCTACTCGCCCAAAGACTACGAAACCTTTGCCACCGACTTTGGCTTTGAAGAGACCGCTGACCAACGTGCCGCGATTCATGCGGTGATTCAAGACATGATCAGCCCGCGCCCGATGGACCGGCTGGTCTGCGGCGACGTGGGCTTTGGCAAAACCGAGGTGGCTTTGCGGGCCGCTTTCGTCGCGGTCACCGGTGGTCGCCAAGTTGCCTTTCTGGCCCCGACCACCTTGCTCGCCGAGCAGCATTACCAAACCTTGGTCGACCGCTTCAGCAAATGGCCGATTCGGGTCGCTGAGATGAGCCGCTTTCGCTCCACCAAAGAAATCAACGCCGCCATCAAAGGGCTGGCCGACGGCTCGGTGGACATTGTGGTGGGCACCCACAAGTTGCTGAGCGAGTCGGTCAAGTTCAAAGACTTGGGCCTCTTGATCATCGACGAAGAACACCGCTTTGGCGTGCGCCACAAAGAGGCCATGAAGGCCTTCCGCGCAGAGGTCGATGTGCTGACCCTCACCGCAACGCCCATCCCGCGCACGTTGGGCATGGCCCTGGAAGGTCTGCGCGACCTCAGCGTCATCGCCACCGCACCGCAACGCCGCTTGGCCATCAAGACCTTTGTGCGCAATGAGGGCACGGGCGTGATTCGCGAGGCCGTGCTGCGAGAATTGAAGCGCGGCGGGCAGGTGTACTTCCTCCACAATGAAGTCGAGACCATCGAAAATCGCCGTCAAAAACTGCAAGAAATCCTGCCTGAAGCGCGCATTGCCGTGGCCCACGGTCAAATGCCCGAACGCGAATTAGAGCGTGTGATGCGTGATTTTGTGGCCCAACGCTTTAACCTGCTTCTCTGCTCGACCATCATCGAAACCGGCATTGACGTGCCCAGCGCCAACACCATTTTGATGAGCCGCGCCGACAAATTTGGCTTGGCCCAGCTGCACCAATTGCGCGGCCGCGTGGGTCGAAGTCACCACCAAGCCTATGCCTACCTGATGGTGCCCGACACCGAAGGGCTGACCAAACACGCGCAGCAACGCCTCGACGCCATTCAAGCCATGGAAGAGCTGGGCAGTGGTTTTTATCTGGCCATGCACGACCTGGAAATTCGGGGTGCGGGCGAGGTATTGGGCGAGAACCAAAGCGGAAACATGCTGGAAGTGGGCTTCCAGCTTTACAACGAAATGCTCAGCGAAGCGGTGCGCGCCTTGAAAGCCGGCGAAGAGCCTGATTTGCTCTCCCCGCTGTCGGTCAACACCGACATCAACCTGCATGCGCCGGCGTTGCTGCCCGACGACTATTGCGGCGACGTGCACCTGCGCTTGTCTTTCTACAAAAAGTTGGCCACCGCCAAAAACGCCGATCAGATCGACCGCCTGCTGGAAGAAATTGTCGACCGCTTTGGCAAGCTGCCTTCGCAAACGCAAACCCTGATCGACGTGCACCGCCTGCGGGTTTTGAGTGCGCCTTATGGCGTGGTCAAAGTCGATGCCGCACCGGGGGTGACGCACATCACTTTCCGCGCCAACGCCCCGATTGACCCGATGCGGATTTTGGAACTCATCCAAAAAAATCGCCACATCAAATTGGTCGGCAATGAAAAGCTGCGGATAGAGCGCGAATTAAAAGAACCCAAAGACCGCGCTCAATTGGTGCGAGATATTTTGCGCAACTTGGGCCAGCCGCTCCCAGCGCCAACACCGAAAAAAATAGCGGCTTAATGAAGCCAAAGCAACATGACCGAAACCGCCTTTTCCTCAATCGCCCCCGGCCTGGTCGTGCAAAACCTGCACCGACCTTTCCGTTTAAGCGACTACCGCTTGATTGCATTCGACATGGACTCGACCCTCATCAACATCGAGTGCATTGACGAAGTGGCCGACGCCGCGGGCCGCAAAGCCGAAGTCGCGGCGATCACGGAGGCGGCCATGCAGGGAGAGATCACCGACTTCAAAGACAGCTTGCGGCGGCGGCTGGCCTTGTTGAAGGGCGTGCCCATCCGTCATTTGCAATCGGTTTTAGAGAACCGTCTGCAACTCAACCCCGGCGCGCAAAACTTGGTTCAAGCCTGCCAAGCCGCCGGCCTCAAGGTGTTGTTGGTGAGCGGTGGTTTTACCTACTTTGCCAATGCGGTGGCCGACCGACTGAACATCGATTTTGTGCGCGCCAATGAATTGGCCATTGACACGCAAGGGCGACTCACAGGCACCTTGGTGCCGCAAAGCTGGGGGGACATTTGCGACGGCGCGGAGAAGCGCCGAACCTTGCTGGAAGTGGCCAGTCTGATGCGCATTTCGCCTGAACAATGCATTGCCATGGGCGACGGCGCCAACGACCTGCCGATGATGGAGGTCGCCGGTTTGTCGGTGGCCTACCATGCCAAACCCAAAGTGCGCGAGCAGGCCATGGTGGCCATCAACCAAGGCGGTTTGGACCGCTTGCTTGAGCTGGCCTGAATCCAAAGGCAACCCCGACATGACCGCCATGACCCCACACCGCCGCACCTTGTGGATCATGCTGACTTGTTTGGGTCTGGGCTTCACCGTCAGCCAAGGCTATCGCAGCGTCGCGGCTTTGATGGCGCCCGCTGTGCAAAACGAGTTTGGCTTGGTCGCCAGCGACCTGGGACTGTTTGCCGCCAGTTTTCATTTCGCTTTCGGATTGCCGCAAATTTTGATGGGCATCGGCATTGACCGCTATGGCATTCGGCGCACGGTGCTCTACGCCATGCCACTGACCATCGTCGGCGCGGTGCTGTCTTTCTTGGCGCCCAGCTTTGCTTGGCTGGTGGTGGCCCAGGTGCTGATTGGGATGGGCTGTGCGCCGGCTTTTTTGGTCTGTACCGTGTTCATTGCCAAGCGGTTTCGTCCACAAGAATTTGCCGCTGTTTCGGGCTTGGTGTTGGGCGTGGGCGGCGTCGGCATGTTGTTCACCGGCTCGCCCTTGGCTTGGCTGATCGAGCACTACTCATGGCGCGCTGGTTTTGTGGTGTTGGGCATGGGCTCGGTGTTGGCAATGGCTGCGATTTATGGGCAAGTGCAAGAAGAACAACAAACTTTGCCTGCGGGCTACCCCACCCGGGCCGAAATTTGGACTGAATTCAAAGCGCTGATTTTGGCGCCTCAGACCCTCGGCATCTTGCTGCTGGGCAGCATGACCTATGCCTCGTTCATGACGCTGCGGGGTCTGTGGCTGGGCCCCATGCTGATGCAGCAACTCGACTTCAGCTTGAGCGAGGCGGGTCAAGTCGCTTTGGCTTTCTCGGTGCTGGGCTTGTTCAGTCCGCCGTTTTTTGGGCGCGTGGCGGTGCATGGCTTGAACCGACGCCGCTTGATTGTGCAGGCCACGGTCGGCACGGCGGTGGGCTATCTGGTATTGGCCGTGTCGCCTGCGGCTTGGGTCAGCGTCGTCACCTGCTTTCTGATTGCCCTGAGTGGTGGCTACATGGTGCTGCAATACGCCGATGTGCGGGCGTCCTACACGCCCCAACAAATAGGCCGGGCCATGGCCTTGTTCACGATGTCCATGTTTTTGGGCGTCGCCTTCATGCAGGGCATCACCGGCGCGGTCGCGTCTTGGGCTCAGAGCCAAGGCTGGCCGATCTACCGGTCGGTCAACCTGGCCATTGCGGTTTTGTTGTTGATGGGGGCGTTGGCTTTTCAGCGCCTGCCCCGCGCCGCCTCCATGGTGGCCGAGCGCTCGGCTTAATTGGAGTACCTGGCGACCGCTCGGCTTAATTGGGCTGCCTGGCGACCGCTCGGTATTAACTGGGCTGCCGAGCGACCGCTCGGCTTAGGCGCGCTACGCCTTCTTCAATTTGGCCGATGTCGGCGGTGGCAAACGACAGGCGCAGGGTCGATAAGTCGGGCTCAGCGCAGTAAAAAGGGGCCCCTGGCACGAAGGCCACGCCCTGTTCGATGGCTTGTTTAGCGAAGGTCGCGCCGTCGGTCAAGGCACCGTCTTGTCCGGTCAATTGGGCCCACACGAACAGGCCGCCTTGGGGCGCGACAAACGCCAAGGCGCCACCCAAATGCTGCTTCAAGGCTTGGCCCATGGCCTGCGCGCGTTCGGCATAAACCGAGCGCACCCGTGCCAAGGTCGCGGGCATGCGGCCTGACTTCAAATAGGCCGCGGCAGTGGCTTGGGCGAAGGTGCTGGTGTGGGCATCGCTGAATTGCTTGCACATGGTGGCGGCGGCCAGCAAGGCCGGGGGCGCCACCATCCAGCCCACACGCAGGCCGGGCGACAAGACTTTGGACAACGAGCCGCAGTGCACCAAGGCCTCACGACTGCCTGGCACCTGCTCGCTCAATGCCAGCAAGCTGGGGGGAGGCGCCTCGCCAAAGTACAAGTCGCCATAGGGGTCGTCTTCGACAATGAGGGTGTTGTAACGCAGCGCCAATTCCAAAACCTGGCGGCGGCGCTCCAAGCTCAGCAGTCCCCCGCTGGGATTCCCAAAGGTCGGGATCAAGTAAACAAACTTGGGTTGATGCTGTGCGATCAAGGCCTCCAAGCGGTCGGTCTGCACGCCGTCGGCGTCGATGGGGGCGCTGATCAGCTCGGCCCCATACAAACGAAAGCATTGGATCGTGGCCAAGAAAGTCGGGCCTTCGACAATCACTTTGTCACCGGGGCTGATCAAGGTTTTGCCCAGCAAGTCCAGCGCCTGCTGGCTGCCCGTGGTGACGATCAAATCCTGAGGCTGAAGCGAATGAACGCCCTTGCTTTGCATGAAGGCCGCCAATTCCTCACGAAGTGGGTTAAAACCCTCCGTGGCACCGTATTGCAGGGCTGCACCCGGTTGTTCGCTCAGGGCTTGCTGACTGGCTTCACGAATGCCCTCGACATCAAACAAGGCGCTGTCGGGGAAGCCGCCTGCAAAGCTGATGATGCCGGGCTTGCCCAAGAGCTTGAACAGCTCCCGGATGGCCGACGTCTCGACGTTCTTCAGGCGGTCGGCGAATTGAACAAAACCGGCAGAGGTGGCGTGGGTTGAAGCAGAACTCATGGCATTGGGGGTTGGGGCTTTTGTAATGAAGGGTTTCAGGCATGATTGTCGCCTATGAAAAAGCCCCAAATCGAGACCTTTTTTGCAACCCTTCAAGCGGCGAATCCCGAGCCCAAAACCGAGCTGGAATACAGCAATCATTTTGAACTGCTGACCGCCGTGCTCCTGTCTGCCCAAGCGACCGATGTCGGCGTCAACAAGGCCACACGTGGTTTGTTTGCAGTCGCCAACTCACCGCAAAAAATACTCGACTTGGGGCTTGATGGCTTGGAGCAACACATCAAAACCATAGGCCTTTATCACAGCAAAGCCAAGCACCTGCTGGCCACTTGCGCCATGCTGGTTGAGCGCCATGGCGGCCAAGTTCCACGCGACCGCGAGGCCTTAGAAGCGCTGCCGGGCGTCGGCCGAAAAACCGCCAATGTGGTGTTGAATGTGGCTTTTGGGGAGCCCACCATGGCGGTGGACACGCATATTTTTCGGGTCAGCAACAGAACCCAATTGGCCCCTGGCAAAACGCCCTTGGCGGTGGAAAAGGCCTTGTTAAAACGAATTCCAAAAGCCTATTTGGTGCATGCCCACCATTGGCTGATCTTGCACGGTCGCTATGTTTGCACGGCACGCAGCCCCCAATGCAATTCATGTGCGGTCAATGCCTGCTGCGGTTACAAAGACAAGAACACTGACAAAAACAACGGCAAGAACAAGCGCCAGGTCAAGGCCAAACCATGAAGCCTTGAATGGGGGGAACGGTGTAAATGGGGTAAAGGGGATAAGGGCGCCCTTTGAAACTTAAATTTGAACGCGGGTGCCCAACTCCACCACCGAATTGTCGGGCAAGCGGAAGAACTCGACCACGCCACTGGCGTTGCGGTTCATGGTGGCAAACAAATGTTCGCGCCAATCGGCCATGCCCGAGCCCGGCGTGGGCACCACGGTTTCACGGCTCAGGAAATAGCTGGTTTCAAAATGGCTCACCGGCAGGCCCTTGGCCTCGCACAAAGTCAGCGCATGGGGCACATCGGGCGAGTCCATGAAACCGTAATGCACCTTCAAGCTCCAAAAACTGTGTCCCAGGGCCTTCAACTCAATGCGTTCGTCTTCATGAATCCAAGGGACTTCATGAAAAACCACGGTCATCACAATGTTGCAGGCGTGCAGCACGTTGTTGTGCTTCAGGTTGTGCAGCAGCGCTTGTGGCACTGACTTGGGATTGGCCACAGCGAAAACCGCTGTGCGAGGCACGCGGTTCATGCCTTCGACGTGCAAATCGGCAATGAAGGGCTTCAATTCCAACCCGTCGCTGTTGACGCTTTCCATCACCAATTCACGACCTCTTGCCCAGGTGCTCATGATCACGAACAAGCCCACGCCCATGGCCAAGGGGAACCAACCGCCGTCAAAGAATTTGATGGCACAACCGGCCACAAAAGCCAAGTCGATGACCATGAAAAACAAGGTGGCGCCCCAAGCCACGACCGCGGGCAGATGCCAACGTCGACGCACCACAAAGAAGGTCATGAAAGTGGTGATCAACATGGTGATGGTCACGGCAATGCCGTAAGCCCCAGCCAACGCGGATGAACTGCCAAAACCAATCACCGCGGCCACCACGCCCATCAACAAGGCCCAGTTGACGGCGGGCAAATAAATTTGTCCGGCCTCTTTGGAGGACGTGTAGCGCACCACCATGCGGGGCAAGTAGCCCAATTGAATGGCCTGCTTGGTCATTGAAAATGCGCCCGAGATCACCGCTTGGGACGCAATGATGGCGGCCAAAGTGGCCAATACCACCATCGGCATGACCAATTCGGTCGGGAACATTTTGAAAAAAGGATTCTCAATGGCACTGGCATCGTGCATCAACAAGGCCCCTTGGCCCATGTAGTTCAAGGCCAAGGCGGGCATGACCAAACCCAGCCAAGCCAACTGAATGGGTTTGCGGCCAAAATGCCCCATGTCGGCGTACAAAGCCTCGGCCCCGGTTAAGGCCAACACAATGGCCCCCAAAGCCGCGAACACCTGCCAGCCTCGGTCCATCAAAAAGTGCATCGCATACAAGGGGTTAAGTGCCACCAAAATGCCAGGTTCTTGCGCAATGTGAATCACACCAATCACCGCCAGGGTTGCAAACCACAGGCCGATCACAGGGCCAAAAAGCTTGCCCACCAAAGCGGTACCGTGGCGTTGGATCAGGAACAAAGCCAACAAAACACCCAGTGAGATGGGCACGACAAAAGACTTCAACGCGGGCGTCACGACTTCAAGGCCTTCGACCGCCCCGAGCACCGAAATGGCGGGTGTGATGATGCTGTCGCCGTAAAAGAGGGTTGCCCCAAAGACGCCAACGGTTAACAAGGCCAATCGCAATTTGGGTTTGTGGCGGACCGTCATCGCGGCCAAAGCGGTCAGCGCCAAACTGCCGCCTTCACCCCGGTTATCGGCCCGCAAAATGAGCACCACATATTTAAAGGTGACGATCAACATCAAGGCCCAGAAAATGGCCGAAACCGATCCAATGATGCCCGCTGCGTCCAAGGCAATGCCGGTTCCGGGTTTGAAAATTTCCTGAACCGTGTACAAAGGGCTGGTACCGATGTCGCCATAAACCACGCCGAGCGCGCCCAAGGTCAAGGCCGCCAAACCAGAGGCATGGTGCCCTTCGTCGTGTTCTTTGACTGGTTTGGTGGCGGCTGAAAAAACGCGGGATTTATCGTTCATTTGGGAGACTTTCAAGCGAGCCGAGCGGCTCAATGTGATCTAAATCGGGTCTTCTATACGGGTCCACGTGGGTCATCATGCTGATGACGTTGTGGCGACTCAAAACCCGCTGCTGAGCCGCCACCGCAATGTCGTGTCCGGCCTCGACGGTGATCTCCGCATCCACCTCCAGGTGGGCATCGACGACGATCATGTCGCCCATTTTTCGGGTGCGCACATCGTGGACATCAATTACACCGGGGGTTTCAGACAAGGTCAGACGGATGGATTGGACCTCTTGTTCATCCGCAGAACGGTCCATCAAATCATGCAAGGCGGCCCAGGCAAAAGTCCACCCCATGCGGGCCACCATGAAGCCCACAATCGCGGCGGCAATGGGGTCAAAAATGGGGTAGCCGAGTAAGTTCCCCAAAATACCCAAACCCACCACCAACGACGACGCCGCGTCAGACCGCGCGTGCCAAGCGTTCGCCACCAGCAAGCTGGAGCGAACGCGCTTGGCAACCGACAGCATGTAACGGAACAGCGTTTCCTTGGCGAGCAAGGCCACCAAGGCCATCCACAAAGCAGCAATGTGAACCTGAGGCACTTGGCCCGGGGTTTCCAAGCGCAACACCGATTGCCACAGCATGCCCCCACCCACCCCCAGCAACAAGAGCCCTAAAGCCAAAGAGGCCCCGGTTTCGAAGCGATGGTGCCCGTAGGGATGGTCTTCGTCGGGGGCTTTTTGGCTTTGGTGACTGGCGACCAAAACCACAAAATCAGCCACCAAATCAGACAGGGAATGAACCCCATCGGCCACCAAGGCCTGCGAAGAAGTGATCAGTCCCGTGGTCACCTGGGCACAACTGAGCCCCAAATTGACAAGCACACTGACCCAAGTGCTTTTTTGAGCGGCCTTGGCACGGGCAGCAGCGCTTTCTTGACTGTCGTCAGCGTGGTCACTCGGGGAAGGAAGGGTCATATAAGAGGGGGTAGCGACCTGGGTCGGCGGTGGCATCTTAATCCAACTCCGTGAACCCTTGGGGTTTGCCCGAATAGCTTGTTAAGCAAGGGTAATCACTATGTGAAATTGTAAATTTCTCGATATGCTCTTCCACGTCCTATCGATGAATTTGTTTTTTATACAGGAGATCCTTCATGAGCGTTGAGTTCAAAGTGAATGGCAAGGCTGCCAAGGCCAGTGCCGAGACAGACACCCCCTTGTTGTGGGTGCTGCGTGATGAGCTGGGCATGACCGGCACCAAATTTGGATGCGGCGCCGCTTTGTGCGGCGCTTGCACTGTTCACGTGAACGGCCAACCCGTGCGTTCTTGCCAAACGCCTTTGGCTTCTGTGGCCGGCAAATCGGTGGCGACCATCGAAGGTTTGGGCACCAACGGCAAACTGCACCCACTCCAAATGACTTGGATTCAACACCAAGTTCCCCAGTGCGGCTACTGCCAATCGGGTCAATTGATGAGCGCTGCGGCTCTGTTGGAAACCAACAAGAACCCAACCGACGCCGACATCGACGCTGCCATGAGCGGCAACATCTGCCGTTGCGGCACCTACCAACGCATGCGCGCCGCCATCCATGATGCCGCCGCTTTGATGCGCAATGCTTAATCAAGGACGGAGAACTTAAATGATCGAAACACAAACCTCACGTCGCGACTTCCTGAAAACCAGCTCCACCTCCGCCGGTGGCTTGATGCTCGCCATGAGCCTGCCCGTCGTGGCTGGCAAATCCATGGCCGCTGGCACCGTTCACACCCCCAACGCATGGGTGCACATTGGCGACGACAACAGCATCACCTTGTTGAACGCTCACTCTGAAATGGGTCAAGGCGTTTACACCTCCATGTCGATGTTGGTGGCTGAAGAACTGAACGTTGACTTGGACCAAGTCAACGTCGTCTCCGCACCCCCTGCTGCGGTCTACGTCAACGCTTTGTTGGGCGCTCAAATCACCGGGGGTTCCACCTCGGTGCGTGACGGCTGGGAAAAATTGCGCGTCGCAGGTGCCCAAGTGCGTGAAATGTTGTTTTCTGCCGCCGCCGCCAAATGGGGCGTCGACAAGAGCCAACTCACCTCCAGCCGCGGCATTGTGTCGGGCCCCGGCGGCAAAACCGCGACCTACGGTGAATTGGCCGATGCGGCTTCTAAATTGCCCGTCCCCGAAAAAGTGGCGTTGAAAGACCCCAAGGACTTCCGCTTGGTGGGCACCCGTGCGCCCCGCGTGGACCTGATGATCAAGACCAACGGCACTGCTCAATTCGGTATCGACGCCACTTTGCCTGGCATGGTCTACGCTGCGCTGGCTCAGTGCCCCGTGATTGGCGGCACGCCTGTCAGCTTTGACGATTCCAAAGCCAAGGCCATGCCTGGCGTGATCGCCGTGGTCAAGATCGCTGACGGCGTTGCCGTCGTGGCCGACACCTGGTGGCGCGCCAAGAAAGCCAAGGACACCTTGACCGTGACTTGGGACCGTGGCGCTGGCGCCAACATCAGCGACGACAGCGCTTTTGCGGGCACACGCAAGGCCATCGCTTCGGGCAAAGTGATTGAAATCACCAAGCCCGTGGGCAACGTGAACGAAGCCATGAAGGGCGCCGCCAAAACGATGCAAGCCGAGTACGTTCAGTACTGGCAATCGCACTCACCACTGGAACCCATGAACTTTACCGCCGACGTTAAAGGCGACAAAGTGACCTTGGTCGGTCCGACCCAGTTCCAACAAGGCGCTCAAGGTTCGGTGGCCGCTGCCCTCGGCGTCAAGCCCGAAGACATCACTTTGAAGACCACCTACTTGGGTGGCGGTTTTGGCCGTCGCATTGAGTTGGACTTCATTGTTCAAGCCGCTCAAATCTCCAAATCGGTTGGCAAACCCGTCAAGCTGGTGTGGTCTCGCGAAGACGACATGACCCACGACTTCTACCGTCCTTTGGCTGTGAACCAAATGAAGGGCGCGATGGACAAGTCGGGCATGCCCGTGGCTTTGGAGTTCAAGGTCGGCTCACAATCGGTGACCCAACGTGCCTTCGGCTTGCCAAAGGACACCTTGGATCCGTTCATGGTCGAAGCCGCTGTGCCGGGTTACAACATCCCGAACGCCAAGTTCGACCTGATGATCCACGACACCGGTGTTCGTGTCGGTTACATGCGCGCCGTGAGTCACAACCACAACGCCTTCGCCAACGAAAGCTTCATTGACGAAATGGCCAAGGCCGCTGGCAAGGACCCCTATGCTTATCGCATGGCCCTGTTGCAAAACAGCCCCCGCCACGCCAATGTGCTGAAGCTGGCCGCTGAAAAAGCCGGATGGGGCAAGCCCCTGCCTGCTGGCCATGCCCACGGCATTGCCTTGATGGATGGTTACGACACCTACATGGCCCAAGTGGCTGAGGTCAGTGTCACCAACGGCGTGGTCCGCGTGCACAAGGTCACCGTGGCGGTCGACGCTGGCATGTTGATCAACCCCGACACAGTGGAAGCGCAAGTTCAAGGCGCCATCATTTTGGGCATGGGCCCTGCCTTGAAGAACCGAATCCACATCAAGAACGGCGAAGTTCAAGAGCAAAACTTCAACACCTACGAGCCGATTCGCGCTTACGAAGCCCCTCACGTCGACGTGATCCTCGTGAAGAGCAGCGAAAAGCCCGGCGGCATTGGTGAGCCCGCCACAGCGGTGGTTGGCCCAGCCATCGCCAACGCGGTGGCCGCGCTGACAGGCAAGCGCGTGCGCAGCCTGCCCATCACCGCCGAGGTGTTGAGCAAAGCCTAATCGCTGCGTTTGACTCAAAAAAGGGCTCCTCTAGGCGCCCTTTTTTTATGGCTGCATTTTGTCCAAAGGGGGACCGTAACCCCTTTAACCCACGACCCGTGTGCGGTTGGTTTGGGTTTCTCCGTCGGAGTCCAACCACGTCACTTCCACTTCATCGCCCAACGAAGCGCCTTTGAATTTGAACGAGAAGAAGGGGTCGCGGGAGACTGAGAACCCAAAATGCATGAACAGGACCAAGCGGCCATTGCAGGTGCCGCTGATGGTTTCGATGATTTGGGTTGGCAGGGAGCCCAGCGAACTGGTCCAGCGAAGGTGGCTGATCATGGGGTGACGAAAGAGGATTTTCACCTCCACGGTGTCACCGGTCAGGGTGGCGCGAATTTTCATGGGTTCAGCCATGGGGGCGGTCCTCCATCGATTCAAACCAAGGACTCATCGCAGGCACCCACCGACGATGACAGCCACCTCGGTGCTGCCGGTGTACCACTTGCCCTTGGCCCGCGCCAAGGCCACCAAGGTGGACGATTCCGAGACCTTGATGCGGGTCGTGTATTCCGGCAAAGTGCCGGGCAAGACGTAAAAACCCAAGCAGACCGGGTAAGGATTCAAGGTCGCAATCAGGGCCAAAAAGTCTGTGCCTTCCACCGCCGAGTTCACCGAGACCGGCACCACCGCGCCGTTCTCAACCAGTTCAGGGGCTTTGACGGTGATCAAGTCGGTTTCTTGCCAAACCTCGGGGTCACCAAAGGCGCGAATCATGAACTCAACTCGCCGCGC
>CAILKX010000038.1 GCA_903834975.1 uncultured Curvibacter sp.
CAAAAAAATCTTGGCGCTTCATGTGGAGTTTTACGAAGCCATGATTCGCCTGCATGCGCGACGCATACGTCAGCTCTACGGCTTGGTCGAAGACCTGAACACCTTGCCGCTGCGTTCACGTTTGGCCAAACAACTGCTGCACTTGGTGCGCAGTTATGGCGTGCCGAGTTTGTCCAACAGCAGCGAAATGCGAATTGGCCTGCACCTGGCACAAGAGGAACTGGCGCAGTTGTTGGGCGCTTCAAGACAACGGGTCAATCAAGAACTGAAATCAATGGAGCGCGAAGAGGCCATTCGCATCGAGCCGGCAGGGCTGATTGTCAAGGACCGCGAAGCGTTGATGCGCATCAGCGAAGCCGATCTTTGAGCATCGGGCCACGATCCACTTTGAACCCAAGGGCGGTCGCATGACCCAATTCGATCATTTCATTGGCACCCGCGCGGTGTCTGAGCAGCACACTTTCGACGTTGCCGCTCTGTCGGCGTGGCTGCAGCAAAACCTGCCCGGCTTTAAGGGCCCCTTGAGCGTTGAGATGTTCAAGGGCGGCCAGTCCAATCCCACCTACAAACTCATCACCCCAGAACGCCACTATGTGATGCGCGCCAAGCCCGGTCCGGTGGCCAAATTACTGCCATCGGCCCATGCCATTGAGCGGGAATTCAAGGTGATGCGCGGCTTGGCTGGCACCCCCGTCCCCGTGCCTGAGATGCTGTGCCTGTGCGAGGACGAAGCCATCATTGGTCGCGCGTTTTACGTCATGGATTTCGTCTCCGGTCGCGTGTTGTGGGACCAATCCTTGCCGGGCCTGTCACGCGAACAACGCTTTGACATTTACAACGAAATGAACCGGGTCTTGGCCGCGCTGCATTCGGTTGATTTCGCCGCCCAAGGGCTGGCCGACTACGGCCGTCCGGGCAATTATTTCGAGCGCCAAATCGGACGCTGGAGCAAGCAATACACGGCCTCCATTACCGAGCCCAATCCCGCCATGGACCGCTTGATGGAATGGCTGCCCGAGAACATTCCAGAAGCGGCCAAAGACCCTTCCATGGTCAGCATCGTGCACGGGGACTACCGGCTCGACAACATGATGTTTGCTGCCGATGCGCCACGCGTCATTGCCGTGCTCGATTGGGAGCTGTCCACCTTGGGGCACCCCTTGGCCGATTTCAGCTACCACTGCATGGCTTGGCACATTGAACCCGGCAGCTTTCGGGGCATTGGCGGCTTGGACTTGGCGGCTTTGGGCATTCCTTCGGAAGCCGACTACATCCAGATGTACTGCGAGCGCACGGGGCGGTTTACGCCCGCTGAGCTCAAAGCCGACTGGAACTTTTACCTCGCCTACAACTTGTTCCGCATGTCTGCGATTTTGCAAGGCATTGCCAAACGGGTTGAGATGGGCACGGCTTCCAGCGAACAAGCCATCAGCTCTGGTCGAGGGGCCCGTCCCATGTCCGAGATGGCTTGGGCCTTGGTACAAAACCACTATTTTTGAAATCGCTTTTTTTTCACGTCAACACAAGAGGCATCCATGGACTTCGAATATTCAAGCAAAACCAAAGACCTGCAAGCGCGTTTGCAGCGTTTCATGGACGAGTACATCTACCCCAACGAGGCCACCTACCACGCGCAATTGGAAGCCAATACCGCGGCCGGAAAGCGTTGGACCCCGCTGGCCATCATTGAAGACCTGAAGGTCAAAGCCCGTGCCGACGGTCTTTGGAATTTGTTTTTGCCGGTCGACAGCGCCCACGCCTCGGGTTACGACGGTGCCGGTCTGACCAACCAAGAATACGCACCTTTGGCTGAAATCATGGGCCGGGTGCCATGGTCCAGCGAAGTTTTCAATTGCTCCGCGCCCGACACCGGCAACATGGAAACCATTGCCCGCTATGGCTCACCCGCCAACCGCGAAAAATGGCTCAAGCCTTTGTTGGATGGCCAAATCCGCTCGGCCTTCGCCATGACCGAACCCGACGTGGCTTCCAGCGACGCCACCAACATCGCCACCCGCATCGAGCGCCAAGGCGATGATTACGTCATCAATGGCCGCAAGTGGTGGATTTCGGGTGCTGCAGACCCCCGTTGTGCGGTCTTCATCACCATGGGCAAGACCGACCCCGAGGCGCCTAAACACTCACAACAAAGCATGATCTTGGTGCCAGCCAACGCACCTGGCATCAACATCATTCGCCCTCTCACGGTGATGGGTTATGACGATGCGCCGCACGGCCACGTTGAAATGACGTTCGACAACGTGCGCGTCCCCGCCGACAACCTGCTGTTGGGCGAGGGCCGTGGTTTTGAAATTGCCCAAGGTCGCCTTGGCCCTGGACGCATTCACCACTGCATGCGCCTGATTGGTTTGGCCGAACGTGCCCTCGAGTTGATGTGCCGCCGAGCTGCCTCGCGGGTGGCCTTTGGTCAAACCGTGGCCTCGCAAACTGTGACGCAAGAACGCATTGCCGAAGCCCGTTGCAAGATCGACATGGCCCGTTTGCTGACACTCAAGGCCGCTTGGCTGATGGACATCGCGGGCAACAAGGTGGCCCGCAGTGAAATTGCCATGATCAAGGTGGTCGCCCCCAACATGGCCTGCCAAGTGATCGATTGGGCCATGCAAGTGCACGGCGGCGGCGGCATGTCAGGCGACTTCCCGCTCGCGTCCGCCTATGCCCACGCCCGCACCTTGCGTTTTGCCGACGGTCCGGATGAAGTGCACCGCAACGCCATCGCCAAATGGGAACTGGGCCGCTATGCCGACAAACCCAGCGACGAACCCGCGCCCGTGACGCGCGGCTGCTGAGTCCCCTTTCGCTCGCCTCAAAAGCCCAGACCGGAACGTCTGGGCTTTTTTTCGCTTATAAACCCAACAAATCCAAAATCTCTTGGGGGGTCGACGCCAAATGGTCGGCCCTCCAACTCATCACATCGGCGTCTTGGCCCAGATAGCCATATTGCGCCACCACGGTGCGCATGCCTGCGGCTTTGCCCGCCTGGACATCGCGCTCGTCGTCGCCGACATAAACACAATGCGCAGGATCCACCCTCAACCGACGGGCCGCTTCCAACAGCGGTTCAGGGTGGGGTTTGGCGTGCGGTGTGGTGTCGCCGCTGATCAGCACCCCCGCATTCGCCAGCAAAGACAGTTGTTGGGACAGTGGGCGAGTAAAGCGTTCCGACTTATTGGTCACCACGCCCCAAGGCAAACCACGGGCCTCAATGCGTTGAATCACCTCGACCACGCCGTCAAAGACGGTGGTTGATTCGGTCAGCCGGGCTTCATAGGCCTTGAAAAACGCTTCTTTGTGGTCGTCAAAGCCGGGGTGGTCTGGCCCCATCCCCAAAGCAATTTTGAGCATCCCCCTGGCTCCCGACCCCACCAAGGGTCGATAAGTCGCCATGGGCAGGGAAGGCAAACCGCTGGCCGTGCGCAACTGGTCGGCTGCGGCCGCCAAATCGGGGGCGCTGTCGATCAGGGTGCCGTCCAAATCGAACAACACCGCCTTCAGGTTGGGAAATTGAGTGTTCATGCGAGCCGCCCTTCCTGGGATTAACGAGGCCCTTTTTGGGTCGCCACCATGTAGTTCACCGAGGGGTCGTCGTTCAAGGACACGCGGTGGGTGAAGGGGTTGTAGCGCATGCCCTTGACCTCTCGCCAAGACAAGCCCGCTGCCCGACAGGCCCGTGCCAATTCAGCTGGCTGAATTAATTTGGCATATTCGTGGGTGCCGCGTGGCAACAAATTCAGCACGTATTCCGCGCCGACGATGGCCTGCAAAAAAGCCCTTGCATTGCGGTTGATGGTGGAAAAAAACACCCAGCCGCCGGGCTTCACCAAATCGGCGCAGGCCTGAACGATGGAAGCGGGGTCTGGCACGTGCTCGAGCATTTCCATGCAAGTGACGACATCAAAAGCGCCCGCTTGTTCTTGGGCTAAATCTTCGGCAGCAATGGCACGGAATTGAAGTTGCGGGGTGCCCGCTTCCAGCGCGTGCATTTGGGCGACTTTGAGGGCTTTGTCAGACAAATCGATCCCCGTCACCTGGGCGCCTTTGCGCGCCATGGCGTCCGACAAAATGCCGCCGCCACAGCCCACATCCAGAACACGCAGGCCCTTCAGCGGCTGGTGGGCATCAATCCACCCCAACCGGACCGGGTTGATGAGGTGCAGCGGTTTGAACTCACCTTCCAAATCCCACCAGCGATGGGCCAGTTCGGAAAATTTCGCCAATTCGGCCGGGTCGGCATTGACCTGCTTGGGCGTAGCGGGGGACAAAGTGGATTCAGGGATAGACATAGATTTTCAATTGTTTACAAATTAAACGGCATTTTGCCCACATTCAATCCCGATAAAACAACAAAAAAGCCACCCGAAGGTGGCTTTCAAGGAAATCGACCCGATTAGTTGTTGCGGGTACCGACCACTTCGATTTCCACGCGGCGATTCTTGGCGCGGCCTTCGGCGGTTTTGTTGTCAGCGATGGGTTGCGACTTGCCCTTGCCTTCGGTGTAAACGCGGTTCTTTTCAATGCCCTTGGACACCAAGAAGGCCTTCACAGCTTCAGCGCGACGGACCGACAATTTTTGGTTGTAAGCCACGGTGCCCACGGAGTCGGTGTGACCCACGGCAATGATGACTTCCAGGTTAATGCCCTTGACCTTGCTGACCAAGTCTTCCAGCTTGGCTTTGCCGTCGGCCTTCAGCACCGATTTGTCGAAATCAAAGAAGGCGTCAGCGGCGTAAGTGACCTTGCTGGCCATCACGGGCGCAGGGGCGGCAGGGGCTGCGGCCTTGGGGGCTGGAGCGGGTTCAGCCTTGGGAGCAGGTGCGGGAGCCGGAGCGGGGGCCGGTGCAGGCGCTGCTGGTTTGGGGACAATGGCACCGTCGCAACCAGGGGCTGCGGTTGCAGGCGTCCAAGCGGAATCACGCCAGCACAGTTCATTGGTGCCGTTTTTCCAGACTGCGTCACCAGAACCGTTTTTCCAGTTGTCCACAGATTGGGCTCCGGCAGAAGCGGCCATGGCCACGGATGCCAACAACAAAGCGACTTGGTTCATTTTTTTCATGTAAATCCTCTTGGAATAAGTGGCCAGAAAGCCACGGAATGGAAACTGTGTAGGGAAATTGTGCCACAGGCGAAGCCGAGATGTTTGACACAGCGCAATCCAACCTGTAAGAGAAAATAAGCATTTCTTGGTTTCGTTGCTTTAGAGCAACAAACCAATGGCCCTAAAATAGCCTCTTTGCCTGTCGGTAGCTTTTTCATGACCCAGTTTGCCAAAGAAACCTTGCCCATCAGCCTTGAAGAGGAGATGCGGCGCAGCTACCTTGACTACGCCATGAGCGTGATTGTTGGGCGCGCCTTGCCCGACGCCCGCGATGGTCTGAAACCGGTGCACCGCCGCGTTTTGTACGCCATGCACGAGTTGAACAACGAGTGGAACCGGCCTTACAAAAAATCAGCCCGTATTGTGGGCGATGTGATCGGCAAATACCACCCTCACGGTGATACCGCGGTCTACGACACCATCGTCCGCATGGCCCAAGACTTTTCAATGCGTTACATGTTGGTCGACGGCCAAGGCAACTTCGGCTCGGTGGACGGCGACAACGCAGCAGCGATGCGGTACACCGAAATTCGTTTGGCCAAAATTGCCCACGAAATGCTCACCGACATCGACAAAGAAACCGTCGATTTCGGCCCCAACTACGACGGCAGCGAGAGCGAACCCTTGGTCATGCCCAGCAAGGTGCCCAACCTGCTGGTCAACGGCTCCTCTGGCATTGCGGTGGGCATGGCCACCAACATCCCGCCGCACAACTTGAACGAAGTGGTCGACGCCTGCCTCCATTTGTTGCACCACCCAGAAGCCACCATCGACGACCTGATGGACTTTGTGCCCGCGCCTGACTTCCCCACCGCCGGCATCATTTACGGCATTCAGGGCGTCAAGGAAGGCTACCGCACCGGCCGTGGCCGCGTGGTGATGCGGGCCAAGTGCCATTTCGAAGACATCGACAAAGGCCAGCGCCAAGCCATCATCGTGGATGAGTTGCCTTACCAGGTCAACAAAAAGACCTTGCAAGAGCGCATGGCCGAGTTGGTGCACGAGAAAAAAATCGAAGGCATCAGCCACATCCAGGACGAGTCCGACAAATCGGGCATGCGCTTGGTGATCGAGCTCAAGCGCGGCGAAGTACCGGAAGTGGTGCTGAACAACCTCTACAAGCAGACTCAGCTGCAAGACACCTTCGGCATCAACATGGTGGCCCTGATCGACGGTCAACCCAAGCTGTGCAACCTGAAAGACCTGGTTCAGGTCTTCTTGGAACACCGCCGCGAGGTGGTGACCCGACGCACCATCTTTACCCTGCGCAAAGCCCGCGAGCGGGGCCATGTGCTGGAAGGCCTGGCGGTCGCGTTGGCCAACATCGACGAGTTCATTG
This sequence comes from uncultured Curvibacter sp., assembly GCA_903834975.1. Taxonomy (GTDB): domain Bacteria; phylum Pseudomonadota; class Gammaproteobacteria; order Burkholderiales; family Burkholderiaceae_C; genus Curvibacter. The sequence continues at coordinate 6,456 of CAILKX010000038.1, forward strand.
CCATCATTCGCAACGCCCCCACCCCCCCCGTGGCCAAGGCCGAGTTGATGACCAAAGCCTGGGACAGCCAGTTGGTGCGCGAAATGCTCACCCGCACCCGCGCTGACGGCGGCGTCATCAACGCCGACGACTACCGCCCCGATGGTTTGGAGCGAGAATTCGGCATGGGCAAAGACGGGCTCTATCGCCTGTCCGAAACCCAAGCGCAAGAAATCTTGCAAATGCGCTTGCAACGCTTGACCGGCTTGGAGCAAGACAAAATCGTTGCTGAGTACAAAGAAGTCATGGCCGAGATTGACGATTTGCTCGACATCTTGTCCAAACCCGAGCGCGTCTCGATCATCATTGGCGAAGAACTGAGCGAAATCAAACGCGAGTTTGGACAAACCAAGGTGGGCGCCCGCCGCAGCGAAATTGAGCACAGCGCGCAAGACCTGAGCACGGAAGACCTCATCACCCCCACCGACATGGTCGTGACGTTGAGCCACAGCGGCTACATCAAGAGTCAGCCACTTTCAGAGTACCGAGCGCAAAAACGCGGCGGACGGGGCAAACAAGCCACCGCCACCAAAGAAGACGATTGGATTGACCAACTCTTCATTGCCAACACGCACGACTACATCTTGTGTTTCTCCAACCGGGGCCGCTTGTATTGGCTGAAGGTTTGGGAAGTTCCTGCTGGTTCGCGGGGTTCCCGCGGACGGCCGATTGTCAACATGTTTCCGTTGCAAGAAGGCGAAAAAATCAACGTGGTGTTGCCGCTGACGGGTGACAAACGCACCTTCCCTGCCGACCAATTTGTGTTCATGGCGACCTCCATGGGTACAGTCAAGAAGACGGCGCTCGACGAGTTCAACAACCCCCGCAAGGGCGGCATCATCGCCGTGAATTTGGACGAAGGCGACTACCTGATTGGCGCGGCGTTGACCGATGGCCAACACGATGTGATGCTCTTTAGCGACGGCGGCAAAGCCGTCCGCTTCGACGAAAACGATGTGCGCCCCTTGGGCCGAAACGCCCGCGGTGTGCGCGGCATGACCATTGAAGAAGGCCAGCATGTGATTGCGATGTTGGTCGCCGAGGACGAACAACAAAGTGTCTTGACCGCCACCGAAAATGGTTTCGGCAAACGCACTTCGATTGTCGAATACACCCGCCACGGTCGTGGCACCAAGGGCATGATTGCGATCCAACAAACCGAGCGCAATGGCAAAGTCGTGGCCGCCACTTTGGTGCATGCCGACGACGAAATCATGCTGATCACCGACCGCGGTGTTCTGGTGCGCACCCGTGTTGCCGAAATCCGCGAATTGGGCCGCGCCACGCAAGGTGTGACCTTGATGTCTTTGGACGAAGGTTCGCGCCTGTCGGGCTTGCAGCGCATTGTTGAAAACGACGCCAATCCAGAAGCAGAGGCAGAGGGTGAGTCGGAGTCGGTTTCGGACCACGATGATCAAGCCGGGGACGACAGCGCCGGCTCAGCGCCCACCGCTGAATGAGCGCACGCCCTTTTAACTTCTCTGCCGGTCCGGCGGCTTTGCCCGAGGCGGTTTTGCAGCAGGCCGCGGCTGAGATGCTCGACTGGCACGGCAGCGGCATGGGCGTGATGGAGATGAGCCACCGGGGCAAAGAGTTCATCCAAATTTATGAACAAGCCGAGGCCGACTTCAGAGAGCTGTTGGCCATTCCACCCGAATTCAAAATCTTGTTCATGCAGGGGGGCGGCTTGGCCGAAAACGCCATCGTTCCCTTGAATTTATCAAAAGGCCTGGCGGCCGACTTTGTGGTGACCGGGGGTTGGAGTCAAAAAAGCGCTAAAGAAGCGGCCAAGTATTGCCAAGCCCGCGTGATTGCGAGCAATGAGGCGACTCATTTCGCCGAGCTCCCCGCCCCCACCAGCTGGCGTCTGAATCCTGACGCGGAGTATGTGCACATTTGCTCGAACGAAACCATCCACGGTATCGAGTTCCAACAGTTGCCCGACCTCAAGGCGTTGGGCTGCGATGCGCCTTTGGTGATCGATTTTTCTTCCCATGTGGCCTCCCGTTCCGTCGATTGGTCGCGGGTCGGTTTGGCTTTTGGCGGCGCTCAAAAAAACCTAGGGCCCGCCGGCGTCACCTTGGTGGTGGTGCGCGAAGACTTGCTGGGTCATGCGTTGTCCATTTGTCCCAGCGCCTTTGACTACCAATTGGTCGCCAAAAACGATTCAATGTACAACACCCCGCCCACCTACGGCATTTACATCGCTGGCTTGACCTTTCAGTGGCTGAAGCAACAAACGGAAATGACCACGGTGAACGGCTCTCCTATTGAGTTGCGGGGCGTGGCCGCGATGGAGGTTCGTAACCAAGCGAAGGCCCAGTTGCTCTATGACTACTTGGACCAATCGTCGGTGTTTGAAAGCCGTGTCGAACCCTCGGCACGTTCGCGCATGAACGTCCCCTTCTTCTTCAACCAGGCGCTGGAAGCCGAGCGAGGGGCGGCCCTATACGAGGCCTTCCTAAAGGGCGCTAAAACAGCGGGCTTGCTGCAACTCAAGGGCCATAAATCCTTGGGTGGACTGCGCGCCAGCCTCTACAACGCCATGCCATTGGCCGGGGTCCAAGCCCTGATTGCCTACCTGCAAGCATTTGAAAAAACCGGCTTATGAGCTCTGCCCCCAATTTGCCTGAACACCCCGAACAAGCACCCAAAACGCTGCCCACCTTGGCCGAGCTGCGCGTGCAGATTGACGCCCTGGACCAACAGCTTTTGAGCTTGGTCAACCAACGCGCCCGCGTGGCCGAATCGGTGGGTGAAGTCAAGCGTCGTGAAGGCTCCCCTTTCTTTCGCCCTGACCGCGTGGCTCAGGTCATTGAGAAAATCGAAAAGGCCAACCCAGGCCCACTCAAGAACGAACACGTGGCGGCCATTTGGCGCGAAATCATGTCGGCTTGTTTGGCGTTGGAATCGCCCCAGCGGGTCGCCATTTTGGGCCCCGCAGGCACCTTCTGCGAGCAAGCTGCCCTTGAATACTTTGGTAGCGCGGCCGAATTCATGTACTGCGCCAACTTTGACGAAGTGTTCCAAGCCACAGCCGCCGGCAGCGCGCAATACGGCGTGGTGGGGGTTGAAAATTCAGTCGAAGGCGTGGTGACACGCTCGCTGGATTTGTTCTTGCACACCCCCACCCATGTGGTCGGCGAAGTCAGTCTGTTGGTGCGCCACAACCTGATGCGCCAAGTGAATGCCCTGGAAGGCATTCAGGTGGTGATGGCCCATCCACAAGCGTTGGCTCAATGCCAGGCTTGGCTCACCAAGCACCTGCCTGATGTGGAGCGCCGCCCCGTTTCGAGCAACGCCGAAGGCGCCCGTCTGGCTGCCAGCAACCCGGCTTGGGCCGCACTGGCCAGTGAACGCGCAGCGGGTAATTTTGGCTTGCACATCGTGGCCCATGCCGTCCAAGACGACGCCTACAACCGGACGCGCTTTGCCATCATTGCCTTGCCTGAAACCCTGTCGACACCCCCCGTCAGCGGTCAAGACTGCACCAGCCTCGTGGTGTCCGTGCCGAACCGACCCGGCGCAGTGCATGACTTGTTGGTGCCGCTCAAAACGCATGGTGTCTCCATGACGCGGTTTGAATCGCGCCCCGCCCGCACCGGTCAATGGGAATACTATTTTTACATTGACCTCGCCGGTCATGCCTCTGAGCCCCATGTAGCGAACGCGCTGAAAGAGTTGCGTGAACTTTGTGCGTTTTACAAAGTTTTGGGCAGCTATCCGGTGGCCACGGCCTGAGCACAACATGATGGTGGAACGTCTGGGCCTGATTGGCTGCGGCTTGATGGGCGGCTCTTTTGCCTTGGCCTTGAAACAAGCGGGCCTCGTGAGGCACGTGGTCGGATTCAGCCCCAGAGAAAGCACGCGGGCCAAGGCACTGGCTTTGGGCGTCATCGATGAAGCCGTGGGCTCTCTCCACGAAGCCGTTCGGGACGCCGATGTGGTGCTGCTGGCGGTGCCGGTCGCGGCGACAGCGTCGAGCTTGCGCGAAATGGCCCCTTTTCTCCGTGTCGACACCTTGTTGATGGACGTCGGCTCCACCAAGGGCGATGTGGTGCAAGCGGCTCAACGCCACCTGGGCGACAAACTGCCTTGCTTTGTGCCCGCGCACCCGATTGCGGGCAGTGAACGCGCTGGCGTCGAAGCCGCTTACGCCGATTTGTACCGTGGCCAGCCTCTGATTTTGACGCCGATCGCTGAAACCGACGCCACCCCCTTGGCGCGGGCACACCACCTTTGGCAGGCTTTGGGCTGCCAAGTGAGCCGCATGAGCCCGGAGGCGCATGACGCCACCTTTGCCGCTGTCAGCCACCTGCCTCATTTGCTGGCCTTTGCTTTTATTCAAGGATTGAGCGAGCAACCGCAAGGGGCCGAGTTCATGTCTTTGGCAGGCCCGGGTTTTAGAGATTTCAGCCGGATTGCGGCCAGCGACCCCGCCGTTTGGCGTGACATTTTCAGCGCCAATGCCAGCGAACTATTGGTTCAACTGAGCCACTTCCGGCATGCTTTGACGTCCTTCGAGACCCAATTGCAGGCCATTGCCCAAGGGCAAACCGATCAGAATTTGACGCAGAACTCGGCCCCGCATTTGGCCATGCTAGAGCAACAAATAGCCCAAGCCAGCGCCGTGCGCGCGAAATGGAAAGCCCACTAAAAATGTACAGCACCGAATTTCTGGACATCCCACCGCTCGTTACTGCGGGCGGTTGCGTCACCTTGCCTGGCTCCAAAAGCATCTCGAACCGAGTGCTGTTGTTGGCCGCACTAAGCCAAGGCACGACCACCATTCACGACCTGTTGGACTCCGACGATACCCGGGTCATGTTGGACGCTTTGCGCGCTTTGGGCTGCCAAGTGGAGAACGCTGAAGTCAATCAAAAGCAAGTCTTGCAAGTGACTGGCTTGGGCGGTCGTTTGTCCGACCGTGTTTTGAGCCAGTTCAATGCCGAACACCCTTTGGCCTTGTTTTTGGGCAACGCCGGCACAGCCATGCGTCCCTTGACCGCCGCCTTGTCTTTGCTGGGCGGCCATTTTCAAATGAGCGGTGTGGCCCGCATGCACGAACGCCCCATCGGCGACTTGGTCGATGCCCTGCGTCAACTCGGCTGTCACATTGACTACTTGGGTCAAGACGGCTATCCCCCTTTGAAAATCGCCCCCGCCCATTTCAAAAACAACGGCCCGATCTCCGTCCGGGGCGATGTGTCCAGTCAATTCTTAACCGCCTTGTTGATGGCGCTGCCCTTGGTGGCCGAGCAAGACATTGTGATTGAGGTGGTGGGCGAGTTGATCTCCAAGCCCTACATCGACATCACCCTGCAACTGTTGGCGCGCTTTGGCATCCAAGTGCAACGCGAAGGATGGCAGCGCTTCACCATTCCAGCGGGTTCACGTTATCAATCGCCGGGCGAAATGTACGTGGAAGCCGATGCGTCTTCCGCCAGCTATTTCATTGCCTTGGGCGCACTGGCCGGCGTCCAGCCGCTGCGCATTCAAGGCGTGGGGTTGGCCTCCATTCAAGGCGACATTCGATTTGTTGAAGCAGCCCAAGCCATGGGCGCCATCGTTACCGGCGGCCCCAATTGGCTGGAAGTGAGCCGGGCTCAACACCAAAACGCGCAAGGTCAGTGGGCCTTGAAAGCCATTGATTTGGATTGCAACCACATTCCAGACGCCGCCATGACGCTGGCGGTCATGGCCCTGTTTGCCGACGGCCCGACCACGCTGCGCAACATCGCCAGCTGGCGTGTCAAAGAAACCGACCGCATTGCCGCCATGGCCATGGAAGCCCGCAAATTGGGCGCTACCGTGGAAGAAGGCCCCGACTGGCTCCGCGTCCATCCCTTGCCCAAAGACCAATGGCGCAGCGCCAGCATCCACACTTATGACGACCACCGCGTCGCCATGTGTTTTTCTCTGGCGGCCTTCAACCCGGCTGGCATCACGGTGCGCATTGAAGACCCCAAGTGCGTCGCCAAGACCTTCCCCGATTATTTCGAAACCCTGTTTTCTGTGGTGCATACGCCGGTTGAGAACATTCCCGTCATTTGCGTGGATGGCCCCACGGCTTCCGGCAAGGGCACCTTGGCTGGCATGACCGCCAGCCGATTGGGCTATTTGCTGCTCGACTCGGGCGCCCTATACCGCTTGGTCGGCTTGGCTGCGCGACAAGCCCATTTGCCGATGGACGCGGTCCCTGGTCAAAGTGCTGAAGAGGCTCGACAAAAAGCCATCGCCGATTGCGCCCGTCAAATGTCGGTGCAATTTGAAGCCGACCACGTGCTGCTGAATGGCCAAGACGTCAGCCGCTTGATTCGCACCGAGGCAGCGGGCATGGATGCCTCATCGGTCTCAGCCATCCCCGCCGTGCGCCAAGCTTTGCACGAGTTGCAACTGCGTTTTAGACGCCTCCCCGGCTTGGTCGCCGATGGGCGTGACATGGGTACGGTGGTTTTTCCTGATGCACCTTTGAAGGTCTTTTTGACCGCCAGCGCTGAAAAACGCGCAGAACGTCGGCACAAGCAATTGATTTCTAAAGGAATTTCGGCTAATATAGCGGTCTTGCTTGCAGATTTAATGGCACGTGACATCCGGGATTCCACCCGCGAAATCGCCCCACTGAAGCCTGCGGACAATGCGAAGTTGCTAGACAACTCCGAGCTCTCCATCGACGAGTCGGTGGCCCAAGTCTTGGCTTGGTGGCAGGACGTTCAGCAAATTCAAAAACCCTAGAAAACCGGCCCACCCGGCCCCCCTCGTGCGTCAGCACATGGTCTGGGTGGATTGTTTAACTTGTAACCCCGCCGCGGTCAGGAACCCCTGCTGCGGATTAGGAAATAGCCCTCATGTCAGAATCTTTTGCCGCCCTATTTGAAGAATCGTTGCAGCGCTCAGAAATGCGCGCAGGCGAAGTCATTACCGCTGAAGTGGTTCGCATCGAACACAGCTTCGTGGTGGTCAACGCCGGTTTGAAATCCGAGGCCTATGTGCCTCTCGAAGAGTTCAAAAACGATCAGGGCGAAGTTGAAGTCCAAGTTGGTGACTTCGTTTCCGTCGCTATCGACGCCATCGAAAACGGCTACGGCGACACCATCTTGTCGCGCGACAAAGCCAAGCGTTTGGCTTCGTGGTTGTCCCTCGAAAAAGCCTTGGAATCCGGTGAATTTGTCACGGGCACCACCAGCGGCAAGGTCAAGGGTGGCCTGACCGTTTTGGTCAATGGCATCCGCGCTTTCTTGCCTGGTTCGTTGATCGACACCCGTCCCATCAAGGACTTGTCGCCCTACGAAAACAAAACCATGGAATTCAAGGTCATCAAGCTCGACCGCAAGCGCAACAACGTCGTGCTGTCACGCCGCGCTGTGGTGGAAGCCTCGATGGGCGAAGAACGCGCCAAGTTGATGGAAAACCTGAAAGAAGGCTCCATCGTTCACGGTGTCGTCAAGAACATCACCGAATACGGCGCCTTCGTTGACTTGGGTGGCATCGACGGTCTGTTGCACATCACCGACATGGCTTGGCGCCGCGTGCGTCACCCCAGCGAAGTGGTGGCAGCCGGTCAAGAAATCACCGCCAAGATCCTCAAGTTTGACACCGACAAAAACCGCGTGTCTTTGGGTCTCAAGCAAATGGGCGACGACCCTTGGATGGGCGTCAACCGCCGCTACCCACAAAGCACCCGCTTGTTCGGCAAGATCACCAACATCGCCGACTACGGCGCGTTTGTGGAACTCGAACCTGGCATCGAAGGCCTGGTGCACGTCTCCGAAATGGACTGGACCAACAAGAACGTGGCCCCCAACAAGTTGGTGTCTTTGGGCGACGAAGTCGAAGTCATGGTTTTGGAAATCGACGAAGACAAACGCCGCATCAGCTTGGGCATGAAGCAATGCCGCGCCAACCCTTGGCAAGAATTTGCTCAAAACACCAAGCGTGGCGACCGCGTCAAGGGCCCGATCAAATCGATCACCGACTTTGGCGTGTTCGTGGGCTTGGCCGCCGGCATCGACGGTTTGGTGCACTTGTCTGACCTGTCTTGGAACGAAACCGGCGAAGCTGCCGTGCGCAATTACAAGAAAGGCCAAGACGTTGAAGCCATCGTGTTGGCAGTGGACGTCGAACGCGAACGCATCTCCTTGGGCATCAAGCAACTCGACTCCGACCCCTTCACGACCTTTGCTTCGATCAACGACAAGGGCCAAATCGTGACTGGCAAGGTCAAGACCGTGGACGCCCGTGGCGCTGAAATCGACCTCGGCGAAGACATCATTGGCTATCTGCGCGCCAGCGAAATTTCACGCGACCGCGTGGAAGACGCCCGCAATGTGCTGAAAGAAGGCGATGAAGTCACCGCTGTGGTGGTGAATGTGGATCGCAAGACCCGCAACATCCAGTTGTCGATCAAGGCCAAGGACCAAGCTGACCAACAAGAAGCCATGGCTTCTTTGAGCCAGCAATCCGCCCGCGACAACGCCGGCACCACCAGCCTGGGCGCTTTGTTGCGTGCCAAGTTGGACAACGGCAGCAACTAACCCGCATAGGGGTTAAGCCCTGGGTTCCACAAGCTGGCTCTGCGGACAAAGCAGGGTCAGCTTTTTTCATGCCAGTCTCGTTTTATTTTTACCTTCCATTGCCGACATGACCCGCTCCGATCTTGTTGAAGAATTGGCCAACCGATTCAAACAACTCACCCAACGCGACGCCGAGCAAGCGGTGAAGACCATCTTGGACGCATTGAGCAATGCCCTGTCGCGGGGCCATCGGGTGGAAATTCGAGGCTTTGGCAGCTTCTCGGTGAACCGCCGGCCGCCCCGCTTGGGTCGCAACCCCCGCAGCGGAGAAAGCGTGGCCATTCCTGAAAAACGCGTGCCCCATTTCAAACCAGGCAAAGGCCTGCGAGAATCGGTGGACAAGTCCAGCTCCGCCACGTGATTCGCTCGCTATGATTCACCGACTATGAAATACCTGCTGTGGCTGCTCAAAGCGGCCATTTTTTTTACCCTGTTTGCTTTTGCTCTGAATAACCAACAAGAGGGCAGCATCCACCTTTGGTTTGGTACGGTTTGGCGTGCGCCCATGGTCTTGATGGTGCTGACCATTTTCGCCTTGGGCGCCGCGGTGGGCGTCTTGGGCATGCTGCCTAAAATGCGCGCCCAATCAGGGACGTCGGCAGCCAACCCAAAGGATGCTTCGGATGGAGTTTGACCTCAGTTGGTTGCTGCTGGGCCTTCCCCTGGCCTTTGTGCTCGGTTGGGGCGCCTCGCGCTTTGATTTGCGGCAACTTCGATTGGAAAACAAGCAAGCGCCTAAGTCGTATTTCAAAGGCCTCAATTACCTCTTGAACGAACAGCAAGACCAGGCCATCGACGCTTTTATTGAAGCCGTTCAAAACGACCCCGACACCTCAGAGTTGCATTTTGCTTTGGGCAATTTGTTCCGCCGACGAGGCGAGTTTGAGCGCGCCGTGCGGGTGCACGAACACCTGTTGAGCCGTGCCGACTTGACCCCAAGCGACCGCGACCGTGCGCAACAGGCGCTGGCTCTTGATTTCTTGAAAGCGGGCCTGCTGGACCGCGCTGAAACCGCCCTCAAAAAGCTCGAGGGCACGGCTTTTGAAAGCACCTCGCGGCTGGCACTTTTGGCCATTTATGAACGCTCTCGCGATTGGCCCCAAGCCGCTGAAATTGCCCAGCGCATGACCCAAGCCCAGCAAGGTCAATTTGCCAACCGCGAAGCCCACTACCTGTGTGAACAGGCATTGCAAGAGGCCAACACCAAGCCCGAACTGGCCTTGGAGCGCCTAGATCAAGCGATCCAAACGGCGCCTGAGGCGCCACGGGCTTACCTAGAAAAAGCCAAACTGCTCGCGACGTTGCAGCAATTTCAAGCCGTCGACGCCTGCCTGACCTTGTTGTCGCAACGTTGTCCCGGCCATATTCCCTTGGGCGCCCTTTTGTGGGCTCAAGCAGCGAACAAGACACAGCAGCAAGCCAGGGTCGACTTGATGTTGCAAAAACTCGACGCCGATCGCCCCAGCTTGGATTTGTTGGAGGCCAGGATCGGGCTGATTGAAAACGCCCCAAGTTCGCCCAGCGAGGCGCTGCAAAAGACCTTGGCCCTTTATGAAAGTCATTTAGAGAAAGAGCCCTCTCTCGTGGCCGCATCGGGGTGGCTTCATGCCCAAGCCCGGTCACAAGCATCAACCCAAGTGCCCATGACGGCTTCTGAATCGTCCCCGACGGCCTTGCCTAAAACCCTCCAACGCGCCTTGGACAGGGCCACCCTGCCATTGAGTCGCTACCGCTGCGCGGCCTGTGGTTTCGAAGCCAAAACCTACTTTTGGCACTGCCCAGGCTGCCAGTCTTGGGACAGTTTCCCGCCCCAGCGCATTGAAGAGCTCTGAGCCAATCAGACTTGCAAAGTTAAGCCCCCTGCAAGGCGACTTGACACCCCCACGTCATCCCAGGCAACTTTACCGGCGGTAGAGCTCGTCGGCTGAACAGCATCCGCAATCCCTTCTTGGTACGGGATGATCAATCCCATCCGCAACCCGCGGACATTCACTTGGGGATTGATCATGTTCAAAAAATTTCTAACTTTCTTGGTTTTATTCAGTGCGATGGCATTCGCTGGGATGGCCTTTGCCGCCGCCGTCGACGTCAACAAAGCCACCGATGCAGAGCTCGACAGCATCAAAGGCATCGGCCCCGCCATGTCCGGAAAAATCATCAAAGAACGCCAAAAAGCCCCCTTCAAAGATTGGACAGACTTCATCAACCGCACCAAGGGCATCGGCCCAGCGGCGGCTAAACGCTTTTCAGCCGAAGGTTTGAACGTTGGCGGAACACCTTACACCGAAGCCGCCGGAGAAGCCAGTAACAAATCGGCCTCCAAAAAGGCCACTCAAAAATCAGGCAAGGCAGCCCCAACCACGCCCCCCACTCCCCCCGCTGCCCAAGCAGCCAAAACCACTAAACCCTCGGTTGCCCCGAGCAACGCCGCCACCCCTTCCCCCACGCCAAAAACCAACTGAAACCAGGAAAACACCATGAAAAAAACCTCACTCACTTTCATCGCTTGTGCCTTGGGCACCCTGACCTTGGGCGCTTGCACCCCCAAGGTGGATACCGCCAAGGCCAGCTATTGCAGCGCTGTCAACAATTACGCCGTCGCGGTGAACAACCTCAATAGTTTGCCGAGCACGGCCACGGTGGCCGATTACAACAAACTGCAATCACAAGTCAATCAGACCGGCAACGCCTTAGACAGCGCGGCCAGAACCTTGGACAAGTCAGAAGGCAAGGCCCTCTCGTCGACCAGCAAGCAATTTGAAGCTGAGGTCAATAAAATAAAATCAACTGAAACCTTGGCAGACGCTCAAGTCAAAATCAAATCAGCTTCTGACTTGGCCATTGCTCAGTCTTTGAAAATCACCGAAACCGATTGCTCAATCGGCGCCGACGCCAAGGCGAAATAAGACTGAACCCACACCCGCCCACCGGAGCGGGTGTGCCTTGCCGACGCGGGGGCGGGCTAAAATGGGCCTTTCAGATCGACTTCAATGGGTCAAGGCCCATTTTTTCTTACACCATGTCCCAGTCTCCTGCCTCCACCAACCCGGCCATCAAGGTCACTGTTCCTGCGGTTTCGCTCACCACCAAAGCCAACGTCTACTTTGACGGCAAATGTGTGAGCCACAGCTTTACCTTGCCCGACGGCAGTTCCAAAAGTGTTGGCGTGGTATTGCCAGCGACCTTGACCTTCAACACCGGCGCGCCCGAAATCATGGAATGCGTCGCCGGTTCTTGCGAATACAAATTGGCTGGCACAGACACTTGGGTCCCCTCCAGCGCCGGTCAATCTTTCAAGGTGCCGGGACAATCTTCCTTTGAGATCCGCGTCAGCGACGCTCAGGGCTATCACTACATTTGCCATTTCGGTTGATCGCCATGTCCACCATTTTGCAAAACCTGCCCCTGAACCAGAAAGTCGGTATCGCTTTTTCTGGCGGTTTGGACACCAGCGCCGCCTTGCTTTGGATGCGTCAAAAAGGCGCCATCCCTTATGCCTACACGGCCAATTTAGGCCAACCCGATGAGCCCGATTACGAAGAAATTCCTCGCAAAGCCATGGCGTACGGCGCCGAAAACGCGCGCCTGATTGACTGCCGCACACAGTTGGCCCACGAAGGCATCGCCGCCTTGCAAGCCGGTGCTTTTCACATCAGCACGGCCGGTTCCACTTATTTCAACACCACGCCCTTGGGCCGTGCGGTCACGGGCACCCTGTTGGTGGCGGCCATGAAGCAAGACGACGTCAACATTTGGGGCGACGGCAGCACCTTCAAGGGCAATGACATTGAGCGTTTTTACCGCTATGGCCTGTTGACCAACCCGGCCCTCAAAATTTACAAGCCTTGGCTAGACCCCCAATTCATCGACGAATTGGGCGGCCGCAGCGAGATGTCGGCGTTCATGACGCAGCATGGTTTTGGCTACAAAATGTCGGCCGAAAAAGCCTACTCGACCGACTCCAACATGCTGGGGGCTACCCACGAGGCCAAGGACCTGGAGCACCTCAACAGCGGCATCAAAATCGTCAACCCCATCATGGGGGTGGCGTTCTGGAAAGAGGACGTGGTGGTTAAAGCCGAAACCGTTTCGGTGCGCTTTGAAGAAGGCCAACCCGTGGCACTGAACGGCGTGCGTTTCGACGACCCAGTGGCCCTGATTTTGGAAGCCAACCGCATCGGTGGGCGCCACGGTTTGGGCATGAGTGACCAAATCGAGAACCGCATCATCGAGGCCAAGAGCCGCGGCATTTACGAAGCCCCCGGCTTGGCCTTGTTGTTCATTGCCTATGAACGTTTGGTCACAGGCATCCACAACGAGGACACCATCGAGCAATACCGCGACAACGGCCGCAAACTCGGCCGCCTGCTTTACCAAGGCCGCTGGTTCGATCCTCAAGCCATCATGCTGCGTGAAACGGCGCAACGCTGGGTGGCCCGCGCCATCACTGGCGAGGTCACGGTCGAATTGCGTCGCGGCAACGACTATTCGTTGTTGAACACGGAATCGCCCAACCTGACCTACCACCCCGAGCGTTTGACCATGGAAAAAGGCGAATCCATGTTCTCGCCGCTGGACCGGATTGGCCAACTCACCATGCGCAATTTGGACATTGTGGACACCCGCGAAAAGCTCGGCATCTACACCCAAAGTGGCTTGCTGTCCTTGGGCGAAAGCGCTCCACTGCCATCATTGCCGCTGCACAAACCCAGCTAAGCCAAGCCTGCCAACCGCCTGGGTGGGATTGGCAACCTGGGCGGTTAAAGCACGAGGGGTTCGGGCTCCAATCGGATGCCAAACCGTTCGTAAACGCTGGTTTGAATGGCGCGCGCCAACGTCATGACTTCCCCGCCTGTGACAGCGGTTTCACCTTGGCCTCGGTTCACCAAAACCAAGGCCTGTTTTTCATAAACACCGGCACGGCCGATCGATTTGCCTTTCCAACCGCAGGCATCGATGAGCCAACCTGCGGCGAGTTTGATGCGGCCATCGTCCAAGTGGTAGTGAACAATCTTGGGGTCGCGCGCAATGATGTCGGCGCACTGTTCGGGTGTCACCGTGGGGTTTTTGAAGAAACTGCCTGCATTGCCAATCTGTGCCGGATCAGGTAATTTGGCGCGGCGAATTTCGCAGACCCAATCGAAAATTTGTTGGGCAGAAGGCACAGGGTCAAGGCGCCCTTGTTCGCGTTGTTCAGCCAGCCAGGCATCGCGTTTGCGTGTCAAATCCAGATAGTCCAACTCGGGCTTCCAGGTCTTGGGCAGTCGCATCCGCACCCGCAAAATGACGGCACGACAGGCCAACCCCATACCAGGCTTCAAATCAGACTGGGGAGCGGGGTGCTTGAAAACCGAGTCGCGGTAACCAAATCCACACTGCGCTGCGTTCAAGGTGAAGACCTGACCCGTCAACAAATCAAAGGCGTCCAATGATTCGAATCGGTCTTGCAACTCAACCCCATAAGCCCCGATGTTTTGAACGGGGGCCGCGCCGACGGTGCCAGGAATCAAGGCCATGTTCTCCAAGCCGGGCAGGCCTTGAGCCACCGTCCAGGCCACCAAGTCGTGCCAAGATTCTCCCGCTCCGACCTCAACAAGATGGGCCTTGGCATCGTTGTCGGGCAACAAGCGCAATCCCTTGATTTCCATTTTCAAAACCAAGGGTTTCACATCCCCTGTAAAAACCAGATTGGAGCCGCCACCCAGTACCAATTTCGGCACCGCTCTCAGCCCCGCATCGGCTGCCAAAGCTTGCAAATCGGCTTCGGACTGCACCCGCACCAAATTTTGGGCGCGGGCCATGATGCCAAAGGTGTTGTAGGGCTGGAGGGAAACGTTTTTCTCGACTAACATCGCCCGAATTGTCCCTTCTTTTTTGAAACACCATGCCCTCTTTTGATACTGTGCTCGAAGCCAACCTGGTTGAAGTGAAAAATGCCGTTGAAAACACGGCCAAAGAAATCGCCACGCGTTTCGACTTCAAAGGCACTTCAGCCGCCATTGAACTGAAAGACAAAGAAATCACCTTGTTCGGCGACGCCGAATTTCAGCTTACCCAAGTCGAAGATATTTTGCGCAACAAATTGACCAAGCGCGAGGTTGATGTGCGTTTCTTGGACATCGGCAAGGTGGAAAAAATCGGCGGCGACAAGGTCAAGCAAGTCGTCAAAGTGCGCAACGGGCTCGAGGGCGATGCAGCGAAGAAGATTCAAAAAGCCATCAAAGAAAGCAAACTCAAAGTGCAAGCCGCCATTCAAGGCGATGCCGTTCGCGTGACGGGCGCCAAGCGCGATGACCTACAAGCCGCCATGGCCTTGGTGCGCAAGGAAGTGGCCGACCTCCCCTTGAGTTTCAACAACTTCCGGGATTGAGGCGCTTTGCAAATGGGTTTTCAATCGGCCTGAAATGGGGCCTAAAATGGGGCCTGAAATGCGGCATTAAAGGGGGTCTTTCGCACCCCCTTTTTTATCCCTTATTAGCCTTTTTTACCAATTTTGCTTTCCTGCCCGGCGATCAAGCGGGCCATGTTTTGGCGATGGCGCCAAATCAGCAAAGCCGACATGAGCACCAAGGCCAGCGCCACTGGGGGCTCGGTTGACCAAAAAACGCCGTCCCCCAAGATGTAAATCAGCGGTGCCGCCAAGGCCGCCAACAACGCCGACAAAGAAGAGTAGCGCCAAATAACCGCGGCCCCCAACCACACCGCGGCCACACACAGGCCCAAAACAGCATCGACGCCCAGCAAAACGCCCAATGCCGTGGCCACGCCTTTGCCACCTTCAAACTTAAAAAACACGGGGAACAGATGGCCCAAGAAAGCGGCCAAGGCCACCCCCGCTAACAAAAGACCCGGCTCGACGGCGCTGGCATCGGTGAAGGTATCGGCCCAAACCCGGACCAAAAAAACCGGCACCCCTCCTTTTGCAGCGTCGAGCAACAAGGTCAAAACGGCGGCCATTTTGTTGCCCGACCGCAGGACATTTGTGGCGCCGGGGTTTTTCGAACCGTAGCTGCGCGGGTCGCTCAAACCCATCAGCCGGCTGACCAGCACCGCAAATGACAAAGAACCCATCAGGTAACCGAGCACCGGCGCCAACCACAAAGCCCAGAGAGGCATTTGAACATTCACCATGTTTTAAATCGCCAAGTCGCGGTCTTGCCAACGGATGGCGTCGATGGCGCTCAGCACCTCTTTGGACAAAGTCGTGCCCCAAGCGTCCAAATCTTCGTCGAGCTGCGCCATCGAAGTCACGCCGATGATGGTGCTGGCCACTTGCCACTTGGTGTAGCAAAACGCCAACGCCAATTGAGTGGGGGTCAGTCCGTTTTCACGTGCCAAATCGTTGTATCGCTTGGCGGAGCGAAGCGCGTCGTCGCGGCCCCAACGTTGTTTGCGAACCGATTCGTATTTGGCGATGCGGGCGTCTTGGGGTGCGTTGGGGCCCGTGGTACCGGCTTCATCGTACTTGCCTGTCAACAAACCAAAACCCAAAGGGGAATAGGCCAACAAGCCCACCTCCAATCGGTGGCAGGTTTCGTCCAAGCCATTTTCAAAACTGCGGTTGATCAGGCAATAGGGGTTTTGTGTACTGACGATGCGCGGCAAGCCATGGGCTTCCGCCAAGCGCACAAATTCATGAACACCGTAAGGGGTTTCGTTGGACAGGCCAATGTGGCGAATCTTGCCGGCTTTGACCAATTGCCCCAATGTTTCCAGCTGCTCCAAAATGGGGGTGGCTGAATTCTCTTTTTTCGGGTCGTAATACAGACCGCCAAACATGGGCACGTGGCGCTCAGGCCCATGGATTTGATAGAGGTCGATGACGTCGGTTTTCAAGCGCTTGAGGCTGGCTTCACACGAGGCCACGATGTCAGCGGACGTCATGCCTTGGCCAGAACGCACCCAAGGCATGCCACGCGAGGGGCCGGCCACCTTGGTGGCCAAGACGATTTTTTGCCGATTGGCCGGGTTTTTGGCCAACCAATGACCGATGATGGTTTCAGTGGCGCCGTAAGTTTCGGCCTTGGTGGGCACCGCATAAATTTCAGCGGTGTCCCAAAAATTAACGCCGCGCTCCAAGGCCCGGTCCATGATGGCATGGGCATCCGCCTCGTTCACTTGCTCGCCAAAAGTCATGGTGCCCAAACAAATGGGGGTGACTTGCAAATCGCTTTTGCCTAAAGACAGTGTTTTCATGGTGACAGATGAAGTGGATTGACGCCCCCAAGTGTAAGGGGCAGTCGATAAGATCGCCGCATGTCACAAGTCTCCTCTTTAACACCGCCATCGATGACCACGGCCCTGTATCAACCCCGACAAGTTTCACAAAGTCAATGGGTGTCGTTGCGGGGTCATCGGTACCACGTTCGCCAATGGGGCAACCCCGACCACGCCAGTGCCAACAGGCCCCCGCTGGTCATGGTGCACGGCTGGATGGATGTGGCGGCGTCTTATCAATTTGTAGTCGATGCACTCAAGCAAGACCGCTGGGTGCTGGCCCCAGATTGGCGCGGTTTTGGTGAAACGACAGGCCCCTATTGCGACCACTATGTGTTTGCCGATTATTTGGCCGACTTGGATTTTTTATTGGATCATTTGGTGGGCGACCGCCTCATTGACCTGGTCGGCCACAGCATGGGCGGAAACATTGCCATGATGTACAGCGGCGCTCGGCCTGAGCGCATTCGCCGCCTTGTCAACTTGGAGGGTTTTGGCTTGGCCCAAACCAAGCCGGAACAAGCCCCTGCCCGTTATGCCGAGTGGATGGGCGAGCTAAAAGCCCTGCACCGCGGGGACATGGCCCTCAAAACCTACCCCAGCCTCAATGCCGTCGCCGCGCGCTTGGCCAAAACCAATCCACGCCTGAGCCAAGACAAAGCCTTGTGGTTGGCGGCCCATTGGTCTGAACCCGAGGGGGGTGACAGCAACGCACCGGCTTTCCGCATTCGAGGCGAGGCGGCGCACAAAGTGATCAGTGCCCAGTTGTACAAGGTCGAAGAAGCCTTGGCTTTGTACCAAAACATCAGCGCGCCCGTTTTGGTGGTGGAAGCCAGCGACGACAGCTTGAGTCAATGGTGGAAAGGCAAGTTCACCCTAGAGGAATTCCACCAGCGTCTAAAACACGTGCCCCAATGCCGCGTTGAAGTGGTGCCCGACTCCGGCCACATGATGCACCACGATCAACCGGATTACCTGGCCAGGCTGATCGAGTCCTTTTTGGCCGATTGATTCAAAACCCATAGAACGGGCCGTCCGCCAAAATTTGGCAGGGCTGAATTGAAGTTCGGCCGTCATACTGAGGACAGCAGTCCATGAGAAAATAGCCCTTTTTGAAGAACAACAAGGATTTCATCATGGAAGCAGAACGCGTCAACCTCATTGGCACCACCTTGGCCGACCTCAGCCACCGTACGGTCGACCTCCGGGGGTATCTTTGACTACGATGCCAAAGCCGACCGCCTGCGCACGGTGATTGCTTCGCTGGAAGACCCCAGCGTTTGGAACGACCCGAAAAAAGCCCAAGAGCTCTCAAAAGAAAAAAAAGCCCTGGACGACATCGTTTTGGTGCTCGAGCGCCTGAACACCGAGCTGTCCGACAACACCGAGTTGTATGACATGTCCAAAGAGGAAGGCGACATCGCTGGCCTTGAAACCTTGGAAGCCGAGTGCATCAAGCTGAGCGAAACCATCGAAGGCCTGGAATTCCGCCGAATGTTCAACCAACCGGCCGACCCCAGCCCCTGCTTTCTGGACTTGCAAGCCGGCGCGGGTGGCACCGAGGCCTGTGACTGGGCCAGCATGTTGCTGCGCCAATACCTCAAATACGCCGAACGCAAAGGCTTCAAAGCCACCGTTGAGGACGAAACCCCCGGCGACGTCGCCGGCATCAAAAGCGCCACCATCAAGGTCGAGGGTGAATACGCTTTTGGCTTGCTTCGCACCGAAACGGGCGTGCACCGCTTGGTGAGGAAATCGCCCTTTGACTCGTCGGGTGGTCGCCACACCAGCTTTGCCAGCGTGTTTGTTTACCCTGAAGTCGACGATTCGATTGAAATCGACATCAACCCCGCCGATGTGCGCACCGACACCTTCCGCGCCAGTGGCGCGGGCGGCCAGCACATCAACAAAACCGACTCCGCCGTTCGTTTAACCCACATTCCCACGGGCATTGTGGTGCAGTGCCAAGACGGTCGCAGCCAACACAGCAACCGAGATGTGGCCTGGAAGCGCCTGCGCTCTCGGCTTTATGACTTTGAAATGCGAAAACGCATGGAAGAGCAACAAAAACTCGAAGACACCAAGACCGATGTCGGCTGGGGCCATCAAATCCGCAGCTACGTGCTGGACCAAAGCCGCATCAAAGACCTGCGCACCAACGTCGAAATTTCCAACACCCAAAAAGTGTTGGACGGCGATTTGGATGCCTTCATTGCCGCTTCCTTGAAACAAGGCGTTTGACGCTTTAACGAAAGAAACCATGATTCGCGAAGGACAGGCCACGGCCATTTCCCGTGCTGACTACACCGCCCCAGCCTATTGGATCGACCAGGTCGAATTGACCTTTGACCTCGACCCCGCCAAAACCCGGGTGCTCAACAAAATGACCCTGCGCCGCAACCCCGAGGTGGCTGCGCAAGCCTTGCGTTTGAATGGCGAAGAGTTGAACTTGGCGCGGGTCTTGGTCAACGGCCAAGGCACGAGTTTCAAAATGGACGGCAACCATTTGGTGCTGGAAAGCCTGCCCGAGGGCCACGAGCCCTTCTCGCTGGAGATCTTCACGACCTGTCAGCCTGCCAAAAACACCAAGTTGATGGGCTTGTACACCAGCAACGACTCGTTCTTCACCCAATGCGAAGCCGAAGGTTTTCGACGCATCACCTACTTCTTGGACCGTCCGGATGTGATGGCCCATTACACCGTGACGTTGCGGGCGGACAAGGCCAAATTCCCGGTTTTGCTGTCCAACGGCAACTTGGTGGATTCCGGTGATTTGGACGAAGGCCGTCACTTTGCCAAATGGGTAGACCCGCACAAAAAACCTTGCTATTTGTTCGCCTTGGTCGCAGGCAAGTTGGTGGCGCGTGAGCAACGCATCCGCTCGCGCGCAGGTCAAGACCATTTGCTGCAGGTGTTCGTGCGCCCCGGCGATTTGGACAAAACCGAGCACGCCATGAACTCGCTCATGGCCTCGGTGGCTTGGGACGAGGCCCGCTTTGGCTTGCCGCTGGATTTGGAACGCTTCATGATCGTGGCGACCTCCGACTTCAACATGGGCGCGATGGAAAACAAGGGCCTGAATATTTTCAACACGAAGTACGTGTTGGCCAGTCAAACCACGGCCACCGACGCCGATTTCGCCAACATTGAAAGCGTGGTCGGCCACGAGTATTTCCACAATTGGACCGGCAACCGGATCACCTGCCGCGACTGGTTTCAACTCTCGTTGAAAGAAGGCCTGACGGTTTTCCGCGACCAAGAATTCAGCCAAGACCTGGCCGGCAGCCCCTCGGCCCGGGCCGTTAAACGCATCGAAGATGTCCGCGTCTTGCGCACGGCGCAATTCCCCGAAGACGCTGGCCCGATGGCCCACCCCGTGCGACCCGACAGCTACATCGAGATCAACAACTTCTACACCGTCACCATTTACGAAAAAGGTGCAGAGGTGGTTCGCATGATGCAAACCTTGGTGGGCCGAGCCGGTTTTGCCAAGGGCATGAAGTTGTATTTCGAACGCCACGATGGCCAAGCGGTGACCTGTGACGATTTTGTTCAAGCCATTGCCGACGCGAATCCCGAGTCTGAATTGGCACGTCGATTGCCCCAGTTCAAACTTTGGTACAGCCAAGCCGGCACGCCTGTTTTGAGCGCCACGGGCACCTACGACGCCGAGCAAAAAACCTACACCTTGAACTTCCAACAAGTCTGCTCGCCGACGCCGGGACAAAGTGAAAAATCGCCCTTCTTGTTGCCCTTGAACCTCGGCTTGCTGAGCCCCTCCGGTGAGGCATTGCCTTTGCAATTGGCCGGCTGGCCAGAAGCCCAATCAGGTACCGGGCAATTTGTGCTGACCCAAGCGAACGAGGGCTTGACTTTCATCAACGTGCCCGAGGCGCCCGTTCCGTCCTTGTTGCGCGAGTTCTCAGCACCCGTGGTCTTGGTCTATGACTACAGCGATGCCGAATTGTTGACCTTGCTGGCCCACGACACCGATCCCTTCAACCGCTGGGAAGCCGGCCAACGCTTGGCGGTGAACCGCGCCTTAAAGGCCATTCATGCGGGCTCGCCAGGCGCTGACCTGTCGGCGCCCATCGACGTGCTCGATGAGCCTTTTCTGAACGCCATGCGCCAAATCTTGCGAGACCCGGCGCTGGATGCCGCCTTCAAAGAGTTGGTCTTGACGTTGCCTTCTGAAACTTATTTGGCCGAACAAATCGAGGAAGTCGATCCGCAGCGGGTTCATGCCGTGCGTCAAGCCATGCGCGAACAAATGGCGGTGGCCTTGCACGACGATTGGGTCGCCACTTACCAGGCCCATCAAGACAGCGGCGTCTACAAGCCGGACGCCACGTCCAGCGGTCGCCGCGCCCTGACCGGTCTGGCCCTGATGCATTTGTGCTTGGCGGCCTCATTGACAACGACAGGCACGCCCCATGCCGTTAACCCTTGGCCAGGCAAGGCATATCAGCGCTTCAAAGACGCCGCCAACATGACCGACCGTTTCAACGCCTTGAGTGCGTTGGTGGTCAGCGGCCATGATTTGGCACAAGACGCTTTGTCGCGCTTTCACAGCCTGTTCAAGTCCGAAGCCTTGGTCATTGACAAATGGTTCGCCTTGCAAGCCAGCACCCCCGACCAGGACGGCCACGTGCTGCCCCTCGTGCGTGGCTTGATGCAACACCCCGACTTCAACCTGCTGAACCCCAACCGGGCCCGCAGCTTGATTTTTAGTTTTTGCAATGCCAACCCCGCGGCCTTCCACCGCCGTGATGCGGCCGGCTATGTTTTCTGGGCCGAGCGCGTGATGGAATTGGACGCCATCAACCCGCAAGTCGCAGCCCGTTTGGCGCGTGCCTTGGACCGCTGGCAAAAGTTGGCCGAGCCCTATCGCAGCGCCGCCCGCGAAGCCATTTCAAGGGTCGCTGCCAAGACCGATTTGAGCAACGATGTGCGTGAAGTGGTCAGCCGGGCTTTGAAAGATTGAGCTGACCCCGATCCCTCTTTTAACGTCCCCCATTTTCATTTTTAATCCACCATGAGCCATCCCAAAAACATCAGCCTCACGCGCTACCTCATTGAACTTCAACGCAGTGACAACCTCATCCCGAGCGAATTGCGCTTGTTGCTCGAGGTCGTGGCACGGGCTTGCAAAAGCATCAGCCATGCGGTGAACAAAGGGGCTTTGGGAGGGGTTCTTGGCAGTGCCGAAAGCGAAAACGTGCAGGGCGAGATTCAAAAGAAACTCGACATCATTGCCAATGAAGTGCTGATCGAAGCCAATGAATGGGGCGGTCACTTGGCGGCCATGGCGTCGGAAGAAATGGACGACATTTATCCCGTTCCCAATCGCTACCCACAAGGCGAATACCTGCTGCTGTTTGATCCTTTGGACGGCTCCAGCAACATCGATGTGAACGTCAGCATTGGTACGATTTTCAGCGTGCTGAAGAAACCCGAAGGGGGTGCACTCGTCAGCAAGGAAGACTTTTTGCAAAGCGGCGCTCAACAAGTGGCCGCAGGGTACTGCGTCTACGGTCCGCAAACCACCTTGGTTTTGACCGTCGGTCAAGGGGTTGTGGCCTTCACGCTGGACCGCGAACAAGGCTCATTTGTCTTGACTCAAAACCAATTCAAGATTCCCGAAGACACGCAAGAATTTGCCATCAACATGAGCAACATGCGCCATTGGGACGAACCCGTCAAGCGCTATGTGGACGAATGCCTTCAAGGCACAGAAGGCCCGCGCGGCAAAAACTTCAACATGCGTTGGATCGCCAGCATGGTGGCGGATGTCCACCGCATTTTGACCCGCGGCGGCGTCTTCATGTACCCCTGGGACCGACGTGAACCGAACAAAGCCGGCAAGCTGCGTTTGATGTACGAAGCCAACCCGATGTCGTGGATCATTGAGCAAGCGGGTGGCGCTTCAACCAATGGCCGAGAACGCATCTTGGACCTTCAGCCCACGCAACTGCACGAGCGTGTCAGTGTGGTGTTGGGGTCTAAAAACGAAGTCGAGCGCATCACGGCTTATCACCGCGGCGCTTGAGCTTTTTTTAAAAACAAAGCGGTTGCCGCCGCCATGGCCCGCTCGGTGGCTGCGCGCCGGTAATCCCACATCGGGTCGGCTGACGGCAAGGCCATCACCATGGTGGCATTGGCTTCAAAGAACAGCAATTCGCCTTGTTCGCCATGTCGTTGGAGGCCGAAGTCGATGCCCGCGTAATCCAAGCCCAACTCGGCTTGAATGGCCTGC
>CAILKX010000039.1 GCA_903834975.1 uncultured Curvibacter sp.
CTGATCGCCAAGTTGACCCGCAGCCACCCCGACTTGCCTGTCATTTTGGTCTCGGGGGCCAATAACCTGGTTAAAGAGCGTTTGGGTATTCAGTCTTTGGAGTCCTTGGGTGCCAAGGCGACGTTTACCAAACCGTTTAAATCAGAAGAATTGGTCAGCAAGGCCAAAGAGCTGGTGACCTCAAGTCTTGCTAGGGTCGCCTGAACACCACGTTCATCGAGGCCCAGTATTTGCCCTCCAAGGGGTCCAGTCGCACGTCACCGCCTGTCGAAGGCGCATGCACAAACCGCCCTTTGCCCACATAAATGCCCGCGTGGTGCGGGACACCTGATGGGTTTTTGCTGAAGAGGACCAAATCGCCTGAGCGCAAGTCAGTGGGCGCAATGGATTGCCCCCAGCTTTGCAATTGGGCCACCGTGCGGGGCGTTTTGACACCTGCTTGGGTTTGGTAAACATAAGCAATCAAACCGCTGCAATCAAAGCCCGATTCAGGCGTGTTGCCGCCAAAACGGTAAGGTGTGCCCACCAGTCCCAAGGCCCGAATCGTCACATCTTGGGCTTGTTCAGGTTGGAGCAAAAAAGCGTGTTCGTGCGCAGCGCCTGCCGAATGAGGGCCTGAAGTGGATGACAACGACACCGAACTGCAGCCGGGCAACGCACCAAACAGAACCAAGCCCAAACAAAGGCCAGTGATGCCGGAATGGAAAGAAGAAGCGAAAGAAGAAGCGAAAGAAGAAGCCATGGCCGATTCAATGCAAGACCGGCAACGCGTCATGGCAGACCCACAGGAGCAAACTCAGGGTGAAAAAAGACGCCACCGTCGCCAACAACATGGCGGCTGCGCTCATGGCTTCTTGGTGGTATTTCATGGCCAAGGTGGTGTAAATGCCCATCATCGGCATCGCTGCCGACAGCAGCACGGCGGTTTGCAAAGGCGCGTCGAAGCCGCTGATGCCGCCGCTCCACAGCACCAATTTGATGACGCCCCACACCATCAAGGGTTGCAAAATCAACTTGCCCAAAACGATGGGCCCGACCTTTCCCCCCATGCCTTTGAATGAAAGACCGGCCAAACTGCCACCAATCACAAACAAGGACAAGGCGCTGCAAGACTGGGCTAAGAAGTTAACCGAGCGCGTCAGCACTTCAGGCAACTGCAGGCTTAGGTAGGCGGTCAATAAGCCCGCCGCAATCGCCAAAATCATCGGGTTTTTAAACAAATTTTTGAACGATTGATGCAGCGTTTTCCACGAGGCATGCCCCTGAACAGCGGTGTCGGCCATGAACAGCAGCAGGGGCAGGATCAGTAAATTTTCGACCATAATGTTCATCGCCAAGGCCTGAGGGGCTACCGTGGCAAGCACCAACAACAAAATGGGGTAACCGACGAAACCGCTGTTCGCACAGGACATGCCCATGGCCGAGAAGGTGCTGACTAAAGCACTTTGCTGCTGGCCTTTTCGGATCCAAACATAGCCCAAAACCAGGGTGGCGAGCGAACCCATGCCATAAACCAAGCAGTAGCCCCAGTTGAAAAAGTCTCCCCATTTATTTTGAGAAAGGGCTTTGAACAGCAAGGCCGGCAGCGCCAGTTGAATGACGAACTTGCCCAAGGTTTTGAGGTCCGACTTGTCAAAGGTTCCCCATTGGGTCGCGGCAAAACCCAAAGCGATGAGCAGGTAAATGGGGCCCGTGATAGCCAAAATGTCGAGCATGAACAGGGGAAATGCTTAATGGGTGATGTCCTTGATTGTAGAAATCATTACGAACGACACGCCAACTGATTGACGGTGTTTTTTGGCGCTGGATGATCTTTAAAATTCAGTTGGCCGATGTACCCAACCCACCCTCTCCCACACCCTAAGATGAACACGAGTTTGAAATGATCCCCCTTAAATATCCACAGGGGGCTTTGGTCCTCTGCGTCGCTGCGTTGCTTTTGACCGCCGCTTGCACTTCGACCCCTTTGGGTGACTCTAACCCATCATCAACCGGACAGCCCAGTGGCCAAACGGGCAGCGGGGCGGGCACTTTTGCCACCGGCTTGATGCCGCCCGGTTCGGTGATCAAGCAAGACAAATCGTTCATTGTGGGCAATGGCGAGAATTGGTTTGGCAAAGTCACTTTGGACATTGGCAAAGACGATGACATTGCCTACAAATTCTTTCTTAAAACCTTGCCTGAAAAGGGCTGGACCTTGGTCTCGACCATTCGTTCTGAGCAAACTCAATTGGTTTTCACCAAAGCCGATCGCAGCGCCACCGTGGTCATCACGCCAGCGGGTTTTTGGAAAAGCGGCACTGTCACGATGGTGATCACGCCGACTCAAAGCCGTTAACTATCATGGGGCAAACGGAAATGCCCACATGATCCTCAGCCAAGACCAAGAAATGATTCGCGACGCCGTTCGCGAATTTGCCCAAGCCGAACTTTGGCCCCACGCCGCCGAATGGGACAAAACACACCATTTCCCCAAAGAAGCCCTGAAAGGGTTGGCTGCTTTGGGCGCTTACGGCGTTTGCGTGCCCGAATCATTGGGCGGCGCGGGCCTCGACTATTTGTCGCTGGCGCTGGTGGTGGAAGAAGTGGCCGCTGGCGACGGTGGCACCAGCACCGTGATCAGCGTGACCAATTGCCCCGTCAATGCCATTTTGATGCGGCATGGCAACCCCGACCAGAAAAAGCAATGGCTCACGCCTTTGGCCCAAGGGCAGCTGTTGGGGGCGTTTTGTTTGACGGAGCCCCATGTGGGCAGCGATGCCTCGGCCTTGCGCACCACCGCGGTGAGAGAGGGGGACGGGTTCGTCATCAACGGCGTGAAACAATTCATCACCAGCGGCCAAAATGGCGACGTTGCCATCGTCATTGCCGTCACCGACAAGGGCGCAGGCAAAAAGGGCTTGAGCGCTTTTTTGGTCCCCACCAACACCCCCGGTTATCGGGTCGCTCGTTTAGAAGACAAGCTCGGCCAGCACAGCAGCGACACAGCACAAATCAACTTTGACCATTGCCGAATTCCAGCTGAAAACCTGATTGGCCAAGAGGGCGCAGGCTACGGCATTGCCTTGGGCGCGCTGGAGGGCGGGCGCATTGGCATTGCCTCGCAAAGCATCGGCATGGCGCGCAGTGCGTTGGACGTGGCGATCCGCTATGCGAAGGAGCGACAAAGTTTTGGCACCGCCATCTTCAACCACCAAGCCGTGGGTTTTCGCTTGGCCGAATGCGCCACCCAAATCGAGGCAGCACGGCAATTGACTTGGCACGCGGCCGCCTTGCGCGACGCCGGTCGGCCTTGTCTGAAGGAAGCGGCCATGGCCAAATTGTTCGCCAGTGAAATGGCCGAAAAAGTGTGCAGCGCCGCCATTCAAACCTTGGGTGGGTATGGCTATGTGAGCGATTTTCCGGTGGAGCGCATCTACCGCGATGTGCGGGTCTGCCAAATTTATGAGGGCACCTCGGATGTGCAAAAAATCCTCATTCAACGGGCCTTGGCATGAGTTCACTGCTTCATAAGCCGCTTCACGGCGTCCGCATCGTTGAGTTTGAGGGCATCGGTCCAGGGCCTTTGGCCGCCTTGATGTTGGCCGACTTGGGCGCCGATGTCACGACCCTGGTGCGGCCCGCAGCCAGCGTTGCCATGGGCAAATTGGCCGGCACGCCCGACAACCCTTTGCGCCGTGGCAAGCGCATGGAGACGGTCGATTTAAAAACCCCGGCGGGATTGGCGCGTGCACGCGACTTAATTTCACAAGCGGAGGGCCTGATTGAAGGCAACCGACCCGGCGTGATGGAGCGTTTGGGCTTGGGGCCTGCCGATTGCGCGGCCTTCAACCCGAACCTGGTTTACGGCCGCATGACAGGATGGGGCCAAGACGGCCCGCTGGCCCAAGCCGCTGGCCATGATTTGAACTACGTGGCCCTCACCGGTTTGTTGTCCTTGGCGTCCAGAGACGGCCAGCCGCCGCAAGTGCCACCCACGGTGGTCGGCGATGCCAGTGGCGCCTTGGGCTTGGCCTTCGGCATGGTCAGCGCCTTGCTGTCGGTCCGCTCGGGGGGCCCTGGCCGGGTGGTCGATGCGGCGATTGTGGACATTGTGGCCATGCTCGGCTCCCTGGTTCAATGGGTTCGCGCTGGGGGGCAAATTGATGGGCCAGAGCCCAGCCCTTTTCATGACTCGCCGTTTTACGACAGCTACCCCTGTGCGGGCGGCGGTTTCATCACCTTGGGGGCCATTGAACCGCCGTTTTATGCTTTGCTTTTGAGCCAATTGGGGCTTCAGGATGTTGACCCCCAAGCCCAATACGACAAGTCACAATGGCCAGCCTTGAAAGCCAGGCTCGAGGCGCTTTTTAAAACCCAATCCCAATCGCATTGGTGCGCGTTGCTCGAAGGCACCGATGTGTGCTTTGCGCCCGTGCTCAGTTTGGCGCAAGCCGCCGAGCATCCGCATTTGCAAGCACGCGGTGTTTACCAAGCCAATGAAAAAGGCCACCTCACGGTGGCCCCTGCGCCTCGGTTTACGCCTTTAAACTAGCGCAAACTGGCGATGTGATGAGCCAGATTCTCAATGTCCGCTTCGCTCAAAGTTTGAGCCACGCTGGTCATGTTGCCAGCGTCGTTGGTGCGGGTGCGGGCCTTGAACGCATGCAGTTGGTTGACCACATAACCGTATTGCTGCCCGGCCACACGGGGTATCTCGTTTTGACCTGAGAAACCGCCCAAGTGGCACATGGCGCACAAAGTTTCATCGGCCTTGGCTTTTCCGAGAGCCGCCTTCTTTTCATCGACCTGAAAGTTCAAGGGCTTGGCAGGTTGAGCCGCATAGAAGTTACCCAAATCGATCATGTCTTGACGGCTCAAATTGGCGGCCATGGCACTCATGATGGGGTTGCTACGACGGCCTTCCTTGAAGTCCTTCAATTCGGTGTAGATGTAGCGCCAAGTTTGTCCCGCCAAATTGGGAACGTCAGAGGTTGGCGAATTGCCATCGGCACCGTGGCAAGCAGCACAAACAACCGCTTTAGGGCGGCCCGATTCTGAATCCGCCCCCGAGGCCTGAGCCCAGGCAGGGGAGATGGATGTGAGCCAAACCAGACCCAGGGAACTCAAAATACCCAGGGTTTTGGTCATGGCTCTGTCAATGGCTTGATCCGAGAAAACCATCAATTACTTGACTGAGAACACAGTCATGGTGTTGCCGCGTTTGAAGTCGAGTTGGGTGTTGCCACCGCAACCCATGGCCACATATTGAGTGCCCTTGACGGCGTAAGAAACGGGCATGGCGTTGGCGCCAGCGCCGCAGTTGTATTCCCACAACAGCTTGCCGGTCTTGGCGTTCAAGGCGCGGAACAAACCGTTGCCTTCTCCATAGAAGACCAAGTCGCCAGCGGTAGCCAAAGCGCCACCGATCAGAGGTTGTTCGGTGTCAAACTTCCAAGCCATTTTGCCGGTATTGACATCCACAGCTGCCAAGCGGCCCCATTGCTTTTCGCTCTCGATGACTTTGAAAGCACCGCCCAGCCACAACTTACCCCCGGGATAGCCAGCCGCTTCCACGTGGTAGGTCATGGGTTGGTGCAAGTTCAAAGCGTAAGCCATACCCAAGTTCGGGTTGTACGCCATGGGTGACCATTCCACGCCGCCATTGGCGCCAGGCAACATGCGGGCGCCGTTGGCAGTGGGGAGAACCCACATGTTTTCTTGCGGAATCATGGCCTCAGAATAACGAATCAGCTCGCCTGTTTCGCGGTTGTGGACATAGACGTGGCCAGTTTTGCCACCGTGGATGACAGCAGGAATGGTCTTGCCATTTTTGTCCTTGGCGTCGACCAAGATGGGGGGGCTGACGGCGTCCAAATCCCAAACGTCGTGCGCGATGTATTGGAAGTGCCACTTGTAGGCGCCGGTGTCCAAATTCACGGCCACAATGGAATCGGTATAGAGGTTGTCGCCTGGGCGTTTAGCGCCGTACAAGTCGGGTGAAGGGTTGCCGACGACAAAGAAGATGGTGCGGGTCTTGAGGTCAACCGCAGGGTTCATCCAAACACCGCCGCCCAGGGTTTGATAGAAAGAACTGTCGCGAGCCAATTCGGCCTTTTCAGCAGCAATGTCACGGTGCATGTCGCGGCCGGTGGCATCGTTTTTAGCCCAAACGCCTTCATGGCCTTTTTCAGGGATGGTGTTGAAGGTCCAGACCAGCTTGCCGGTGTTGCTGTCAAAGGCTTTCACGAAACCGCGAATACCGTACTCGCCACCATTGGTGCCGATCAGCACTTTGCCGTCGACCACAGTGGGTGCCATGGTTTCGCTGTAGCCTTTTTCAGGATCAGCAATTTCGGTTTGCCACAAAATCTTGCCGGTTTTGGCGTCCAGAGCGACCAATTGTGCGTCCAAAGTGCCCATGAAGACCTTGCCGCCTTCAATGGCCACGCCCCGGTTGTTGGGGCCGCAGCAGAAAGTGGTGATGGGACCCATCTTGTGCTTGTAGTGCCAGAACTCTTTGCCGGTCACCGCGTCAAGGGCATACACGTGGTTGTAAGAGGTGGTCATGTACATGACGCCGTCGACCACGATGGGGGCCGTTTCCATCGACTCGCGCACTTCGGTTTGAAAGGCGAAGGCGGGCTTCAATTTCGACACATTGCCGGTGTTGATTTGTTTGCCGGGGTAAAAGCGGGTTTGGGCGTAGTTGCCGTTGGTGTGAAGCCAGTCATTGCCTTGGTTGCCCGCTTTGTTCAATTGATCTTGGCTGACCGAAATGCCCTTCGAGAGGGTGCTGGCAGCGGCGCTTTTTTGGCCGACGATTTCTTGGGCATGGACCAGACCAGTGGTGGCACCAATGGCCAAAACCAGGCCAATGATTTTTGGGAATTTCCGAGTTGTCATGACGCTATCTCCTGTGGTGTTGGGAGTCTTCAATGTAGTGAAGATTCATGACAATTTTGGTAACACGGGTGACATTTGTTTAAGAAATTCCCTCCTGATTTACCCTCCGTTTTTTATCTGAATGGGCTCATCATTTTTCTGAATCAACAGGTTCTACAACTCGCGTTAAAGTGCGCGCCTGGTGAGTTTGGCGCTTTATTATTGGAGAGACCTTATGAGAAAAAAATGGCAACTTGGGCTTGTTTTGGCAGGGCTAATGACTGTGAATGGTTCAAGCGCATGGGCTCAACAAGGCACGGGCCAGATCAACATCAACGGCCAATTCGTGATGGCGGCTCGGGCTGGCAATTTGGCCAGAACGCAAGCCTTGTTGGCGGAAGGCGCAGCGGTTAATTCGCGTGACAGAAATGGTGACTCTCCCCTCAACATGGCGGCCAGTAAGGGGCAGACCGAGTTGTTGGTGTTGTTGTTAACAGCAGGTGCTGACCCCAACTTGGCCAATATTGCGGGGGTCACGCCCTTGATGGGGAGTGCCTTCACGGGCAATGCGACGAACATGGAAAAACTCTTGGCGGCAGGTGCCAAGATAGATCCTCTAGACCGTGTCGATAAAAACGCCGCCACTTACGCGGCAGCGCAGGGCTGTGTGACCTGTTTGAAGTTGCTGGTGTCTGCTGGGACCCCGGTGAACGAAGTGCTCCACAATGGGTTAACGCTGCTGATGTGGGCGGCCGCCATGGGTCACGACGACGCCGTGGCCTGGCTACTTGCCCAAGGGGCAGACAAAACCCTCAAAGACAACCGAGGCAAAACCGCACTGGACATGGCGCGTGAACTGGGTCATGCCAGCACGGTCAAGTTGCTTGGATGAACTGACCACTGGTTCACAAATCCCAAGCTTGAATTTTTTGAGTCGGGCCGAAGTGGTCGTCGAAGCCCAAAATTTCTACATGCACCCGACCTGATGAATACACACGAACATCGGCCCATGCGTAATCGCGGTCGTGTGGATTTTTGTCTGTCACTGATTTTGCGGTGAAGGGCGAACCACCCGAGCCCACAATCACCTGCCAAGCCCGACCGCCATGAGACAGCATGGGTTGCGAGGCGTGTTGAATGTGTTCATGGCCGCAGAAATAGGTGGCACCATGGGACTCAATGACTTGCCAAAAGTCCTCGGCCAATTCAGGGTATTCGTCCAAGCCTTCTGGGCCTCTTGCGGGTTGCGAAGGGGGGTTGTAGGTGAAGGCCATCTTGTGACCAAACACAAACAAATGTTTCATGCCGCGGGCTTTGGCCTGGTCAAGGTCTTGTTGTAACCACAGACTGGGGGCTTGGCTGTCGCCGCCCACGGGGTCGGTGTTGATGACCGCGAAGTGAATGGGGCCAGCGTCAAACGAATAACTCAATTGGTTTTGCGTGGTGCTGACGCTGTTGTTGCCCACCTTGGGGGCGTTGCTCACCTCAAAGTGGCTGACCATCGTGCCCGTTAACTTTTGCCAGCGGCGAATGTCCAGAATCAGATCGCCCATGTTGTCGCGCCAAGCGTTCTCGAGGTCCAGTTGGGCCAATTTTTTCGAAGAACCATCGGCTTGCTTGGTGGGCATTTGTGTTTCGTGGTTGCCGGGCACCGGTAACACATAGGTGCCTGACTCCATCGTCGTGGCGACGATGCCTCGCCAAAAAGCGTATTCACGCTCACGCTGAACGGGGTCTGGGGTGTATCCCATGATCATGTCGCCATTGAAAACCAAGGCTTGGGCATGGCTTTGGTTTGCTTCACGAAGGATGCGCGTCAAGGCGGGCGTGGCCTGTACCCAGCGTTTGTCTTGTGCGCTCAAGCTGGGGTCTTTGGGGTCTGCGCGGCTGTCACCGACGGTCGCGAAATGGAAAATTTCTTGCTCTTGTTTTTGTGTCTCGGCTGGCTTGGGTTGAGATTCAGCGGCTTGTGCCACCGGATACCCCGCCCAACTTTGAACGCCACACAAAAGAAGACCGATCAAAGCCTGGGTGGTGCGGGGGTAAACAGAAGAAGGGTGCATAAAAATTAAATTTTCAAAGCTCTAAAAAAGCAACAAACCACATTTGAATTGAATTTAGTGAAGCCCAGATGAAGTTGCAAAAAAACAACAATTCACAGAACGGTCATCGAATTCGCGTCATTTTGAAATATCGGGTGGCTAAGGTGTCGGCATTGTTTTAATTTAAAAAGAAAGCGGTCCCATGAAATTCTCTTGCCCCCATCCTCAAAAAAAATGGATCACGTTGTTGACTGCAGCGGCCTTGTCCACCAGCGCTGGTTTGGCTTTGGCCGAAACCGTTGACCTGGGCACCGTGGGCGGTGCCTCAGGTGCTGCCAGCAACGCTTCGGTTTATGCCGAAAAGGGCACCGCCCAAGCCATGGCGCCCACCCAATCCAGCCTGAACGCCACCGAGCCCCAGTCTATTATTTCTCGTGAATTCATCGTTGAATCCACCGCCCCCACGGGCAACTACGCCACCATCGCCGCGATTGCACCCAGCGTGGCCGTTTTGCCATCAACCAACGGCCCTGGCATGGCCGATCAAAAGATCATCATGCGTGGTTTCAGCGACGGCAATTACAACATCACGTTTGACGGTATTCCCTTTGGCGACACCAACGGTCCCACCCACCACTCCACCGCGTACTTCCCCGCTTCCATCGTCGGCAGCATGGTGGTTGAACGCGGTCCTGGTAATGCCTCCAACATTGGTTTTGCCACCTACGGCGGCAGCGTGAACATGTATTCCAAAGCGCCTCAAGCCACGCAAAGCACCAGCGTATATGGCTCCTTCGGCAGCTTTGGCACTTGGGTTGAAGGCGTTGCTTATGAGTCCGGCCGCATGGAAGGTTCTGACGCGACTTTGCAAGTTGATGTGCAAAACATGACCAGCAAGGGCTACACCTCCTACTCCAGAATGCGCAACAACAACTTCACTTTGAAGTACACCCGCCCAGTGGGTGACAGCACCTTGTTGACCTTTTTCACCAGCTACGACGATGCGCACAGCAATGTGGCCGACAACGTGTCTGGCGTGACTGTTTTGCAAATGCAGCAAGGTTTGGGCAAAAACTACGCCTTGAACAACAACCCCAAGAGCCAGGGTTTTTATGGTTACAACGTGGTCTCCAAACAAACCGACATGGACTACCTGCGTGCACAAACCAGCTGGGGCCAAGGCTGGGAAACCGACAACCTGATTTACTCGTACGCTTACAAGAACGCTACTTTGGCGGGTCAAGACCCCAGCCAATACAACCCCTTGACGAACAACGATACCACCACGGGTTTCAAAAACCTGTTGGGTAAAGCGGCCACCGTGCCCGTGGCAACAGACGTCTATGGCTACTACAAATTGAATTCATACCGCAACTACGGCGATGTGTTCAAGTTAACCAAAAAGACCGACACCGGTTTGTTGCGCACCGGGTTTTGGTACGAGTACCAAAAAACAGAGCGTCACAATTTGGAAGGTGATTTGACCTTGGGTGACGGCTCCTTTTTGCCTGGCGTGACCAATACCACCGCTGTAACGGCTGGCGCCTGTACAGCGGCTCAGTGCACATACCCTGGCGTGGTCACTGCCTCCAACTTTGCCCCCCAGCATTCTGGCGTGCACCAAGTTCAGCCCTTTGTGGAATATGAATGGGCAGCAGCCGAAGGCTTGACTGTGACCCCTGGTTTCAAAACCATGCTGTATCAGTTCAACTTGAACTCGCAAATGAACCAGATCAAGGGGGGTCAAGTCCCTCAGTCTTACACCTACCGCTACAACGCTGCTTTGCCCTTCTTGACTGTGCGTCAAAAGTTGGATGCTCAAAACACGGTGTACGGTCAATTCGCCAAGGGCATGGTGGTTCCATTCTTGGGCGTTGGTACCCCCAATTCGACCTTGCCAGCTCCTCAAACCACCACCAACTACCAAGTGGGTGTGGTGCACGTAGAAGACCGCTTGACTGTCGATGCTGACCTCTATTACATCGACGTCAACAACCTTCAACAAAGCACAGGCACGGGCAATGCCATCCAATACTACAACGCCGGTGGCGCTGTTTACAAAGGCTGGGAAACCGAAGGCACTTATGTGTTGGGAGCTGGCTTCTCAGGTTATGCCGCATACAGCTTGAATGACTCCAACTACAAAACCACCAACCCTGGTTTGACTGTTGGCCAGGCTCGTATCACCAACACACCCAACATGACTGCTGGTCTGGGCTTGCTGTACAAGGAAGGCCCTTGGAGTGGTTCGGTCATTTACAAGCGCATTGGTCAGCAGCAATACAGCTACTCGGCCACTGGCATGCCCACTTTGGCGCCTTTCAACAACGTGAGCTTGAACATGGCTTACACGTTCAAAGAGGCCGTCAGCAGCATTGGCTTGAAGAACCTGCGTGCGCAATTCAACGTGTTTAACCTGACCAACGAGCAAAACGTCTTGACCTCGACAGGTCTGTTGAGCAACCCCGCCAGTCAGGTGACCTACGAAGCGCCTCGCAGCTACATGATGTCTTTGAAGGGTGAGTTCTGATCCTTTGAATCCGTGCTGACTTGAAACTCAAAAGCCGGCACTCGCCGGCTTTTATCTTTAAAAAAACTTGACC
>CAILKX010000040.1 GCA_903834975.1 uncultured Curvibacter sp.
GGCAGCGACATGATGGGCTCGCTGCGCAACCCCGCCGGCTGGAACCACGTTTATGGCCTTCGCCCCAGCCTGGGGCGGGTACCCAAAGGGCCCGACCCCGATATGTTCTTCCAACAACTCGGCACCGAGGGACCGATGGCCAGGACCCCTCAAGATCTGGCTTGGCTGCTGGCCACGCAGTCAGGCTATGACCCGCGTGCCCCCTTGAGTTTGTCTGGCAACGGCGAGGAAACTGGATTCAGCGCCAGCCTTGACGCTGATTTAAAGGGTCGCCGCCTGGCTTGGCTGGGGGATTTGGACGGCTATTTGGCGATGGATCCCGGCGTCCTCGCCTTGTGCGAAGCGGCCTTGCCCCATTTTCAAACGCTGGGCTTGGGCGTCGAGGCGATGGTCCCTGAGTTTCAATACGAGCGGCTTTGGACCACTTGGCTGCACCTGCGGGGCTTTACCGTGGCAGGAAATTTACGTGAGTTTTACAACAACCCCAAAACGCGCGCCTTGCTCAAACCGGAGGCCCAATGGGAATCAGAACAGGGACAAGGGTTGCTCGCCAGCGACGTCTTCACCGCTTCCGTGTGGCGTACCCGCTGGTACCAACGCTTGCTGCAATGCTTTGAGCATTTTGATTACTTGGTGCTCCCCAGCGCCCAGACCTTTCCGTTTGCGGCTGACCTGCATTGGCCAGCGGAGGTCGGGGGTCGGGCCATGGACACCTACCACCGCTGGATGGAAGTGACCATTTACGCCACCCTGGCGGGGCTGCCCGCCATTTGTCTGCCCGCTGGGTTTTCTGAGGCCGGTTTGCCGATGGGCATCCAAGTCATTGGCCGTCCCCGTGATGAAAGGTCTTTGTTGCAATTGGCACAAGGATGGCACCAAGCCGCGCCTTTCATCGATCGTCGTCCGCCTCGGCTGGGTCCGTCTTGAGTTCGGGCGATGGGTTCACTGGCAATCTGTTGTTTGAACCCAATGGCCCGCCGTTCCAATCTCTCCAATCTCTCCAATCTCTCCAACTGTTCCAATCGTTCCAATAGTGGTGATTCACCTCCCGCTCACAAATGAGCTGATTTGGTGCACTCGAAGCCCATGTGGCGGCACCACATTGGGGCGAACTCACCATTTCGAGGCCTAAATTTTGGTAGCGACTGACCACCTTGGGCGCGGGATGGCCAAAACGGTTGCGGTAACCCGCCTGCACGAAAGACCAACGCGGCGACACCGCCCGCAAAAATGTTTGGTTGGAGGAGGTGTTGCTGCCATGGTGCGGCACGAGCAAGAAATCGGCCTTCAAAGCGGCCTCGTCACGAATCACCAAGTCTTGCTCCTGCGGCATCTCAATGTCCCCCACCAACAAAGCGCGCCGAACTGAACCAACGCCACTGGAGATGCGCAGGACACAACTCAGGGCATTCGTTTTGATCGGTTTGGCCAATTTGGCCAAGGGGTCTCTCGACAACGCGAGGTCTTGCAGCAGAGGGTGAAGCACCTCAAAGTCCACCCCATCCCAGCGCCAATGCTGGCCGGCCAGGCAGGGCAACACAGAACCGAAACTTCTTGGACGCCCTTGTTGATCGCCTTCTTTTTCTCCTCGTTTTTCTTGGAGCAGCGGGTGTTCGGGCTCCAAAGAAGACCACAACGAGGCTTGGGGATAGGCCGCCATCACCGAGGCGGCGCCGCCGGTGTGGTCGCTGTCTCGGTGGCTGAGCATGATGCGGTCAAGTGGCTCTTGGGTCCGCTTGAGCAGGGGCACGAGCACGCGTTGACCGGCGTCGCTTTCGCTGTTGTTGCGTGGCCCCGAGTCGTACAACAAGGTGTGCGTTTGGGTTCGCAAGATCACCGCATTGCCTTGGCCAATGTCGGGCACGAGGAGTTCAAATTCACCCCATGTCGGGCGAGGCGCTTGCCACAAAACCATGGGAAGCACCCAAGGCAGGCCCAACATGCGCAAACGCCAAGGCCCCGGAAAAACCAGAATCACGGCACCGCATAAACCCAGCATGTCCACCCAAGCCGGTGCCGCCGCGACCGACCAACTGCCGACCGGCCCCGCCGCCAACCCATCCAACAGCCACAGCAACCCCTGCACCGCCAGCGCCGCCAAAATCCACAAAGGCGACCACAGCGCACCCAAAAAAGCCAGCGGCGTCACGACAAATGTCACCCAAGGAATGGCGATCAGATTGGCCAACAAACCCACTAGCGAGACCTGGCCAAACAAAATCCAAGTCAGCGGGGCCAAGGCCAAGGTCATCAGCCCTTGTTCGCGCAACAACAACGCCCCGTGGTGCTTTAACCAGGCCTTTCCTGAACCCGACCCCAAAGAAGGTGCTGTGCTTTTGGGCGCACCCGCCCCGCTGATGAACAAAACGCCCACCGCCAAAAAACTCAGCCAAAACCCCGCTTGAAGCAAAGACCAAGGATCCCAAAGTACCACCACGGCGGCGCTGCTCAGCCAGATCAACCCACTCGGCCAGCGCTTGGCGCTGGTTTGCAAAGCGGTCACGACGCCGAGCATCAACACCGTTCTTTGAGCAGGGATGCCCCAGCCGCAAAAGGCCGAGTAGGCCAGCGCCACGGCCCAACCGCCCCATCGACCGGCAGTGACCGCGGGGCACAACAACATCAACCGTTCACTGCGACGCCAACACCATGCGATGACCCGGCCGCCCAGCCACGCCAGCAAGGTGATGTGCAGCCCTGAAATGCTCATCAAATGGGCCACACCGGTCAGACGAAACAAGTCCCAGTCTTTGGGGTCAATCGCTTGCTGATCGCCCGTCACCAAGGCCACCACCACGCCGGCGCTGCGGGACTCGGGCAGCGCTTGCCAAATAGCAGACCGCACGGACTGGCGGGCACTTTCTATCGGGTGCGTCCACGCCGCTGCGCCCCGATTCGGGGGTGGATTCAACAGCAGGGGGGACGCCACATTCGAACCCGTTCTTACCGTGCCCGTGGCGCCGTAACCCTGCTCCCAAAGCCAAAGCTCACCGTCAAAACCGCCGGGGTTAAAGAGGCTGTGTGGCCGCTTCAACCGCACGGTGAACCGCCAATGGTCGCCCACCTTCAATTCAGGCACCGGCTGATCTGGGCTGTACCAACCCAACCACAACAGGGCGGGAATGGGGGGTTGGGGTCCTCGATCTGGATCGCCTTTTGTTTTTGTATCAGGGGCGAATTCGAAGCGCCAGCCATCCAGTCCCTTCTGGGGCAGGCTCACCACCACCCCGCTGACCGCCCAGTCCACCGACTCGGCGGCCGGCGACAAAATCTGGGCGGCCCGAACCGTCGCGCGCCAGCCGGTCCCCCCAAAGGCCATGGCAGCGGCCAACAGCCCACTCAAAACCAGGCCGACCCCCCGCCCGAATGCGCCCTTTCTTTGCAGCCAAAGCAACAAAACAGCGCCAACCAGCGCCACACCGAGCACCGCCCAATAAAAGTGCAGCGGCCAAAGCGCCCTTTGCTGCAACTGCAAGGCGGTCCCGAGCACCAGCCCAAGAC
>CAILKX010000041.1 GCA_903834975.1 uncultured Curvibacter sp.
GGCGCTTTTGACCTTGAACGGGCGCTTTCCTATGTGCTGGCCGGCGGCGACGACTACGAGTTGGTCTTCACCGCCCCGCCCCAGGCCACAGAGGCGGTTGCAGCAGCGGCTCTGGCCACTGAAACGCCGGTCTTGAAAATTGGCACCATCGACACCGAGCAGGGCCTCAGACTCTGGGACGGTGACGGCCCACCCAAGCCGCTGAACCCAACGGCTTTTGACCATTTCAAATGATGTCCGACCCCGACCTCCACCCCCCTCAAATGCCGCCAGAAATGCCGTTCCCTGCGCCCTTGCGCGCCAACGCCCGCTTCATGCGCACCCACCCGGCCCACTGGCTGTCACTGGGCTTTGGCTCAGGCCTGAGCCCTGTGGCCCCGGGCACCGCCGGCACCTTGTGGGCCTGGGCGGCTTATGCCCTGCTGGACACTTGGCTCAACCCCCTGGAGATGGGCGTGTTGATTTTGCTCACCACGCTCCTTGGTTGGTGGGCCTGCACCTTCACGGCAAAGCGCTTACAAATGCCCGACCCCAGCAACATCGTGGTCGACGAGGTTGCGGCTTTTTGGCTCATTTTGTGGCTCATCGCGCCTGCTGATTTTTGGCAGCAACTTGTCGCTTTTGTGTTGTTTAGATTTTTCGACGCGGTGAAACCAGGGCCCGTGGGTTGGGCCGATCGCCGGTTTCACGACAGTGGTTTTGGCTGGAAGGGGGGGTTTGGCATCATGCTGGACGATTTTGTGGCCGCCTTTTGCACATTGCTTTGTCTGGCGGCATGGCGGCATTTCAGTCAAGTCGTTCTCTAAAAAATCATGCAGCCCCACCATGCATCCCCACCATCTTCCTGATTTTCCCAATTTGTCCATTGACCACGCCCTTTGCGCTTTGCTGGCCGACCAACTGCGCCAGCAGCGTCGCCAACTGGTCACCGCAGAAAGTTGCACTGGCGGCCTGATTGCCGCCACTTGCACCGATTTAGCGGGCTCCAGCGATTGGTTTGAGCGTGGCTATGTGACCTATTCCAATGCCGCCAAAACCGACTGCTTGGGCGTTCCACAAGCCCTGTTGGCTGAGCACGGCGCGGTCAGCGCCGCCGTGGCTGAGGCCATGGCGCTGGGGGCTTTGCGTCACTCAAAAGCCCAATTGGCGGTGGCCGTCACCGGCGTTGCCGGACCCGGCGGGGGCAGCCCCAGCAAGCCGGTTGGATCGGTCTGGTTTGGTTTTGCGCTTCGAGGGCAAGGCCCTCTGTATGACCAAACGGTGGTGCACAGCGAGTTGAAACGGTTTGAAGGTGATCGCGAAGCCGTTCGCGTTGCCACGGTGAATTACGCGTTAACCCAACTTTTGGTTTTGTCACAAAACTCCCCTTAAATAGCCAGTTTTAAAGCCTTTACACGTGCTTGGCTAACCCTCTCAGGAGATGCGATGAAGTTTCTAGAACCCATTTATCCGGTTCGTTACACGGTTTTCCTGCTCTGCTGGTGCGGTTTGCTGATGGCTTCATTGAGTTGGTGGAGCAACCACTCCCCCGTTGGCTGGGTCATTTTGTTTGGCTTTTTAGTGGGTGTCGGCTTGCGAGACCTGCGCCAGCCTCAACACGCTATTTTGCGGAATTACCCCGTGATTGGGCACCTGCGGTTTTTGCTGGAATTCATCCGCCCGGAAATTCGTCAATACTTTATTGAAGGCGAAAACGAAGCCGCGCCCTTTTCTCGCGCCCAACGCTCGGTGGTCTATCAACGCGCCAAAGACGTCAGCGACAGCCGACCTTTTGGCACCCAACTGGATGTGGGCATTGGTGGCTACGAATGGATGAACCACTCGGTTCAGCCCACCCAATTGGCGAGCCAAGACTTTCGCATCACCATTGGCGCCCACCGCGCTCAGCCCTACAGCGCCAGTGTCTTCAACATTTCTGCCATGAGTTTCGGCGCCTTGTCTGCGAATGCGATTTTGGCCTTGAACCTCGGCGCTCAACGTGGCGGATTTGCGCACGACACCGGCGAAGGTTCGATCTCCCAGTACCACCGCGAAAACGGCGGCGACTTGATTTGGGAAATTGGTTCCGGCTATTTTGGTTGCCGCAACCCCGATGGCCGCTTCAGTG
The DNA here is from genome assembly GCA_903834975.1 of uncultured Curvibacter sp. GTDB lineage: Bacteria > Pseudomonadota > Gammaproteobacteria > Burkholderiales > Burkholderiaceae_C > Curvibacter. Next base: position 2,108 of record CAILKX010000041.1, read on the forward strand.
CGGAAAAGTTCCAAGAGAACGCCTGCTTGCCTCAGGTCAAAATGATCGAAATCAAGATGAGTCAAGGCGCCAAACCCGGCCATGGCGGCGTCTTGCCCGGCGCGAAAGTCACGGTCGAAATTGCCGCTGCCCGCGGGGTCGCTGTGGGTGAAACCTGCGTTTCACCGGCTTCGCACAGCGCCTTCAGCACCCCTCGTGAAATGATGCACTTCATTGAGCAGTTGCGCACCTTGAGCGGCGGCAAGCCCACCGGATTCAAGTTGTGCATTGGTCATCCTTGGGAATGGTTCGCGATGGTCAAAGCCATGCTGGAAACCGGCATCACCCCCGACTTCATCGTGGTGGATGGGGCCGAGGGTGGCACCGGCGCCGCGCCGCTGGAGTTCACCGACCACGTCGGGACGCCTTTGCAAGAAGGGCTGCAGTTGGTGCACAACACCTTGATCGGCGTGGGTTTACGCGATCAAATTAAGTTGGGATGCGCTGGCAAGGTGGTGACTGCTTTCGACATGGCACGCATGATGGCCTTGGGCGCTGATTGGTGCAATGCCGCACGCGGCTTCATGTTGGCGCTCGGCTGCATTCAATCCCAAACCTGCAACACCGACCAATGCCCCACGGGCGTGGCAACCCAAGACCCCCATCGCCAACAGGCCTTGGTGGTGCCCGACAAAGCCACCCGCGTTGAGAACTTTCATCGCAACAGCCTGCATGCTTTAAAGGAACTCGTTCAAGCCGCTGGTTTGAACCACCCGCAAGAGATTGGGGCCCACCACATCGTGCGCCGCGTCACCGATACCGAAGTGCGACTGCTCAGCAAACTCATCATGCAAATGCCACCAGGTGCGCTGTTGAAAGAGCCGATCGAGCTGCCTTACAGCGTCTTCCGAGACCACTGGACCCATGCCAGCGCCGACAGTTTTCAACGCACCTGAGTCAATTCTGTCATCGCCATATCAGCGATAGGAACGATGGGAACGATAGGAACAATGGGAACTGCTTGAACGGTTGGAAGGTGGCCAGGCACCCACTCACGGGACACCAGCACCTGAGCCCGCGCCAAAGGCTTGCGCAGCGCCAAGACCGCTTTGTCTTTGCTGATCAAGGGGCATTGGTGGGCCACAGCCAAATCAATGAAGACTTGGTCATCGGGGTCTTTGCACCGCCATGGCGCCTTGTCCGGAACGGGCACGAACTGGGCATGGCGCTCAAATGATTCGAGTACCTGCTGCGCAGTGGTTTGATAAAACGCCAATCGATTCACCAAATGGTCGTACTCCAACACCCGGCGCAATTCCTCGCGCATGTGGGCCGTGGCCATCCAGATGAGTTGGCCTTGCTGCAAAGCTTGGCGCAAAGCCGACGTGCGCGGATCGTTGAATAACCAAAGATCCAGCACGACATTCGTGTCCAGAACCACAGCGGACGTCGCAGCCATCTCAGCCATCTCAGTTTTATTCAAGTTGGCGTTTGGGTTTTGGTTTGGGTTTGGCTTGGGTTTGAGTTTGGCTTTTGGTCTGCCGTGGGCGTCGAAACCAAAGCCGAATCCAAAGCCGAAGCCGAAGGGGTTTTCTGCGGGTTCAAGCGCCCCGCCACCAAATCGAATTTGAACAAGCGGCATTCAATCGGGCCGTTCCACAGGGGCACACGGCGTGATTCTTTCAAGCGCATGCGACCGGGCAGTTTGAGGTCGGGTGTTAAGACCCACGCTTGCCAGCCATTGAAGTTCTTTTTCCAATGCGCAGCCAGTTGCAAAAAGAACTCGCCGCCGTCCTCGGTTTGCGGGGCTTCGCGTCCCAAGGGGGCAGCAGGGGCGCTCTGAGCACCTTGTCCGACCTGAGGCCGCCCGTGTGCACGTGCCTGCACGCCGGCAACGCCAGCGGCTTCGATCCGCTCGCCGTAAGGCGGGTTCAACAGCATCATGCCGGGGGTGTCGCTGGGCGGCATGCGTTGCAAGGCGTCACCCCCTCGCAGTTGCAAGGCATGCGAAACACCCGCGCGTTCGGCATTGCGTTCGGCAAAGTCGACCATCCGGAACGAGACATCCGAGCCAAAAACAGGGGCATTGGGGGCCCGAACTTGCGCTTGGGCCTGTTCTTTGAGGCCTTGCCAAACATGGGCCTGATAAGGCAGGAGCTTTTCAAAACCAAAACGCCTTTGTGAACCCGGCGCGATGTTACAAGCGATTTGCGCGGCTTCAATGACCAAGGTGCCGCTGCCGCAGCAAGGGTCGTAGAAAGGCAGGTTGGTTTCAGGGTCGTTGTCAGAACCCGTCGGGCCATTCCACCCGCTCGCGGCGATCATGGCCGCGGCCAGGGTTTCTTTGAGGGGGGCATCGCCTTTGTCGGTGCGCCAACCGCGTTTGAACAAGGGTTCGCCGGAAGTGTCAATGTAGAGCGTTGCGATGTCGGTGGTCAGGTGGGCATAAATGCGCACATCCGGCCATTGGGTGTCCACATCCGGGCGCACACCGGTTTTGTGGCGAAAACGATCCGCGACCGCATCTTTGACTTTGAGTGCCGCAAAGTTGAGGCTGGTCAAGGGGCTGTGCTGGGCCGTGATCTCGATTTTGAAGCTGTTTTTGGTGGTGAACCACAATTCCCAGGCCACCGCGCTGGCGGCCTCGTAAATATCGCGCTCGTTGCGGTACGGGGTTTGCGAGAGCTGCACCAACACCCGCTGCGCCAATCGGCTGCGCAGGTTGAGCTCCATGGCCTGGCGCCACGAAGCCATGGCCATGACGCCGCCGCGCCCGACCATCAAATCGTGGCCAACCAGGCCGGTGAGGTGGTGCACCTCATCGGCCAAATAACCCTCGACACCGGCGGCGCAGGGCAAAAACAAAGCAAGTTGATTCAAAGGGGACTCAAAAAATAAGGGGACTGAGGCGATTGGACACCCTCAAAGGGCCTTGCGCAAATTGGCGGGGGCGATGCGCAAGGCCTCCCGGTATTTGGCCACCGTGCGGCGGGCACATTCAATGCCCTGCTCTTTGAGCATGTCCGAAATTTGGTTGTCTGAGAGGGGTTTTTTGAGGTTTTCGCTGGCAACAAATTGTTTAATTAAGGCCCGCACCGCGGTGCTCGAGGCGTTGCCGCCCACCTCGGTGCCCAATCCAGAACCAAAAAAATACTTCAGCTCAAAAGTACCAAAGGGGGTGGCCATGTACTTGGCGGTGGTGACGCGGCTGATGGTGGACTCGTGCAGCCCCAACTCGTCGGCGATTTCGCGCAACACCAAGGGGCGCATGGCGAGTTCACCATGAACGAAAAAGCTTTTTTGACGCTCCACAATGGCGTTGGAGACGCGCAATATCGTGTCAAACCGCTGCTGAATGTTCTTGATAAACCAGCGGGCTTCTTGCAACCGTTGCTGCATGGCTTGGTGGCCGTCGCCCTTGTGTGAACGCAGCGCGTTGGCGTAAATGTCGTGCACGCGCAAGCGCGGCATGACGTCGCTGTTGAGGGTCACTCGAAAGCGGATCGAAGAAATAGACTCCTCGGTTTCAGCCGCCGCCCTTCGGTTTCGGCCCAGACGGGTCACGATCACGTCAGGAATGATCACATTGCGCTCGACGTCAACAAAACGCCGTCCCGGCTTGGGCTCTAAGCGGGTCAACAAGGTCAGCCCTTGGCGGATGGCGGCGTCGCTTTCACCACACAGCGGCATGAGGCGTTTGACATCGCGCTTGGCCAACAACTCCAAAGGTTGGGCACACAATTTGATGGCCACCTCCAACACCTCGGGTAAAAGGCTGTCTTCGCCGCCTTCGGTGTCTTGTAAGTGGCGCAGTTGCAAGGTCAGGCATTCGCGCAAATCACGCGCGCCCACCCCGACGGGTTCCATGTGTTGCAGCAGCCGCAAAGCGACCGTGAAGTGCTGCACCAGCGATTCCATTTCCTCGAGGTCGCCGCCGGCCAGGCTAACGGCCAATTCTTCCAGCGTGTCTTCCAAATACCCATCGTCGTTCAAGGATTCAATCAAGAACCTCAAAGCGGCGCTGTCCTCGGGGCTCAAGCGCAAGGACAAGGCTTGTCGGTGCAAAAACGCGGTCAACGACTCTTGGCTGCGGGCCAACTCGGTGGCATCCGCTTGTTCATCGTTTTTTAAATTGTTTTTGGCGGCCGGTGCATCGCTGCCCCACTCACTGTCGTTGGGGGCAATTTCGACCTGGCCATCGCCTTCCCAACTGGGCTCGTCAAAACTGCTGTCGTCGCCCTCTGAGGAGGGACCGCTTTCGCTGGCTGTGGCGACTGTGCTCAAGACCTCGGACATGCCGATGTCGCCGGGCGCCGCGACGGCCAAATCCTGGGCGGTCAAGTCGTCGCTTTGGGCGCGTTCGTCCGCTTGATCCAAGCCAAACTGTTCCCGCTCCGCTTCTTCGCCGCTCAATTCCAAAAAAGGGTTTTCATCGAGCATTTGCTCGACTTCTTGGCTCAACTCGAGGGTCGAAAGTTGCAACAACCGAATCGACTGCTGCAACTGGGGCGTCAAGGCCAGGTGCTGGGAAACGCGGAGCGAGAGGCCTTGCTTCATGCTCACATCCGGAAGTGTTCGCCCAAATACACACGACGGACATCGGCGTTTTGAACAATGTCGTCGGGCGTGCCTTGGGCCAGCACGGTACCGTCGCTGATGATGTAGGCCCGGTCGCAAATGCCCAGGGTTTCGCGCACGTTGTGGTCGGTGATCAACACGCCAATGCCACGCGATTTGAGAAAACTCACGATGCGTTGGATTTCAATGACCGCAATCGGGTCAATGCCAGCAAAGGGTTCGTCCAACAAAATAAAACGGGGCTGCGTGGCCAAGGCGCGGGCGATTTCGACCCGACGTCGCTCCCCCCCCGACAAGGCCATGGCCGAAGAATCGGCGAGTCGCTCCACCCGCAAGTCTTCCAGCAATTGCTGCAAGCGCTCGTCAATGACGGACTTGCTTAAAGGCTTGCCTTGGGCGTCCAGTTGCAACTCAAGAACCGCACGGACGTTTTCAGCCACCGTCAGCTTGCGAAAAATGGAAGCCTCTTGGGGCAAATAAGACAGGCCGCGCCGTGAACGGGTGTGGATGGGCATTTGCCCAATGGCCTCGCCGTCCATGAGGATCTCACCGCCATCGGCCCGCACCAAGCCGACGATCATGTAAAAGGAAGTGGTTTTGCCAGCCCCATTGGGGCCCAACAGGCCAATCACTTCGCCGCGCTGGACCGACAAGGAAACATCTTTGACCACCGTCCGGCTGCCATAGGACTTCATCAAATGGCGAGCTTCCAGCAGGCTCACGGCTTGTCCCCTGCGCTGTTGACTGGCGGATTGGGCGACAGGGTGGTCGATGGTTTCAGTTGCGGTGCAACGCCTGGAGCCCGGTTCGGCTCGGCGTTGCCCGGCGACAGGACGCCTGCGCTTCGGGGGGACAACATGGCACGAACCCGGCCATTGTCGAGACCATTGCTCAACGTGCTGGAAGGCGCGCCTGCAGAGTTAGCGCCCGGGGTTCTGGTTTGGCCTGAAGTGGTTTTTTTAGGCGCCCCATCCACGGTGAACATGTCGGTTTGGTTGTCGTAAAAAATGACATCGCCGTTGACCCGGTCACTCACTGCAGACCCCAACAAACGGCGCATTTCAGCGCGACGGACAAAGGTCACATTGTCTGAGCGACCGTTGTATTCGATCGTCTCGCCTTCGCCTTCTACAAACTCTTGCAGGCCTTCCCGTTTTTGTCTGAAAAAAGCCCTTTGGCCTGGCTCTCCGGTCACGGTGCCAAACTGGTAGCCCTCAGGGTCTTGCCGCACTTCCAAACGGGCCCCCCGAATCACAATACTGCCTTTGGTCACCATGACTCGGCCGGTGAACACGCTGACTTGTTTCAAATCGTCATAGCGCAGCGCATCCGCTTCGATGTTCATGGGCTGTGATTTATCAGCGCGCTCCGCCCAAACCGGTTGCGTCACCAACGCCCCCAACAGCGTCAGGGCGACGACGCCTGGGATCAGGTTCTTAACAAGAAAGCGGGGGGACAAGTTCATAAAGGCACAATTCTTGCTGGCGATTGTAGCCAGAACCCCGGGCTTTCCCGACCCTTTTTATTTTGATTTTCGCATTTGTGCGATCACTTGGTCGGTCAGTGCCAACGCACGTGTCATGCTGCCCGCCAAAGTGCCATCGGTGAGAAATCTGCCCTGGATGCCCATGGCAGGCACCCCCTCCAGCTTGTAGGCTTCTGACAATTGAGAGGCCCGTTTGGCTTTCCCCACCACAGAGAAAGAGTTGAAAACATCGGCCACTTTGGCCTTGTCAATGCCAGGCTGGTTGCTGAGCCAGGCCAGCGTGGCTTTGTCGCCGCTCATGGCCACGCGGTCTTTGTGGATGGCATCAAAGACTTTTTGTTGAAGGGCGTCCACTTTGCCCAAAGCCTCTAAGGTGTAGTAAAGCTTTTGCTTGGCTTCAAAATCACCAATGAAGGGCACAGGCACGCGGCGGAAAGCCACGTCGGCGGGTAACTTTTTGATCCAGGTTTCCAGTTCGGGTTCAAAGTGGGCGCAATGGGGGCAGTTGTAGGAAAAGAACTCAACCACTTCGATCTTGCCGGTGGGCGAGTCGACGGGCGCTGGTGGCGTGACCGCCACAAAACCGCTGCCTTCGCCTTGCGCCCAGCTCAAGCCAACCGCGGCCATGCCAAAAGCACCGACACCAAGCTGTAAAACGGTTTTAGAGAATTCACGACGCTTCATAAAAGTTTCCTTGTTGAGGCCATTCAGCGCTGGGCTTTGACCAAGATGCTGGAGGTGCCCTTGTCTTCTAATTTTTTACGCATTTCTTCAGCCTGATCCCGATTCAAGAAAGGGCCCAAGCGAACACGATAAACCAAGTTGCCCCCTTGGTCACGCTCGCTCAATTGAGCCTCCCAACCATTGAGGGCCAATTGGGCTTTTTGACGCTCAGCGTCATCGGCCTTGTTGAAGGCGCCAACCTGAACAAAATAATGGAAGGGCTCAGCGGCAGCATCCGCGTTTTTGCTTTTGACCAAGTCAGCCAAAGGATCAGAAGTGTCGGCTTTGACCTCGGCCTTAGGGACTGTGGAGGCATTTGGGGCGGCTGTGTTGTCTGGGCTGGTCGAGACCTCAGGGCCTTTGGCGGGGTTCTTGCCATACAAAGCGCTGTTGGGGTCCCAGTCTTTGTTCTTCTTGGCCTCGACCGCGTCTTGGTCAGCGGAGCGGGTTTGGGTCTTGTTCAAAAAAGGCACCGGCACTTTGGTGACGTAGACCGCCAGCGCCAAGGCCAGGCCCAAGCCAATGACAAAACCGATCAGCAGGCCGGTGAAAGTACCGCCAAAGTCGCGGTGGTTTGTTTGCCTCATAGGGGGCTCCCGTTTTGATTCATGTTCACATTTTGCGGGGCGCCGAAACCCCCAAGACCGCCAGCCCATTTTGAATGACTTGGGCGGTCGCGGCGACCAAAGCCAAGCGGGCCAATTTCACCTTTTCATCGTCAACCAAGATGCGCTCGGCGTCATAGTAGCTGTGGTAACTGGCGGCCAAGTCGCGCAAGTAGAAGGTCACATCGTGGGGCGCAAAGCCTTCGGCTGCAGCCGTCAACATCTCGGGGTATTTGGCCAAAGCCAGCATCAAGGTTTGCGCTTGGGGACCTTCGAGCGGTGACAAGTCAACCGACTTCAAACTCGCCACGTCTCCCCCCCACGCCGCCAACACCGAGCAGATGCGTGCATGGGCGTATTGCACGTAGTACACCGGGTTGTCGTTGTTTTGGGCCAGAGCCAAGTCGATGTCAAAGATGTACTCCGTGTCGGGCTTTCGCGACAACAAGAAGAAGCGCACCGCGTCTTTGCTGGTCCACTCGATCAGGTCACGCAAGGTGACATAGCTCCCCGCGCGCTTGGAGATTTTGACCTCTTCGCCGCCGCGCATCACGCGCACCATGGTGTGCAGGACGTAGTCGGGGTAGCCTTCTGGAATGCCGACGCCGGCGGCTTGCAGACCTGCGCGCACGCGGGCGATGGTGCCGTGGTGGTCGGTGCCTTGGATGTTGACCACCTTACGAAAGCCCCGCTCAAACTTGGCGATGTGATAGGCCACGTCGGGCACAAAATAGGTGAATGTGCCGTCGGACTTGCGCATGACGCGGTCTTTGTCGTCGCCGTATTCGGTGGACTTGAGCCACAAAGCGCCATCTTGCTCGTAGGTTTTGCCGGCCGCGATCAGCTTGTTGACCGTGGCTTCCACGCGGCCGCTGGTGTAGAGGCTGGATTCCAAATAATAGTGGTCAAACTTGACCTGAAAAGCCTTCAAGTCCAAGTCTTGCTCGTGGCGCAGGTAGGCGACGGCGAACTGGCGAATGCCGTCCAAATCATCGGCGTCGCCGCTGCCGGTGAACTCTCGGTCATCCGATTGAACGGTTTTGCCGGCCAAGAAGTCGGTGGCGATGTCGCCGATGTAGTCGCCGTTGTAAGCCGACTCAGGCCAACCCACATCGCCGGGCTTGAGGCCTTTGGCACGGCACTGGGTGCTGTTCGCCAAGGTTTGTATTTGAACGCCCGCGTCGTTGTAATAGAACTCACGCCAGACATCCCAGCCCTGGGTTTGAAACAAATTGCAAATTGCGTCACCCAGCGCCGCCTGACGACCGTGCCCCACGTGCAGCGGACCGGTTGGGTTGGCGGAGACAAACTCGACCAAGACCCGCTCCTGCCGAGGGGCTTGCTGGCCAAATTCAAGGCCACCCTGCAACACTTCTTGGACAACGCTTTGTTTGGCGGCAGGCTTGAGGCGGATGTTGATGAAACCGGGACCGGCGAGTTCAACGGTTTCCACCCACTTTTCGAAGGCCGGCGTGGTCAACAAGGCACTTCGCAACGCTTCGCCGAGTTGGCGTGGATTGGCCTTCAGCGGTTTGGCCAATTGCATGGCGGCGGTGCAAGCGAAGTCGCCATGGGCCGCCACTTTCGGGGACTCCAACACGGCTTTGGCGCCAGCGCCAAAACCCGAACCCGGGCTGAGTTTTTCAAGCTCACCCGCTAAGGCGTTGAGCAATTCACTTTTAACAATCTGCATCCTTTGATTTTACGGGTCTGGCCGAACGATCTTCATAATCAAGGATGATTCTGGAACCAGAGCCCCTTTCAGCCCCATGGCACCGGTCGAGTGGCGATTTACCCACTTTGTCTTGTGTCATGCCGGCCTATAACGAGGCCAAAAGTTTGCTTCGCTTGGTTCCTGAGGTGCTTTTGAGGCTGAAGCCCCTTTTCTCAAAAGTGGAATTGATCATCGTGAACGACGGCAGCTTAGACCGCACGGCCGATGTGGCCTTGGCGTTGGCGGCGCGTTACCCCGAAGTGGTGTTGATCGATTTAACCCGCAATTTTGGCAAGGAGGCCGCCTTGACCGCGGGCCTGGCAGAAGCCCGTGGGGATTTGGTGCTGGTCATGGACGCCGACGGCCAGCACCCGTTGGATTTGGTGCCCCACATGCTGTCCCTTTGGCGCGAAGGCGCCGACGTGGTGTACGCCGTGCGAGCGAGCCGTGACGACCAAACTTGGCTGCACGCCCTGTTTGCCAAGTTCTTTTTTGGCTTGGTCAATTACAACAGCCGGGTCAAAATCCCTGAGAACGCGGGTGACTTTCGTTTGATGGACCGGGCGGTGGTGCAAGCCTTGAATCGGCTGCCCGAATCAAACCGTTTCATGAAAGGCCTTTACGCTTGGGTGGGCTTCAAAAGCACGCCGCTCCCATACACCCCTTTGCCCCGTCAGCATGGCGTGAGCCACTTTGGTTTCAAGCGGGCGGCCTCGCTGGCATTGACGGGGTTGGTGGCTTTTTCTTCACTGCCCCTGCGGTTGTTCGCCGTGGTGGGGGGTCTCATTTCTGCCGCGGCCATCGCTTATGGTTTTTGGGTGGTCATTGAGCATTTTGTTTTTCAGAACGCTGTGCCTGGTTACGCCACACTGGCCGCCGGGATCATGTTCTTCAGCGGTATTCAGTTGATGTCCATCGGCGTCTTGGCCGAGTACGTGGCGCGCATCTATGAGGAGGTCAAGCAACGACCCATCTATGTCACGAAAGGCCGCCACGGACGAGGTCTTGCCCCCGCACCAGCACCACGTTTGCCCGCTGCAAATCTTCTTTGAATGCCTCTGATTCAAAGTAGGCCCATTCACGCACGCGGGCCATGGCGATCGGGTCCATCGATTCCCCCATGTCACTATCTGATATTGAAAATGAGGCCTCTCCGCTTGGCGCGCCTGGGTGGCACATGATCAGCGCGCCATGGGGCACGGCTTGCAGCCAACGGACAAAGTCTTGGCGGTAAGAGGCGGCATCGCCCATGAAATCGTCCACGCCCGCCAACCAATCCACCACAGGCAATTGCGCCGCTTTAGCCTCTTGCAACAACGCCTTGGCGCCCAGCGCCTGAATGACCCAGGCCTTGAACCCATGCAAACCCCTCACTGGCCGTGAGACGCGTATATAGGGCCGCTCGCTTGGGGCGTAGCGGTTGACCAGCACCTGCAACATCGCTTGGCGGATGCCCTCAAATTGCTGAATGTGTTGGTGCCCATCCAGATGATCGGGCGGTGCGCCCCAGGCGGCCTCAAAAGCATCGAGTTGGGTATGGACCAAAGCCTGTAAATCATTTTTGGTCTGGCGGCCGTGTGCGCCCAGCCCACGGGGAGCCATCTGTTGCAGCATCAAAGCAGCCAGGCTTTGCCCATGGCCCGCTGCCAGGGCCCAGGGGCTGGTCCAGTCGAGGTGCAGCCCCACATCGACCCGCCCGCGCCAAGGCGCCAGAAGGGCCGCATCATGGGGCCATCGGGGAGACAAGGTCATGGCGCTGGTGGCGCTCAAACGGCCTTGAGCCACCAGCGAAGCAATGCCCTTGGAGGCACTGGCCGTGAAGGCGAAGTCATCGGCGCAGAGCACCACGCGTTTGGGCCCATGCGGTGGGTGCGGTGGGTGCGGTGGAAGCGGTGCAAGAGGTGCAAGAGGTGCAAGAGGTGCCAGCTTCGCATGATTCACATCTGGGCTCATGGACGGGTCAATTCTTGGGCCCGCCAATAGGCCTCTTGACCATACGTGTGTTTAAGAAAATCGATCCACAAGCGCACCCGCAAAGGCAAGTGTTTTCTTTGCGGGAACAAGGCATAAATGCCGTTCGGGGGCGCCGAAAAGTCGGCCAGTACTTCGACCAAGCGGCCTTCTGCGATGTCTTGCGCCACTTCCCAAGTGCTGCGCCAGGCGATGCCCAAACCGGCCAAACACCAGTCGTGCAAAACATGTCCGTCAGAGCAATCGAGCGAGCCTGCAGGTTTGAAATGCACCAGTTCAGTGGTTCGCTGTTGTTCTTCCAAGGGAGTGTCTTTTTGGCTACCCTTTTGGCTGTCTTTTTCGGCGCCCTTTGGCGCTGGTTGAAGGGCTACTTTGGGGACGCGAAAAGCCCAACCCCGCGTTTGCGACGCCTCACTCGACAAGGTCAGACATTCAAAGTGGTTGAGGTCACTGGGGCGCTCAGGGACGCCGGCACGGGCCAAGTAAGCGGGTGTGGCGACGCAAAGTCGCCGGTTATCGGCCAGACGCAAGCTGACCAAGCTGGAGTCGGGCAGATCCCCCACGCGCACGGCACAGTCGTAGCCCTCGGCGGCCAAATCCACCACCCGATCACTCAAATTCAGTGACAAGGTGACCTCGGGGTGCAGAGCGCGAAAAGGCGCTACCAAAGGGGCCACATGGCGCCGCCCAAACCCGGCCGGCGCGGTGATGCGCAAGTGACCGCTGGCCTTGACCCCACCGGCGCTGACACTGGCCTCGGCATTGGCCACATCGGCCAACACCCGTTGGCAATCCTCTAAGAAAGCGCTGCCTTCGTGGGTCAAGGAGAGGCGCCGCGTCGTGCGAACAAGCAATTTAACGCCCAAGCGCGCCTCCAACGCATCCAAACGACGACCGATGATGGCCGTCGCCACCCCTTCCGTGCTCGCGGCTGCAGTCAAACTGCCTCGGGTGGCAACCGAGACAAAAGTGGCCATTTGTTTGAGCTTGTCCATGGCTTGATTATCAACTTGGGTTTAATTTTGAGCAAACTTTTGGTGTTTTTTGGGCTTTCAAATCCTCCATTACCCTCAAAAAAGTAAAAGATCTATGCCGTTAATGGGTCTGGATCTTTCCAGAGCGGGCGCGTAAAGTCCCATTTATGACTGATAAATCCATGCCAACCTCACGCCTCCAAGCGGTGCTGTTCGACGCCTATGGCACGCTTTTCGATGTGTACAGCGTGGCCTTGTTGGCCGAACAATTCTTTCCCGGACAAGGCCACGCTTTGAGCGTACTTTGGCGTGACAAACAAATTGAATACACCCGACTGGTCACGACCAGCAACCACGGCGAACACTACCAACCCTTTTGGGATTTGACCTTGGCCAGTTTGCGGTATTCGGCAGCGCGCCTTTCCTTGCCGCTAGAAGAAACGCAGGCTTTGCAATTGATGAACCAATACCGCTCCCTCAGCGCATTTCCTGAATGTCAAAACGTCTTGAAATCGCTGAAGGAAAAGGGCTTGGTCACGGGCATTTTGTCCAATGGCGACGCCGATATGTTGGGCGTTGCGGTCAAAAGCGCCGGACTGGACGCCCACTTGGACCACGTCATCAGCGTCGATCCCGTCCGTCGTTTTAAAACACACCCAGACAGCTATGCGCTGGGCCCCCAGGCCATGGGCATCCCTGCTGAGCAAATTCTGTTCGTCAGCAGCAATGGCTGGGATGCCTTGGGCGCCACTTGGTTCGGCTTCACCACCTTGTGGGTCAACCGCGGCGGCCTTCCCCCCGAACAAATTGGACCTGCACCGACCCGCACCGGCAGTAGTTTGCAGGACGTGCTGAATTTTTTCTGATTTTTGACTTTTGACTTAAGGAAATTGTGATGACCACGACCCCACGCACCCCCGTACACCGCTTGCAAGTGGCGACCCCTTTGTACCAATTCGTCAACGAACAAGTGCTGCCCGGCACCGGCCTTGACAGCGCCCAATTCTGGGCGGGCTTTGACGCCATCGTGGCCGACTTGGCCCCGAAAAACATCGCCTTGTTGGCCGAACGTGACCGCTTGCAAACCGAGTTGGATGCTTGGCACCAAGCCCACCCCGGCCCCATCGCCGACATGCCCGCTTACCGCGCCTTTCTGGAGAAGATCGGTTACTTGGTGCCCCCACCCCAAGGCACCCAAGCCACGACGGCCAATGTGGACGCCGAGCTGGCCCAGCAAGCGGGCCCCC